>JAPYTP010000024.1 GCA_029941885.1 Myxococcota bacterium
CGATTGAAGGCATCAACGCCGAAGTCATGATGGGCCAGTGGGAATTCCAGGTCTTTGCCAAGGGTGCCAAGCGCGCCGGCGACGAAACCTGGGTGGCCCGCTACCTGCTCGAACGAACGGCCGAACGCTACGGCTATTCGATCAACCTCGAGCCGAAGCCGGTGAAGGGCGATTGGAACGGATCGGGAATGCACGCAAACTTCTCGAACAACCTGCTCCGCACCTGCGGTAGCCAGTCCGTCTACGATCAGATCTGCAAGTCCTTCGAACCCGTCATCGCCGAACACATCGCCGTGTACGGTGCCGACAACGACCAGCGCCTCACCGGCGCTCACGAGACCCAGTCGATCGATAAGTTCAGCTATGGCGTCGCGGATCGAGGTGCCTCGATTCGAATCGGCATCGCGACGGTCGACGCCGGTTGGAAGGGATGGCTCGAAGATCGCCGCCCCGCCAGCAACGCCGACCCGTACAAGGTCGCCGGCCAAATCGTCAAGACCGTGAAGGCAGCGAGCGCGAACATCAAGGCCTAGGACCTGAGGTCTGATCTAGGCGTTCACGCCGAGAAAACCAAAGGGCGCCCGGATTCGATCCGGGCGTCCTTTTTCGTGAGAGCCGAATAGACGCGCAAGAGCGAGCCGGTGCTCCTCGAGAACCGCGCGGGCTGGCCTCGGACACTTTTCGCATTCTGGCCCGATCGCCGGGTGGCTATGGTGCCCCACCGAGCAATCGAACCATGATCCTCAGACTGAAGACCCAGCGGCGGTCCCACGAAGACGCAAGACGCCGACTGTCACGAAGGCCAAGCCGAGGGCGAGGACGATCATGCCCCAAGGACCGAGCCCGGGCACGGGCGGCGGAACCTCACTCAAGCGGACATCACCTACTCCCGACCACGTGGGTGCACTGGATGTCGAAGCGAAAACATTGCCCGTCATATTCAGGAGACCGCTCGCCGGGATGTAGGCGTAGGCGGGCACCAAGGCAAAACCAGGCGGTCCGAACGTCATAAGCCCGCCATCCGCGAAAGCACCACAGCCCCCCGGTGCGCCGATGAAGGTAGTTACATCGGTACAGAAGACCAAGACGCCCGGCGCGAGAAAGTCTTCCTCGTAGCCGGCGACGGAGCCGACGATACCCAAGGGAAGGTAAGGACCCCCCGAAGACGATTGCCCAAAGGTCAGGGTATCGACGGCTGGTGGAATGCTGTCAAAATCGAAGCCACCCTCAAAATCCCAGCTCCCGTTACCGGAAGCGATATCGATCGTAAATGTTGAACTTGTGCTGCCCGGGATGACTGGGAAGGCGGCGAGCGACGGGCTCGCGAGAAACAAGGCCTCTAGGGCCGCCGCTGTGAACGTAATCGTGCCGGTCACGCCATCGGAAGTCCAGGCTCCAACAATTTGGTTCACGGCGCCGCCCGGGAAGCTCGCGCCCCCACTCGTGCCAACGATGATGGGATCTGCGCTCGCCTCGGTGTCAACGACAATCGCGCGCGGTGTCGTGTCGGTAATGTCGAAAGGCGCAGCGAACGCACTGCCCGCCATGAACGCCACGAGCAGGCCGAGCCCAATGCTCGATCCGATCCGGGCTCCAGCTCCTAAATGAAATTGCCTCATCTAGTTCACTCCTCCTCGCGTAAGCAAGTGGTTTATAGTTTCATTCATTCGTGATTGTATCATGATGAGAATCGATCCTGACCATTCTTTTGTGCGGGGGGATCACCAATTTGAAAGCCCCCTAGGGCACGTCGGCAGGGACGATCTCGCTGCGGGCGTTCTCCTCTCACGCCTGAAGTCATCCCGATGCCGGATCGTGCAGTCACACCGAATCCACTGGTGCATCTAATTGCTATTGGCTCTGTTCGATGTGGGCGATCCATTCTCTGGCGGGCCCGCGACTTCGTTCGAAGCGACTCGCTTCTCGGAGCGCTCGAAACGCCGCATCTGGTTTGGAGCCGTTTGCATAAGCAACTCCGAGCAGGAGGTGCGCTGTGCCTAGATCGGCCAACCCGCCCTTCTCCACGCCGTCGGTCAGTGCAACGGCCGCCCTCGACCAGTCTTCGTTTTGAATATGCACGCGTCCAAGCCGAACGAAAAGATCTCCATTCGCAGAGCGCGCCGCCGCCTTCTCGAGCGGCTCGACGACGCGTTCGTATTCCTTAGCCTGCAGCCATGCGTTGGCGAGCAGTTCCCAGACATCGGTATCCTGCCCAATCGCTTCGCTCTTCAATCCCTTTTCGAGCACTCGCGCCGCTTTGTAGGGCAGCCTCTCGAACAGATAGAGCTGAGCCAAGATGCTGAGTTCGCGTTCGCCACTCAGGAACCCTTGTTGGTAGGCGAGTTCCTGAACTGCAAGAGACTTCTCGTTCTCCCCGATTTCGCGGTAGGCGGCGGAGAGCTGCATCCAATAGGTTTTCTTCGGAAATCGATTGCCGAGAATTTCCAAGACACCCGCCATCTCGCGAAAACGGCCGAGATTGTAGTTCACCGATGCGAGTAGCTGTAGATAGGATTCCGCCGGCGCTTCCGACTTGTTGACGGCTGCTTGGGCATGCACCAACGCATCATCGTATCGACCGAGCGCGGTATAGCCGCTCGCTAGCGTGAAATGGGCGCGAGCGCCGGGCGCCGACGTCCGCCGAAACCACTCCTCTAGAATCTCGACGGACTTCTCCGTATGGCCGAGTGAAAGATGAAGCTGAGAAACCGTGAAGAGGATGTTTAGCTCTGCCGGTTCAGGGAGAGCGGCAAGACCCAGAGCCTTTTCGAAACTCTCAATGGCATCAGGGAATTGATCTTGATTCGCCTGTACGTATCCGAGTGTCTGCCGGCCCATCGCACGCTCGTAGGAGTTGATCTTCTTGCGTGCCAACAGCGCTTCGAGTTCGCTCCGCGCTTCGGCATAACTCTCGCCTGCGAGAAATTCGTTCGCTTTCGAAAGTCTCTTGTACGCGTATTCTCCGACCGTCTGGCTGGCTCTCCTCGACTTTTCCTTGGCAATCGCATTCGGCCCAGCAACCACCATCGCAAGAAACGAGACCAACACAAACAGCCATAATGTCGAGCGACGTCTGTTCCTGAGAGAACTCAATGAAGCGGATGGACGCATTTGCTCAGCCCTCATCCATTTCGAAATCGATTTGCGTCTGAACACCAAGACGCTCTACAGCGACACCATCCTGGATCTTCGGTGCGTACTTCCACTTTCGGACCGCTGCGATTGCCGCGCGATTGAAAATCGAACCGGGCTTCGAGTCGATGACGACCGGATCGCGAACCGAACCGTCCGGTGCAATCGTGAACTCCACGACCACATAGCCCTCGACCCCCCGCTGATAGGCGCGCATCGGATATTGCGGCTGTATACGAACGCGAGGCATCACGTCGGAGTCGCTCGTTGGGTCACCGAGAAAAGCACCCCCCATCGCAAACCCGCCACCGCTCGCGTCGAAAGTGGGGGCCAGCATCGGCGCCATTCTCTGCACGGGACTGGCCGAGTCCTGCACTGAAAGCGGCGGCGGCGGCGGCTTGGCGGGCGGCGGCGTACGTTCGGGTTTTCGACGGTCGAGGGTCTGGGTATCGGAATCCCGAATCAGGCGCACCATCTGGATGTGTCGACGCTTCGCCGTGTCCTCCGGTAATCCACGACCGGCTGAGACGAGATATTGCATCACCCAGAAGAGACCGAAGGTGATGAAGGCCGTACAGACGGTCGCGATCAGGTAGCGACGGGCCATTGCCGCTCCGCTACCTCGTCACTTCGGCCGCAAGGGCAACGTCATAGACACCCGCCAATCGAACGGCATCCATCACTTCGACCAACCGGCCATTGGACGATCGTCGATCGGCCTGAATCACAACCGAGCCCTCGGGATTTTCTGCTCGAAGCCGCTCGACGTTGGCTCGCACCGCGCGCGAATCCACCTCCCGCTTGTCGATCCAGACGATGTCCCCCTCGGTAATGGCGATCAGAATATTTCCCCGCTCCATCATTTCGGCGGTCGCTGCGCCGGGGCGGCTGATGTCGACACCGGACTCCTTCACGAAGGAAGCCGTCACTATGAAGAAGATCAACATGATGAAGACGACGTCGAGCATCGGCGTCACGTCGACTTCACTATCTTCGCTATTGAGGATCTGTTTTCGTTGGCGCATGGCTATACCTCATGGCTGGTACTCACTGGCGGCCTTCATTCCTGCGTCAAATGGTCGGCAACGCGTTCGGTTTCGGCATTCGCGAAGCGTTCGAGAGCACTGTTCACCGTCAGGCCCGACAGCGCCGCAACGAGTCCAGCCATGGTCGGGATCGTCGCCTTCGATACACCGGATGCCATAGCACGAGCGTTACCAGTCCCCGCGACGGCCATCACATCAAAGACTTCGATCATGCCTGTCACCGTTCCGAGAAGGCCGAGCAAAGGACAAATGCCAACCAATCCCTTGATGAGCGGAAGCGAGTGACGCATTCGTTCATAGATACCAGCGATCAGCAGTTGGCGTATGCGACCCGCACACCAGGACGTCCGCTCGGCGCGGGCGCCCCACTCCGCTATCACGTTTTGGACATCGCGCCGACTTGTTCCACGAAAATAGAGAATGCGCTCGACGATCAGAGCCCACATCACGGCGGTCACTGCAAGAATGACGTAGAGCACGTCGCCCCCGCGCTCGAGAAAATCGAGGACGGCATCGATCGGTCCAAACGTCACGCGTCGCTGCCCTCCATGCGTCGGGCAACCAGACCGACGCTCATCTCCTGAAGCACGTCGACGACACCCTGGGCGAGGCTGGCGACTGCGCTATGCAGCAGCACCAGCGGAATCGCCACGACGAGTCCAAGCATCGTAGTCACGAGCGCTTCGGAAATCCCACCTGCCATGAGCCGCGGATCTCCCGTACCGAAGAGCGTAATGATCTGGAAGGTCTGGATCATTCCGGTCACCGTGCCGAGCAAACCCATCAGCGGAGCCACGACCGAGACGACCTTCACCACCCAAAGAAATTTCACTAGTCTCGCCGACTCTCGGAGAACCGCTTCATCGAGCTTGAGTTCGAGCGCCTCGGGATCAGCGTCGCGACTTTCCTCATACACACCGAGGACCCGCCCTAGCGGATTCTCTCCCAAGGTCTCGATATTTTGCCGCTGTGACCGAACCTTGCGACTCACCTGCACAAGCTGCACGAGTCGGACAATCGCTACGATCCCAGCGATGAAGCCGAGGCCAAGGACCGTGTACCCAATTACGCCACCCTGAGCGACGCGCTCCTGGCGACTCGGGGTTTCCATGAGTGACTCGAGTAGAACGCCTCGTGAAGGGTCGATGGCGAGAACCGTTCGGCCACCGCTGGCACTTTCGAACTCTGAGACGGTGCTCAAATAGCGGCCCGAAGGCTGACGGGGTAGCTCTGTGAGTCGATGAACTCGATCATCCCAATTTAGATACCGACCCGAGGAGACAGCATTGAAGAGGCCGATTCGAGTGACTTCTCGCTCAGATTCTGTTCCATCCGGACTGATGACCACAGCCCGAAACCGAACGACCTTGCCGGACTCCGTCATCTCACGCTGAAGCTCGAACCAGAGCCGCTCGAGTTCCTCGATCTTGGGCAGCGACTTGCTCTTGCCGAGTTCGACCAGGAATTCACTTCGTCCGGGAATCTCCGCACTCGAGAACGAGGCTTCGAGCAGTCCCGCCGTATCACCAGAAACCTGTCGTACGACACCGAAGAGTTCGCCTAATACGCCGAGTCGTTCACGTAGGACTTCGGCCAGCTCGGCTAGCACGCCTTCGTGCGTTTGGAATTCCAGCTCGAGTTCTTCACTGCGCTTCTCGAGTCGAGACAAGGCCTGCTCGGCTTCAGTCAGAAGCCGACGCTGATCCTGTTGAGCCCGCTTGAAGACGACCTCGCGTTCGCGATTCTCGGCACGCTCGGCCTCCCACCCAGAACGAACGCGCTGAAGGAGTTCGTCGAGCGAAGTCGCTGTCGACCCGGCCTCTGCGGCCGCTGGCGAATTCTGCGCGGACGCGCTCGTCCCGGCGAGTAAGCTCGCGAGCAAGAGGGTCGACACGATGAATCCGATCGTCCCCGTTCGCGACTTCATTTCACGACCTCCGCGGCCGTTGCAGCCTGAATGGGCAGACGTAGCAGATCGGGCGCCGTCTCCTTGCGAGCAACCCGGATCCCTTGCCGAATTGCACTTCGGTGGCCTCCGTCGAGGGTTTCCCAACCCTCGCGATCGGAGTCCCAGACGCCGATCGATTGTCCGTCAAGGGTTTGGTAGTACAGGGCGATTCGGCCGATTCGCAGGTAGTCGACGACGCGGGCACTGTCATCGATCTCCAGCTCGCCGCGATAGGCCTCGATCGTCCGCCCGTATTCGTTTTCGATCTGGTAGGCCTCTAGAAGACGTCGATATTTCTCCGAATCACTCACGTCGGCTCGCGCCATGATGTCGCGCAGCTCAGTAAGACGTTCGCTCCGTTCGATCGGCAGAAAGGGCACGTCCAACGCGACGAATTGTTCGAGAGACTCAATCATGCGCAACATGAGCGGTGTGATCTGTCGACCGACGACCGTCACGTTTTCGATTTCATCACGGACCGTCTCGATCTCCTGCTTCTGTGTCGCTACAATGGTTTCGAGCTGGCCGACGTAGACTCGAAGCGCGTCAATCTGTGCCGTGACCGTTCTATACTCTTCCGTGAGATCGGCAGTCCTTTCGCTGAGACCATCGATCCGCTTCTGTGATTCGGCGGACTCCCCGTTCGCCTTTTCACGAACCCTGACTGCGTCCTCAAGCTGCGCGCCGGCAGCCGATACGCAGACACCCAGAACCAGAGTCATGGCCAAGGGCGCCGCGATAAAGGGACCCGCTCTTCCCAGGGAACTCGATCGCTGCATACCCACCTCCATATTTCGGTACCGATCGGCTTCCGAGAGCCGCCGGTTCCGAATACATTAGCATTCGTACGCGAATGTAAATTCAAATCCAAGGAAAGAGCAATCGAGGTCCAGCAGGCTCGAGCGTCAGATCACTGGAGATAACCCATCGCCCGGAGGCGATCGGCGATTGCGGGATCGATTCGCACATCCGTGCCGCGTACTGCGGAGACCGGAGCGTGACTCAAATGCTCGTCCATCAGGCTGCGCATCGTGGCCGCCATGGCCGGCTCGAGATCGATCAGGTTCACATTCTCCTCGGGGTCGACCGCTCGATCGAAAAGAAATTCAGCCGGATTCGGATCGGGCTCGACGTTTCGAGCATAGGACCACGAGCCGTCGCTGACCGACACCTGAATCGATGCATCCCGGAACAGGGGAAAGCCAAGGGCGGCGAAACTGTCGCGGTTCCCGTCGTCGGCGCCCCAAAGAAGCGGCAAGAGCGACCTGCCTTCAAAGCTCTCCGGAATCGGCTCCCCTGCGAGTTCCACCAGCGTCGGAGCAATATCAGCATTGCGAACCTGGGCGTTCACTCGAATCGGCTCCATCTTGAACGGGAAGCGAATCACCAGGGGAACCCGAAGCACTGGAGTCAGCACGTTACGCGCGTGACCATGCTTGCCGTTCTCGCCAAAAGTCTCTCCGTGATCGCTCGCAAAGACGATGACGGTCTGATCCAAAACACCCGCATCATCCAGCTTCTCTCGAATTCGCTCGATGGCGTCGTCCACCCAGCGAATGCCTGCGAGATACGCCCCCTTGGCATCGCTTCCAAATGCCTTGAATTCCAACGGCGCAGCGTATTCATGGACGTCCATGAAATGCAGATACAAGAAAAAGGGTTCGTCTGTGGGATTTCCATCGATCAAGCGCACAGCCTCTTTGTACACGCGATCGGCATGTGGCCAAATCGTCGGCTTCGGCAGAGACTCCGCGCCCTTGCCGGCCGGAAAGACGTAGCGATCAAAGCCTTGCTGAAAACCGAAAGATTGATCCAGCCATCCATTCGTCTGGACACCGTACGTGTGGTAGCCGGCTTCGCTCAACACCTCAGCCAGTGTGTAGGCTCCATCCGCCAACCCGTCGTTCGGTTCTCGGATGCCATGGGATCGCGGCCAGAGCGAGGTCATCATCGAAGCCATCGACATTTTGGTCCACGACGATTGCGCTCGCGCACGCTCGAAGACGACGCCGCGTGCGCCCCAACGCGCGAGTTCTGGCGACGTTTCCTCCTCGTACTCCCCGGAGAATCCGTAGGGTGTCATCCAGTCTGCTCGCAGCGTATCCACCACGATCAGGACCAGATTCGGACGATCGAGCCCCGCGAGCCGCTCTCGAACGGAGTCGACAGGCACTGCACGCTCACATGCGAATGATCCGTAGGCAATGGCTACCAACACAAAGCCGATCAAGCCATGCCGGCGCCACCTAATACGGCTACTCGAGTGTTTCTTCAGCATCTTCGACACGACGGCGGAACTCCCCAACCGTTTCCTTTCGCGCGCGGAGCTCGGCGAGTAGGTCGCGCGCCTCCGCTACGCGATCGGCTTCCCGATAGGCCAGAGCCAAATGGAGCTGCGCCTCGGCCAATCCCGGTGCGGCTTTTCGCGCGCGCTCGAGTAGACCGATGGCGCGTTCGACCAACCCTTTGCGGAGGTAGAGTTCTCCCAGCGTGTCCATCACAAAAGGATTCGTGTCGGCGAGCGCATACGCCTGCTGCGCCGCCGCAATCGCTCCATCGATGTCACCGCGATCGGCAAGAAGCCCAGCCAGATTGTTCCGCGGTGCGAAAGCCGACTCATCGAGTTCCCCGGCTCGCCGATACGCCGCAATCGCTTCCTCATCTTTCCCGAGACGCGCCATCACGGCCCCGAGAATGTAGTAGGTCGACGAATCGTCGGGCCTTATCTCGAGGTATCGCTGGCAATCCGCGCGAGCACCTTCGAAGTCGCCGGTCGCCGCACGAAACTCTGCGCGCACACGAAGCGGAGTCGGATCATCCGGCTCGAGCTGCAGGGCACGGTCGGTATCGGCGGCGCCCGGCTCTGCGGCACCTGCCGCAAAGAGCAGACGTGCACGCGCCAGGTGGAGGGCAGCGGAATCGGGACTCGCCGCGAGACCTTCCGTGGCGACCACGAGGGCCTCACCGCCACGCCCGGCAAGCCCCAGGGTCAGGGCTCTTTCGACCGCGATCTCAGGCGTCACCCCGAAAGTCTTTTCGATCCCATCAAGCTGAGCGAGTGCGTCCGCATAGCGCCCCTGAACCCGCAGTGCCGACGCGCGCAAGAGCGGAAACTCCGAGCGATCGACGAACTTTGCCGCTGCCAGCCTGGCCAATTCTTCCGCCGCCCCACCCTCCTCGAGATTCACGAGGGCGGCCACCCAAGAGATCCACCCCTCAACGATCCCGGGTAGATTTCGAGCTTGTAATTCCGCAATGGTTGCAGCGGATCGCCAATCTCCACGCTGTTCCACCAACCGAAGAAGATGGGTATAAAAAGCCAACTCCTGGCGGTTGCGGGCGAGCGCAAGCCGGTAGCGGCGATCCGCTCCGATGAGATCCCCGGCCTTCTCGAGCGCGCGACCCAGCCAGAACTGAGTCGGTGCATCATCGAGTTCAGTCACCAATTTCTCGAGCCGCGCGACAGCGGCGGCTACATCGCCTGAAGCAAGCTCGATTCGCGCGCGCAGATACTCGACTTGGGAATCACGTGGCCGACTCCGGCGGAATCGTTCGAGTTCGATCCTGGCCGCATCGATTCGGTCAAATGTCACCAGCGCCTCCGTGTACGCGTTGCGCAGCATCGCGTCACCGGGGAAGCGTTCGAGCGCTTCTACAAATACGGCCAGGGAACTTACTTCGTTCTGGCGAAGCAGATAGAAATGTGCGAGCTGCAGCGAGGATGAAGGAGAGTCCGACCGGTCTCTGAACTCGAGAAGAATCTGCTCCGCCTTTTCGTCCTCTCCGGCCGCAAGATGAAAGGACGAGACGAGGGGATAGAAGGAGAGATTTTCAGGATGGGCTGCGAGCGCTCCGCGGACGCGCTCGATCGCTTCGTCGAGACGCCCCGCCTGGCCGAGCGCTTGACCTAATGCCTGCCACGCAGCCATGTCTTCGGGCTCTTCTTCCACCAGACGATTGAGTCCGGCAATCGCTTCGTCGAACTTCCCGCGACGCAACGCTACCGAATGTGCCGTGATCTCGAGACGACGCAACATCGATTGTTCATGTTCCGTCTTGGAATCCATTTGTCTCGCCTCGTCGAGTAGGACCATCGCCTCTTCGAGTCGCTGCTCAGCAACCAACATGCCGACGCGTGCAAGTCGTGCTTCGGCGCTCTCCGGATAACGATCCTCCGCTTCCACAAGAATCTGCAGCGCACGATCGAGATCGCCGAGTTGAAGCTCAGCTTGCGCCCGCAGCACGAGGGCGCTGACATGAAGATCCGATTCTGGGGAAATCGCGCTGACGATTCGACGCGCGGCGCTTGCGTCGCCCCCCATCAGGGCGACCTGTCCAAGGGCCATCCGGAGATCATCCCGCTTCGGAAAGCGCTCGACACCGTCCTCGAGGAGCCAACGAGCCTGCGGCGATTCACCCGCTGCGACCAATAGACCGGTGAACTCAAGCAAGCCGTCCGGCGTGTCGGGGCCGCTTTCGCGCAAATCGTCTAACGCGCTGAGAGCGGAAACTCGATCTCCCCGCTGCAACGCATCGACAACGGCTTGCTGAGCATTTTCTGCGCTCTCTTCGGATCCCGAACAAGCCACCAAGACGCCGAAGATGAAAAGGGCCAACAGGACAGCCATGACGAGCCTGCCCGCACGGTGGAGTCGAGCCATCGATCAAGTCTACAGAATCTGCGGGCCACTGGGACTTCCCCAGTGGCCCGCAGTCGAGACGAAAGACAATTGCTTCGACAGTTCTCTCAGCTCCGCCGTCGGGCGGCCGAAGAAACACCAGCAAGACCAGTGAGACCGAGCATCAGCAGCATGCCAGTCCCCGGCTCCGGAATCGGCGCGACGACGCGACTGACTTCGGTACCCGTCACATTGAATGTGATGCCAGCGCCGAGGAAGCTCGTCAGCTGAGGACTCGAGAGCCCAACGATCCCAGGCGCCACTGTGCCAAGATGGCCCGCTCCGTTCAAGCTCAGTCCCACGATCGCCGTACCCGCGGAAAACTGCATGCTCGTAAAGCCTGTCAGACCAAAGATCGGACAAGCGGCGGCATTGCAATGAATCGGCAGTGGCTGGACACCGTTCAGACCGGCGAAGCCAAGAGCTCCACCGCCTGTTAGTGCCCCAGCCTGTCCGCCGGTATTCATCTGAATACCGACATAGCCATTGAAGATCGCACCCGGCACACTGAATGCGTTCGTCAGCGTCCATTGTTGAAAAATGCTGAAGGTTTGGAGCTGCGCGGCGCCGGCATTGATGCTGGTAGGAGCACTGGCCGGCGAGGTGTAGCGAATGGTCGCAGTTCCAATGACAGGCGCTGCCATCGTGAGAGTTCCCGTTCCAGCCCCCGTCGGCGCGAATCCGCCGGTCAGGTTGTACGTCACATCGATATTTGCGGCACTCGCCACTCCGGGCCCGATCGCCAATGCAACCAGAGCGAAGAGCCCAATTGTCAATTTCCTCATCATTCATCCCCTATTTCTTGTACCCAACAGCGAGTACGCGCTTCCCAGGATTTTCACCGTAACATACATTCACGATTGAGTGTAAAAAAAATGATTTCTAAAATTATCAATCTTTTCCAATAGTTGAGAGACTCAACAGATTGAATTCCGTAAGACACACGCGGCTTTACGCCGAGACTTACTGCCACTTATGGCCTTTATTCCGGAGCAAACTCCACCCAAGTAGACGAACGCCTTCGAATTCGATCGATTAAATAACATTCATATTTGAATGTATCCTCTTGTTGCAGAGCCGGTCGTATCGGATAGTTCGCGACCCGGGGATGTGGCATCGGACCCGAATCGAAATCCAAACCGAGCAACTCCAGCGAAGAAATGAGGGACCATGAAGAATTTGAAGGATCTACACACCGGATCAGCCTGCGTATGGGCAGGCGAGTCGAGGGATCCCTCCCACCGCGCAACTCAGGCCGCGGTCGTCCACAGCGTGTCCTTCGGCTATGACGATTTCGATAGTTGGCTGGACGTTGCGCAGGGCCGCGCACCCGGACACATCTACGGGCGCAACACCAATCCGACCGTCGAGGTCTTCGAAGAGAAGATTCGATTTCTCGAAGACGCAGAAGCCGCGACGAGCTTCGCAACAGGCATGGCCGCGGTCAGCAATACGCTCCTCACCCTGCTCTCCCCTAACGACCGGGTCGTATCCATCAAGGACAGTTATGGCGGTACGAGTAAAGTCTTCCTCGACATCCTGCCACGATTCAAGATCAACGTCACGCTATGCGACACGACCGATCATAAAGAAATCGAACTGGAGATCGCCAAGGGCTGCCAAATCGTCTATCTCGAGAGCCCCACGAACCCGACACTCAAAGTCGTCGACATCGAACGCCTCGCCCGCGCGGCCCATGACGTGGGCGCCTTGGTGATTGTTGACAATACGTTTGCCACACCGATCAACCAGAACCCTCTTGCGCTGGGTGCAGACTTGGTGATCCATAGCGCGACCAAATATCTGGGCGGCCACGCCGACGCGTTGGGCGGAGCACTTTGTGGCCCCCGCGATCTCGTCAAGAAGGTCTTCGGCTGGCGTGAAATCACGGGAGCAACCCTGGGGCCGATGGCTGCCTATCTCCTGCTACGAGGAATGAAGACGCTCAGCTTGCGCGTACGACACCAGAATGAGAGTGCGGGACGAATCGCCGCGTACCTGAATTCGCATTCCGCGGTATCGGCGGTCTATTACCCCGGCCTGGACACACACCCCGGACACGAGATCGCGAAGAAGCAGATGCGTGGCTTTGGAGGCATGTTGAGCTTCGAACTCGCCGGCGGCTTCGAGGCAATGAAGGCCTTTCTTCCGCGATTGAATCTGGCGAATTTGACCGCCAACCTCGGCGCTGTCGAAACAATAGTCGGCCCCCCGGCCACGACTAGCCATGTCGAATGCACACCCGAAGAGCGCGCAAAACTTGGCATCTCTGAGGCACTCGTTCGATATTCGGTTGGGATCGAGGACACGGAGGACTTAATTGCGGATCTCGAGCAGGCACTCGCCTGAGGCCGACGTGACCCGAGCACGCGAGCAGGACCCGACCGACTTCGCCAGCACCGAGCTTGCGACTACACAAACTTGAATCCCCACTAGAATGCAAACTTATCTATAGGGATCCCTTTCCCGCGAACTCCTGGAGGATGCATGGCCGATTCGAAAGCAGAAATCGTGATCGTAGGCGCTGGAATCATCGGCCTCTCGATCGCCTACCAACTCGCACGCCGTGGTGCCGGGCGAATCATGATTCTGGAAAAAGCCGCCGCCGTCGCCGAAGGCTCGACTGGCGCCTCTTCGGCTGTCCTTCGGCAGCGCTATTCCAATCCGGAGATGATTCGGCTCGCACGAGACGGACTTCGTGCGTATTCAAACTGGTCCGAATTCACAGGCCTGTCCGAGCCTCGCGCCGTCTACCAACGCACCGGCATGATCTGGATGGTGGGCGACACGCCGGAGGCGGCCGCTGCCCATGCCGAACTCATGCGGAACGAGGGCATCGATGCCGAAGTGCTCGACGCGGCAGAACTACAGAGACGGTTTCCGGCCCTCGCGGCTTGCTCATCTGCACTCGACTTGAGCGGCGCCACCGAGCACGAATGCGCCGACGGTGGGCCATTCCTTTTCGAACGAGATGCCGGCTACACCGACCCAGTCGGCGCCGCCCAGGACCTCCTCGAAGCCGCACTACGCGAAGGCGTCGAACTTCGTCTCCGACAACGCGTCACTTCGATTCGCCGCTCTGGTGGCCGCATAACAGGCGTCGATCTAGCCGGCGGATGCTCAATCGATTCGCCGCTCGTAATCAATGCAGCCGGGCCCTGGTGCAATCAGCTCAACTCAATGGCTGGCATCAAAGTGCCCTGGACGCTTAGCCCGATGCGAGTCCAGGTTCTACATCGCGATCGGCCCACAGAAATCGACGGGCCGCTTCCGGTCGTGGCAGACACGACGGGTGGCATTTACCTTCGGCCGGAAGGCCGCGGCCAACAGATCCTGATTGGTGCAATCGAAGAGGAGCACGAAGTCATCGCAGATCCCGATGATTTTCAGCGAGGCGTCGATCCCGAATATCGCGAAACGAAAATCCTCGGGCTCCACCATCGACTACCGGCACTCCCCCATCGTGGAAGGGTGACGGGACTGGCTGGCCTCTACACCGTCAACGAAGAAGATGTGCATCCGATCCTCGGGCCAACCGAACTCGACGGATTCCTCGTTGCGAACGGCTTTAGCGGACACGGATTCAAGCTCGCACCTATGATTGGCTCGCAGATCGCGCAGTCGCTTACGGGCAAGAGAGCCAGCTTCGATACGGATGTGCCGATCGATTATCTGAGAGTCGATCGCGAACCGATCACCGTGCAATCCAAGACCGCCGTCGCCTGATCCGCCTGCTTCATGGCGGAACAGGGATCGAAGATCCTCCGAATGAAAAGGATCGTGAGCTTCGATGCCCTAACGTCCGCCACCCATGAACTCTGGAACAGATAGCTCCGCCCCGCTGAATCCCATTCGGAAGTTCACGCCGATCATCCGAGGGCGTATGATATAGGTCTGTAAAATGTCTGTTTCGACCACCGCATATTCACTCAGTAGATTATTTGCGTAGACATAGAGACCCCAACCCTCGCCTTCCACACCTAGTCTCACGTTCATGATCCAGTACGCGTCGGTCTTTCTATCCTGGTCGACATTGGTGGGGCCTGAAACGGTGTCGTCCGTGTAGCTCGCGGATCCGAACAGAAATCCATCAAGTCCGCCGGTGATCGGAAAACCATATTGGGCCGAGAAGCTCGCTTGCCAAGGGGGCGCTTGAAGCGTGTTACCGCTCTTGACGTTATTGTTGGCATTGATATCTGGGTCATCAACGAAGACATCTTCGGTAATACGCGAATCGACGAAAGACACAGAACTTCGAAGCGTGAGACCCTCGATCGGACGGCCCTCGAACTCCAACTCGAATCCAGCGCTACGCGCCTCACCCAGGTTTCGAGTGACGGCCGGACCGACGCCTCCGACCTCCGCCTGAATGTCGTCCCAAATAATCACAAAGCCGGTCAGATTGACGATGAGCTGACTCTCCCACCAGCTCGATTTAATCCCGAGTTCGTAGCTCCAGGCCGTATCCGGATCGAAATCCGGCGGATCTTCTTCTCCGGTCGTCAGATTTCGCGCGGCCCCAATATTGATTCCGCCTGTCCGAAATCCCTGCGCCACATTGGCAAAGATCATCGCGTCATCAGTGACGTCGTATGAAACGCCGAATTTTGGTGTAAACGCTTCGTAGACGTTCTCCTTGCCACGAGTGAAATCGCCGAACTCACCAGAGCCGAAAATTCCTTCGCTACCGGGAATGATCACGCCGCTTCCGGCGAGCGTAAAGCCGGTTCGAGTCTTGGTCGGGGATTCCACCGTATCTCGGAGATACCGTAACCCCAAGGTAAAATGAAGGTCCTCTCGCGCATCCCATATGGCATCGGCAAAGAGTGCGACCGACTTCGATCTAAAATCGACGTCGAAGTCGAGAACATGAATGTCGTAAGGACCTCCCGGGTCGGCCGGAATCTGGAAACCCAGAAAGGAGTCACAGTCTCGAATGACCTGTTCGCCACTATTCTTCTGACTCTGATCCTTGTAGTACACGCCCGCCACCCAATCCAAGGCACCAAACCGGGTATCCGTCACATTCGAGAGGCGAGCCTCGGTGGAAATCGTCGTCCCCTCCCCGTCGAGCCCGAACTCGAGCGGTCCGCATCGCCCGCCTCTTCGATCGCCGAGGACACCGTGCTGGCCAAGACTCGCGTTCACAAGAAACTCCTGCCCGCGGTCGTGCAGGCCGGTGACCCAATTCAATGTAAACCACGGAAAGTGCCAATCGATATCGAGTGACACCTGATCGATCGTATCTTCTCCGGGCTGCGCGATCGGGGATGCAAATACATATTTTCCGAAACTGCCATTGCCGATCGAATTGTCATTTCCGAATTCGAGGTCCTGATGGGTGTATCGGGCGGTCACGGTGAGATCTTCGGTCGCATTGAAACGCAATGCGACGCGCGCATTCCAACTCTCCTCATAGTTCTGATCGTGATGCGTCCGGATCGGTACGGCTTCATTCGTCGTCTCGATCCAATCGATGAAGCCGGGCCGATCCTTTACGCCGGCGACCACCCGAAGGCCCAGTCGATCTTCGACAAGTGGGATATTGACCATCGCGTTGACCACATAGCCATGGCGATTGGACGACGTCGCTCGACCCTGGTTCAAATACCGAGTGTCGATGTCGAAGGCCCGCTCACTCAGATCCGGGGCGTTGGTCTCGATGAGAATTGCCCCGCCTAGCGCCCCCTCTCCATAGAGCGTTCCCTGTGGACCGCGCAGAACCTGCACGGTCTTGATGTCGTAGAGGTTCAGATCGGGATTGTTTGAGTTGGATGCCGCGGAAATACCATCGATATAAATTCCAACTGCGGATGCGCCGACGAGGGGTGAGATGCCGCGGATGTGAATGTCGTTTCGACCGGCCCCCCGGTCGACAAAGGAAAGACCGGGAACCTGTCTCGCGTAGTCGTGAAACTCAACAGCGCCCATGTCTTCCAGCCGCGTCTGATCGAAGGCCGTCACCGACAGCGGGATGACCTGGAGAAATTCGTTCCGCTTGCGCGCGGTCACGACGATTCGATCCCGATCGGGTGACACCGCACCCTCGATCGTTTCCGAATCCTCGGCAATCTCGTTCGCCTCGGCTGGATCCAGTTCAGTGGATTCCTCGATCTCTGCCGGATCGGCAGAGGCCAGCTCGGATTCGACCTCTGCGGTCGTCTCCTCCGCACGAATGACAGGAGCGGCCGAGAGGAATGTGACGGCGACACAGAACACAAGCCATCCGACGTACGACGATTCCGCGTGAGCGCCCTGCTTCTTCTGAGCAGGCCTTCCTCGGAAATACATAAAGGGATCTCCTCTCAACGCTTCTATCCAAGCCAAATCTGAGTAGTCAGTAGCCATTTCACAAATGGCTTTGATACATTCATTCAAGATTGTTTATTTTGCTCAATTTGGTGTTTTGGGTCAAGCGGCCAAAACCAGAGGGTTCTCGCTGGCTGCAAATTCGTTACGCGCTCGACGCCGCTTCTGCAATTTTGACCGCCCGATCAAGCGAAGAACGCAATCCCTTCGCCAGATCCGGCTCGCCAAAGACCGGAACCTCGACGTCGGGGGGAATCCCACAGCCCTCGTAGAACGACCCGTCGGGCGCCAGATAGAGTTCATTAGAAATGCTGAGTTCCCAGCCATTCGGAAGCGTCTTGTAGAGGTTGTCCGACAAAATGCCCAGCGTACTCTCCCCCACGCGTGTGACATGGGGCAGGGCCATCATGCCCAAGACGAGAATCTCCCCGGCGCTTGGCGTGAGCGCGCTGGTCAGCAGCATCGTCGGCTTCGTGAATTGCCGCGGACCGGCCGGGGCCACGTCGATTTCTTGTCTGGGCTCGAAGGACCAACCATTCCAGGCGGCCTTCGAAAAGGCCAGCCGGCGTTTGTCTGCGAATCGACCCGCGACAGCGAGTGCCGCGACATCGAAACCGCCGTTGTTGATCCGGGCATCGACCAGAATCGCGCGACAATCGGATAAGTCTCCGATCGCGCGATCGAGCGCCGGCTCGAGAGCAGCGAGTTCGGCGTGAAGGAATTCAGCGCTCTCTCGACGCCCTCTCGGCAGGTCGTTGCTTCGGCGCGTGAAGTCACTATCGGAGAATCCGAACTCCCCTAATACCGCCAGGTAACCAATTCCAGGTTGGATCTCTCCCCAGAGCAAATGGTCGTTACAGGCTTTCGTCCCGGCCCCGCCGAGAAACTCTCTATCGTAAAGTGCACAAATGCGCCGATTGCATTCGTTTCGATTTTCCCAGTAGGGATCTATGCGAATTTCTCGCTCAAGGAAAGCACGCAGCGTCGCGCTCTTGCTGACTTTCAGTACGCGCTCTTCCGCGACCACAGCGACGTGTGCATCCTCGAGCGGTGTGATCATCTCGGCAAAAACATCGAGCAGCCGATCTGCGCTCATCCCCGGCCCGATTCGGTCGACCTGAGCGTCGTGAATCTCTTGCCAATTCACACCCTTCTGCGAGAAGAAAGCATAGTGGTCTGCAAATTGTTGCCAGAACGCTCGGAAATTCTCCTCGGGATCTTGCGTCGCCGGAGTCCCGCCACCGAGGCAGATCGTCGGAAGACCGGATAGACGAGTGAAGTGATAGCGAGTGATCTCTTCGTAGACGCAGAAGCTGAGTTCATCCGGAGACGAGCGATCAATGCGATCGAAGCCGATCAAAAAATCAGAGGCTACCCCGTGGTCGGCGACGTCCGCCGTTCGCTCGGTCACGTTCCAGCGCCGATAGCCGTCAGGTTGGATATCGAAGACCCAGCCATAGCCACGCGACTGCCACACTCCTTCGATGGAGGAGAGATCACCCATCATCGCACGACTATTGTCTCCAGAACTCATCCGGCGACTCGAGCGCTGGGTGCCGCTTGCAAATGAGTCGCAAAACTCGCCGGATCGATATTGCTTCCGCAGACCAGAACGCCGACTCGCTGACCACGAAGGCGCTCTCGCAGAGGACCACATAATGCCGCCGTCGCGGCCGCACCCGCCGGCTCGGCGGCGAGCTTCATATCTCGAAACAACAGCATCATGGCGTCGCGCATCGCATCATCATCCACTCGCACGAGATCATCCACGTAGCGCCTGCAGAGTTCAAAACTATAGCGCGCCGCAAATGGAGCACCCAGACTATCGGCGATCGTCGCCACTCGTTCGATCGCCTCCGGCTTTCCAGAGACAAAGCTACGGAACATCGAATCGGCCCCGACGGGCTCTACTCCGTAGACGAGGCACCCGGGTTGCAACTTTTTGACCGCCGTGGCGACGCCCGCGCAGAGCCCGCCGCCCCCGATCGGCACGATCACCGCATCGAGGTTATCGACCTGGCGGCATAGTTCGAGTCCGACCGTGGCCGTTCCCAATGCCGTGTTGCGCCCTTCGAAGGGATGAACCATCGTGCGGCTCTCTTCCACCTCGATTCGGCGTGCCTCGTCAAAGGCTTGATGAATGTCATCCACGAGAACGATCTCGGCGCTGTAACGTCGACACTGCGCGACTCGATAAGGGTTCGCACTACTCATCATCACGACCTTCGCCGAAACACCGAGCACGCTCGCCGCATAGGCGACAGCGATGGCATGGTTGCCAGCACTCACGGCGACAACACCATGGCGCAGCGCCTCTTGAGACATTCTCAACATATTGGAGAGCGCTCCACGGGGCTTGAAAGTTCCCGTAACCTGAAAGAGCTCAAGTTTGAGGAAGATCTTGGTGTCTACGCCAACTGCTTCGCTGATCTCGGCACCACGCCAACGGTGAACCGGCGTCTCGATCACTCGATCACCTAACATAATCCGAGTCTCCTCAATCTCACGAATCGTCGGAGAAGAAACATCGCAAGACTCCGGATCCACGTTCACCAAGAGCTACTCCTTTCGTTTCGAATCTGCGAATCCGAATTAGATGACTAGCAAAACGCGATCGATGCACTCAACCAACCCCTCCACCCCCAGCGCGTCGATCAACACGACTCAAATGTCTAAGGCGTTTCCGAATCAGCCTCGCGGCGTGCGGCGCGCTCGGCAAGCGATTCGATACGCCTGCGAATGATCGATTGCCGACGCTCATCGATCGGAAAATGCCAGATCAACCAGATAGCAGGGAGAAACAGAAGCGTAGGAATGAACACATAAGCCAAGTTCATCCCGAAGACCTCCGTCGACGAGTGCACCTTCGACGTCGCATCGTACCCAAAGAGATCGATGATGATAAAGGCCAGCGCGCCCCCCAACGCGACGTTCGCCTTCGCCAACAACGTAAAGACCGCAAAGAAACTGCCGGCGCGACTCGAACCGCTCTTCAAGATGTCGTAGTCGATGACGTCCGCCAGCATGGCGGCGGGCGCCACGGCCACTGCCCCCCCGGCGAGTGTGGCGAAACTCGACAGGATCAGAACGGGAATCAGGGCGTCCGGCCCCGGGTCGAGCAACACAATCAATGGACCGATCACCGCCGAAATCGCCGCGCCCGTAGCCCAGGCCCGCTGCTTCCCATATTTCTTGATGATTGCCAGCCAGAGTGGCATGGCCAGCAGAGTCAGAAGCACTCCGGGCAACAGAAGTAGGGAGATCTTGTCTCCCAGCAGCAGGTGAGTATCCATGTAGAGGAAGAACAGAGCACCATTCATGCCTCCAGCCATCCCGCCAACCGCAAAGACGAGGCAGAAGATCTGGAAGGGTCTGTTCACTTTGAGTGATGCCCAGAGGTCGCGCATGCTAGTCGGCTCGGCCGACCCGACGACGGCCCCGTTCGGCACCTTGAAAACTGCGATTGCCACGGCGACCGGAAGCAAGAACGCGACGCAGATCGCGACGAAGCGCAGCACTTCCGGCGTCATCTCGGTCGTTTCAAAGATAGGTAGCTGCGGAACGGCCAGAAACGCCAATGCGCCGATCAGGGCAACGACGGTTCGATACGTGACGATCCTTGCCCGATCCGTGTAGTCCCCAGTCAACTCCGTGAACCAGGCCGTCGTGGGTATCTCGGTCATGGTCCAGGCCAAGAAGGCAAGCGAGTAGAAGACCAGAAAGTAGGTTCCGCCGATACCCTCCGGCGGCGCATACAGGAGGTAAACCGCCGGGATGGTCAGCGCGGTTCCCGCGACAATCCAGGGCTTACGCCGCCCGAACCGGCTCCTGGTGCGATCAGATAGATATCCGATGAGGGGATCGGTAAACGCGTCGAAGAGTCGACAGACGAGCATCACGGTGGCAATCAAGCTCAGGCTCAAGCCGAAATGCTTCGCGTAGATCCCTGTGAGGATTCCGCCGGTCGGACCTTGCATCAACGAACCGACGAACGAAGGCAGCGCGAAGGCCATGAGCACGGATATCGAGAGCGTCGACTGCCGCGATTGAGAGCTTGAATCCGGGGCGCCCTCACCGCCCGTCTTGTTCATCTTATCCAAGGAGAGTCTTCCGAGATTCGTTCGAAGCGAATTCCACTGATTCGACTGAGTCGGTACTCGAACCCCGTCACATGGTCCGCTTTGTTTCGCAGAAAGCGAATGGAAACATTCGTGAAATTGGTCGTACCCGGAATCAGGGCCGCGAAGAAATTCTCTCGAATCGGCAAGAGTTCTTTCCACAACAATTCGCGAAGTCGACTCTCCAGTTCGATTTGGAGCCTGCCTTCGACAGAGTTGATGGTGCAGGTCTCACCAAACACTTCGCTTCGGTATCGACCCTGATAAGCGGAGAGATCTTTCAGTTCCACCGGCTCATCGGCAATTGGCTCGAATGACATCGGATCGAGCGCACCAAATCGAATTTCTAGTTTCGGTCGTAAATTCTCTGCGTCGCCAGAGAGGACTCGCATCTCGAAACCCTGTGCCAGCTTGGCCGACACGTAGCGACCCTCAGGTGCCCTGATCAGATACGTCTCGTCCCCCTGAATGGAGCAGAGCACTCCCGACTGGCCATGATCGAAATGAATCAGATAGCCCGTCTCAGGACAGGCGTAAGACCCGGTCACGGGCGCAAGAACTGGATCAGAATCATCGACACGAAGCCTCGCACCCGGCTCGCCGCCCGCCGCCCGAATTTCCACCGCGCAGACGATGTCGCATATCGAATTCGCGCTCTCGAGAACCGTCGTGTCCATCCAATTCCAGAGCAGCACGACGCCGAGATCCACATCCGGATAATGGACGAAGTCGCAAAGAAATCCAGGCATGCCGCCTGCATGACCCACCCGGCGAAGCCCGCGGTGATGACCGACCGTGAGCCCGAGGGCATATTGAGTGGAAGTTCCATCGAGAAGTACGCCGACGGTCTCCATTCGATCACGATAGTTCGGCCCGAAGTGTCGATCGTTCCGAAAATTTTCGAACCACCGCAACATGTCCTCGACAGTCGTGTCGACACCTCCATCGCCACAAAGTTCCGTCGGCATATGACCGATCTGGGTTTCCCCCGTCCCTTCTTTCAGATAACCGGTCGCATGCCGGGCGATCGGCTCGTGATCGAAAGGTACCAGTTTTGTCGAATTCATCCCCAGCGGGGTAAAGAGCTCGGCCTTCATGAACTCGGCTAGCGTTACGCCCGCGAGCCTCTCGATGACCAACGAAAGCACATTGAAATTCGTATTCGAGTATGAGCAGTGAGCGCCCGGCGCATACATGAGCCGAGTCTGTCGAATCTGGAGATCCAGAATTTGAGACCGAAGCAATCGCGGCGGCGCGGGAACGCCGACTAACAGCGGAAGATTCAGACCATCAGGAAAGCCACTCGTCATATTCAGCAAGTGACGAATATCGACCACGGCGCCATAGTCCGGAAGTTCCGGGATAAATTTCCGGACGTCATCAGCGAGCGAAAGCTTGCCGCGGTTCTCGAGAATCAAAATGCAGGTCGCACAGAGATGTTTCGTCGTCGACCCGAGCCGCATGACCGTCTGGGCACCGAAGGGCACATCGTATTCGAGATTCGCAACTCCGTAGCCACGCTGATGAACCACCTCACCGTCCTTGATCACGGCAAGTACACCGCCGGCGCGTCCGGGCGCGTCCCGCTCTTTAAAGAGCGCATCGATGGCCTCGGAATAATTCGACCGCACGCCCCCGCGGCTACGCAGATAGCCCTCATTTGGCGGCCCGGCTCCGGGTTCCGGTTCTGGGGACTCTGTTCTCACCGTGCACTCCTCGTGGGAATCGCAGGGGGCACTCCGGGTCCACAGGATAGAATCGCTAGCCGAATTGGATGCGAATCAATTAAATTCATTCGTGAATGTATCGCCATGGTCACTCGCCGGCCATAGCGACCCGAAGGAAGATGGCTCGAAAAGAATGGGCCCCGTCTCCGGACTCGCCCGGATCTGGTCGAGAGGAGGCCACCCTCAGCACATCTAGCAGGGCTAGAGCCGGTCCCTGGTTGCTCGCCGCCCACTCTATTCAGCCACCTCGAACTGAATGCAAACAAGCGTCGAAGAATGTAGGATCACGCCGCACAGCACGAGCACACCAAAGCGCGAGACCCCACGAATGAGGATGGCGAAGTTTGAAGCGAAGCGGATCGAAGCCCCCAAAGAAGCGGCAGACCCAGGAAATACGCAGCGCGACCACACGCGCAAAGCTCATTCAGGCCGCGATCGATTGCCTCCGCGAGCATGGATACGCTTCCACCCGCACAAGCGAGATCGCCGAACGTGCCGGCATGACCCGCGGTGCCCTGCAACATCATTTTTCGACGAAACCCGACCTGCTTCTGGCCGTCGTCACAAGCGTCTCGGAAGAGATTCTCGACCATCTGAAAGTCGCAGCGGAACAGAAGGGAACTCTCCGCCAGCGTGTGAAAACGACGCTGCAACAGGTCTGGGATGTCTACCGAAGTGCCGGTTATCACGTGGTCGTTGAGATCTTGAGTGCGGAACGCAGTGACGTCGAACTCCGCGACGCGGTCGACCCCTATACCCACCAAATCGAGGATGTGCTTCGAGATTGGTGGGCGGGATACTTTGCCGACGACGGCGTGCCCCCTGAGCGGATCGAGGCGACACGCCACCTGACTCGATCAGCACTGCGCGGCATGGCGATTTCGACAGATTTCTTTCCCCAACCGGAAAGCTATTACGAGGAGCAGATTGCGTTACTCGCCGAGATGGTGACACATACCTTCGAATCAGCGGCCGCGAAATAGACAATCCAGCGCCGCCGCTGACGGTTTGGTTCAAGTCATCACGGCTGGCAGGATCTCGTCTCTGATCATGCGGATGATGCGAGTACGATCACCCTCGTAGTCGCCGGAGTTCAGCACGACCACCAGCCCGAGCGACGGAACGATACACGCACATTGGCCTCCGTAGCCGAGGGCCTCGATCGTATCGACGCGCTTCCCTCCGACTTTGTAGGTCGGGAGCCACCACTGATAGCCGTAGTGAAGCGCCTGATATGCGGGGTCTCTTGATAGAGCCTCCGAAGCCGCCGCGATTTCATAGGCGGGCGAGGTCGACTTTCGCACCCAATGGCCGGAGAGCAGCTCTCGACCCTGCCAACGACCACCATCCAGAATCAACTGCGCCAGCTTTGCCATGTCGCGCGGGCGCATATGCAGGCCACCTCCTGTATGGCGCGCACCATCCGCCGTCGATCCCCAACCAAAATTCTCTATGCCGAGTGGAGCGAAGAGATGCTCGGCAACATACTCGTCGATGAAGACACCCGTGGCGTGCTTCACGATCCCGCCGAGTAGAATCGAAAGACCAGAGCAGTAGAAAGAAGCCTCACCCGGCGGCCTGGCGATCGCACGCTCGAGCACGTATCCAATCCAATCCCCCGAAGCGTTCATCGCGCGATTGTCGTTGCGAGGATCGACGTAAGGGAGTGTCTCGTTCCAATCCAGTCCCGCCGACATGGTCAGCACATGCTTCACCGTAATCGGATACTTCTCCCGCACCCAACGTGTGTTCGCCCGCTCGGGAAAGTATTCGTAGGCCGGCGCATCGATATCGATGAGACCGCGGTCGACAGCGAGACCAACTCCCATCGAGGCAATACTCTTGGTAGCCGACTGAAAGGTATGCGTCTGCTCTCGCCGCTGACCACGAAAATACTCCTCGAGAACGAGCTTCCCGTTTCGCACCACGAGCAGGCTCGCTTGTTTCGGAAATGCCTCGGCAAGCATCGAACTCATCAGCTTGCCGATCGCAGCCTCAGAGATTCCCTCGGCATCGAGCGACGAGATCTCCCAGCCATCGTCGAAGGAAGCCGGCGGGTGATAGTCATAGTCGAGACATCTCTCGCCGCTTTCGCCCTGCCGCGGAATTTCGTATATGCGAAAGCGCGGATCATCACGCCGCAGAAGCAGAGAAACGGATCCCCTCGCAAACTCGAGTTCCCCCTCGAGCGCCTCACCAGCCTCCGTAATTCGCGCGTGATAGCGCGCCCCAAGCGCACTGATGCCGCAGGAGAACTGGTCGCCCGTTCTCTGGGGCGCTTCGAGCGTCATCTGGACCACACCCATATCCGGTGACTGCGCCATCCCCGTGATGACTCCATCAGGCGCGTGCGTCAGCGATAGAATGAATCGGTAGTTCCGACTCGGAAGCGTGCCGAAGCCATCCGTCAACAGCGTGGCAATTCCCGTCCACTCACCGCACAGGTCTTGCATTTCATTCACTCCCATTCGTTACCGACCCGATACATATGCCATCAGAACCGAAACGTTCGGTACTCGGTTTCACAAGCCGGTCCGGGCGCCGCATGGAATGTAGGTGCCTCGGACAGTTCGTAGATCAGAGAGCCCAGCGTGACTCCGATCATGCTCCTTGCGGTCGGCCCGTCGCCGTGTCGACAGACCGGATTGTCCGGATCATCGTGGCTGGAGAGAATCGCTTTGACTTCGCACCGATCGATCGACGCGTCAGCGTCCTCGAGTCGAGATTCGAGGGAGCCCAAGCGCACGACCGTATTTTCGTTCCTTCGTCTGCGCTCTTCGGCCGTCCACTGACCAAGTCCACCCTCGCTGCGATCCGCTTCCTCGAGAGCCAGAGGGTGGTTCGTGTGGCAGACACGGCCAAATCCCCGGCGCCATTCGTATTCGGTCTTCGACTTACTCGAGCATTCGACCGATCGCGCTCGCCAAGAATCGCCGATCATGTAGTTCTGTCCCGTGGCGTGGTCGATCTCGTGTAGAAAACTGATCGCCTCCGCCATCGAATTCCGTTCGAGCGCACCACGAATCGCGAACGGAACGGGTAGCCCCGTCGGTCCGTGCGGAAGGCCCATCAGGGCATTTACACAGACGCCCACACCCTTGGAGTTCAGTCCGGCCAGAATGATCAGTCCAGCGAAAGAGTATGAATAGATCTCACGATCCGTCTCCGGCTGGCGAATCCGGAGTACAACCTGCGATCCGTCACGCCAATGTTCGATGTCGAGATTTTGGGCAACCAGTGTCGGCTGGTCTCTTGTCCGATCGATACCGATCGTGCTGCATCGCAAGTCACTGCCAGAAGGCGGAGTGATGCCCCGATCGCGACGGTAGAGCCACTCCTCGTCGATCAGCTGATACGCGTAGACACGATCGAAGTCGAGCGCAGCACCCTCTGAAATTCCGTGAACTTCGTTCAACAACTCCGGTGTCCAACGTTCAATCGCCGGCAGGAAATTGGTGTGGCGCAGGAATTCGCGACGGTAGTCGGAAACCGGCACGCCGGTTTCTTCGGCGATGATCCCTTCCCGCGTCGCAACTGCGTCATGGATCCTCTCGCGAAGCGCTTCGCCGTGGATTCGCCCTCGCTCCCGCGATTCGCCCGATAGATCGAGTACTTCGAGATCCTGACCTCTCATTTTCCTCCTTGCCTCAGGCCCGCCTGGCTCTTTTCACTGAGCATCATTTCCGAATCGGCACGATGAGCGCGCGCCTGGAAGTCGATCAATCGATCGATAGATCCCAACCGTTTAGGTCTTCCAGCATCTCGTGCGCAGTCCAGTCGACCTGGATCGGCGTGATGGTGAGGAAGTGTTCGCTGTAGGCTTCATTGTCGGAGCCCTTCGGAAACTCCGTTTCGAATGCCGCATTGAGTTGCAAATAGGGAGCTCCGTCATGGTCGATGCTGGGAATCAATTGGAAGTCTTTCAACAACGATCCACCCATGGGCCGAGCGACCACACCGGCAAGTTCGCCGGCGGGAACATTGATCGAAAGCAGAACCCGGCTGGGGAGACCGCTATCGCGAACGCGCTCGGCAACACGGGCTGTAAATCGAGCCGCGAGGACGTAGCCATCAGCACGATCGTTCGCCTGGGAGACGGCGATTGCTGGAACGCCCTGAATGAGCCCTTCCATGGCCGCACCGACCGTCCCTGAATAGTGGCTACCCAGTCCCGCATTCGTTCCGTTGTTGATTCCGGAAACAACGAGGTCGAATTCGATCTCCGGATGAAGGCCGTACATCGCTACGAGAACGCTATCGACGGGAGTGCCCTTCACGCCGTGTCCGAAATGGGCGTCGTTTCGAATCACCGGATACGTTCGCACCTGCCCGCTCATCAGACCGAGGGAGTGACTTGCCCCGGAGTGGTTCTCGAGTGGCGCGACGACAAAGACATTGCCGACCGACGACAAGGCTCCCGCGAGCACTGCGATGCCCTCTGAATAGACACCGTCATCGTTGGTGACGAGGATATTGAAGTCCGCGCCCTCCTCCGTCGCGAGGGCGTCCGGCGGGCTCGCCGCCGGGACTGCGAAACAAGCGACAAGCAACGACAGGCCGAGAAACCAAAGACTAGACGAGATGCGCGACTTCATACTGTCTCCCTACTGAAATCTAGACGACCCCGGATATAGAATCCCTGACTCTATCGATGCTGCGAATGGCGAACGGCACCATCAAGACGGATCACTTCACCATTCAACATCGGGTTCTCACAGATATGAAGCGCTAGACTGGCAAAGTCGCCGGGGTCACCAAAACGATCATTTGGAAAGGGGATCAGCGTCAGCAGGTCGTCGAGAAATTCCTGCGGAGCACTCATCAACATCGGCGTCTCGAAACTTCCCGGCGCGATCGCACAAGCGCGAATACCTCTAGGCGCCAAATCTCGAGCAATCGTGATCGTCATTCCCGCCACCCCGGCTTTGGCCGCGGTCCCGACCGGCCCATCGAAGGCATTGA
This sequence comes from Myxococcota bacterium, assembly GCA_029941885.1. Taxonomy (GTDB): domain Bacteria; phylum Myxococcota_A; class UBA9160; order UBA9160; family UBA4427; genus UBA4427. Next base: position 27,922 of record JAPYTP010000024.1, read on the forward strand.
TCGACGAGACATTGATGAGGACACCTCGCTCGCCTCGCTCCATCGGCCCGAGCGATGACATCTCGGCGGCCGCCAGGCGTGTCAAGTTGAAGGCGCCAATCAAGTTCACGTCCACGATCTTTCGGAATACATCGAGTGATAGGGACCCCGTTGGCCCGCCGTTCGTATCGGTGGACCGCCAATCCCAGCACAATTGACAAGGATTCGCGCTGACCCGTGGCTGGCTTTAGCCAGCTCAAAACCCTCGATCGCGCTTGCCTCATCCGCGAGATCAACCCGCGCAAAGACTCCACCGATCTCCTCCGCGACCTTCTTTCCAGCTTCTGTATCGAGATCAAAGACGGCCACACACGCCCCGGCCTTCGCCAGTTTCCGAGCGGTCGCGAGTCCCAGGCCCGAGGCGGCTCCGGTCACGATCGCCGCTTGATCCGAAACCTCCAATTTGCGCCCCCGCGTTCGATCCAACATCCCGTGAGCGATGCAGAGTCGCTTCACGGTGTCTAGATACTAGTGGAATACATTCACGAATGAACGTAGGATGCCAACACTCGGCTGAATATTGAATCAAGGCCGACCCAGAGCATCCAAGACGGTCCGGAACCAAGACGCGAGGCTGATCCGTTCCCAAAGGGAGAGAATCCATGTCTGACTTCGAACGTATCCGCTACGAACAACCGGCGGCCGCGGTCGGCCGCATCGTTTTGGCCCGCGAAGATCGGCGAAACGCGCAGGACAAGCAGATGATCTATGAGATTGACCGGGCCTTCGGTCTTGCGATGCAGGACGACTCCATCAAGGTCGTCATCTTGGCCGCCGACGGTCCACACTTCTCGAGCGGCCACGATCTGGCCGACATCACTCCACTGCGGGACTTCGAACCCGTAACCCAGGCAGGCGGTTACGACTTGCCCGGCGCCCATGGACAAATGGCCGCTGAAGAGGAGGTCTTCCTCGGAATGTGCTGGCGTTGGAGAAATCTCCCGAAGCCCACGATCGCACAAGTGCAGGGCAAGGCGATCGCCGGCGGGCTGATGCTCGTCTGGCCTTGTGACCTGATTGTCGCGAGCGAGGACGCGGAGTTCTCCGACCCGGTCGTCGCCTTCGGCGTGAACGGGCACGAATTTTTCGTGCATGCGTGGGAGTTCGGCGCGCGTAAGGCCAAGGAGATTCTCTTTACCGGGGTCGCCCTGACAGCGGACGAGTGTCATCGCCTTGGCATGGTGAACCATGTCGTGCCGCGCGAGGAACTCTCTTCCTTATACGCTCGAACTCGCCGAGCGCATCGCCCTCCGACCAAGTTTCGGACTCAAGACTGCAAAGTTCTCGGTCAATCAGAGCCTCGATGCCCAGGGCCAATGGAATGCAGTTCAGACGGCGTTCTCACTTCATCATCTCGGGCACGCGCAGGCACGCTTGCTCCACGGTGGGTCATCCGTCGATCCGGCCGGAATCGACTTGATTCGCAACGATGCACGCGCGTCTCGCAAAAAGTAGGAATCGAGGGCGTACTCCTGAAACGCATGTTCTTAGCCATGTTGGCCACCGAGACCAACATTTGCTCTCCGATTCCGACCGGACCTGATCTCTGGCGCGACACATTGCTCGCGCACCGATTGGGCTAAGCCCACCGCTCGAAATTCCTGCTCTGGCGTGGGAAGCGCCGTGCACTCATTGGCAAATCCGCCGATGAGCGCGGCGGGGAAGCTGATTCTCCACGGTGCCATTAGAGGGCCTACATTACGAGGGTATGGCCGTTCGTGCTCAAGCCTGTCGTCGCCACGATCGAGCGCGGCCTCGTGCTCCGCAAGCTCGGGCGGCTTGGAGAGGAAGACCGCGCCGCCCTGCGCAACGTGCTCGGCGAGATCCTCGGTGGGTGGCGGGGGGAAGGCCGGCGGCAGCGGTGGCACGACGATGCGGGCCGTGCGAGGCACGAGGTCCGGAGGTGATCAGTGTCTCGTGAGGGCAGAAGCGTCCCGCCCTGGTACAGCGCGAGCCGGCCCACGTTGACATAACTTGTTATGTCAACGTGGAGCGAAGCGGAGCCCAAGGAGGGGGCCGGGCCGGGGCAAGACGGCGAGTTGGATGCTGAAGATGGGGGATCTGGTCGAGCCCTTGATTGGTCGCATCCCGCGATGAGATCCGAAAGAACTCGTTCGTTCAGTTCGACGAGACGCCGTTCCAGGTGTTGAACGAGCCAGGCAAACGCGCACAAAGTCAATCCTATCTGTGGGTTCTTCGGGACGGTCCGGGATTGTTGTCTCCGTCCGCCTTGGCCACCGCCGGCTTCAGCACCCTACTGAGTGCTTCCGACAACCAATTCCACGGGATACAGATTGCCGGTGCTGAGATCATTCTCTATCTGGGCATCACGTTACTCCGATCCTCATCGGCCATGAAGGAGACCCAGCAAGAAGTGGGCGGTTCTCGCGCAGGATCGTTGTCCTTCATTTCTCGAAGGCATGGCAGTCTCCGTCGCCTTGCGCGGCATCCATCTCATTGCCTCGGACCAACTCCTTGGAGTCACTCGATTCGCCGCTCTGATCGACGAACCCTCCATCTTGCGAATCAGAAGCGGCCGATCATTGCTCCATTGCAAGCGCCTCCTCGAAACGGTCGAAGATCTCATCGATCTCTTCCTCGGTAATGATCAGCGGTGGCGCGAAAGCAATCGAATCACCGCAGGGGACAACACGCGTGATCACGCCGAGTTCCTCGGTGCGCTGCTTCAGTCGCTTCGCGACCAAGCCAGGCGGATCAAACATACGATGCGATTCCTTGTCTGCGACGAGTTCGACCGCCGCCATCAGTCCGACACAGCGAATCTCGCCCACGAGAGGATGCTCCTTCAACGCCTCGAGCCGCTCCTTGAAATGGGCTCCGACGCGCTTGACATGGGAAATCAGATCACGCTCTTCGATCAATTCCAGGGCTCTGAGCGCGACCGCCGCGGCCACCGGATGACCTGCGTACGTTGCACCATGAGCGAAGTAGCCTCCCGCAGCGTCACTTCCAGCCACGAGGCCCTCATAGATTTCCTTGGAAAGAACGATCGCAGAGATGGGTTGATACGCCGAGGACAGACCTTTCGCGATCGTCATCGCGTCTGGCTGAATCCCGAAGGTCTCACAACCGAAGTAGTTACCCGTTCGCCCGAGGCCCGTAATCACTTCATCGGCTAGAAAGAGCACGTCGTATTTTCGCAGAACGGCCTGGATCTTCTCATAGTAGGTCGGCGGTGGAATCACGACGCCGCCACCGCCTGTGACCGGCTCGGCCATGAACGCCATGACCGTATCCGGACCCTCCTCGAGAATCATCTGCTCGAGTGAGTCCGCGAGTCGCGTCGCATATTCCTCAGGAGACTCTCCTGCCTTGGCGCCGTGATAGTAGTTCGGGTCGTCGGTGTGAAGGAATCCTGGGAGGGGCAGATCGAAGCCGGCGTGATTCTTCGTTAGGCCGGTCAAACTCGTCGCAGCGATGGTTGCCCCATGGAATCCATTCTTGCGAGCAATGACCTTCTTTTTCTTGGGGCGCCCGATCGCATTATTGTAGTACCAGAGAAATTTGATCAGAAAGTCGTTCGCCTCCGAGCCGGAAACCGCAAAGAAGATCCGAGCATCAGGAATCGGTACCAGCGAAGCCAATTTTTCCGCGAGTTCAATCGCCGGCGTAACTGATCGGCCCGCGAGCGTGTGGTAGTAGGGCAATTTTCGCATCTGACGAATCGCCGCCTCGACGAGTTCCTGTTCCCCGAAGCCAAGCGTCGTGCACCACATTCCCGACGCTGCTTCGAGATAGCCTTTTCCATCTTCGTCGAAGACACGAACCCCATCGCCCCGCGTTATGACGACCGGACCCTTTTCGCGGTTCTCGGAGAGATCCGTATAGCCGTGGACGAAATGCGCAGCATCGCGCTCCCCGAGAGATCGATCCTTCATGGTCGTTCCTTTCAAATAAACATTCATTTGTGAACGTATGATAGAGTCAAAAGGTGGATCCGCCATTCGGGTCGCGCGATACCTGACTCCGGTGGTGCGTGCAGGGCGCGGCGCTCGCGTCTGTGAGTACATATAGATAGAAGGAGGATTCCAATGCAGGTGCTGTCGAATATCTCGGTTCTCTACGACGGAGCCAGCTCGACACCAGAGTCGATCCACCGAGGCATGGACGTCCTACTCGAAGACGGCCGCATCCTCGCCGTCGAACCCCACCAGACCGGCCGATCCCTCGGAGAGGCGCACGCCGTGCTCGACTGTTCCCGGTTCACCGTCACGCCGGGGCTCGTCGACTGCCACGGGCACATCACGATCATTGGACTGAACCCGAAAGACGACGCGAAAATCAATTCCCAGGCGGGCATCGTCTTCGTCGAAAAGGTCCTCCATACAACGCTCGTCGATGGCGGCGTAACGACCATGCGCGACATCGGCGGTGCAACTCATCTCATGAAGCGACTCGTGGACGAAGGAGTCTTCATCGGCCCGCGCCTTCAGATCGCGATCTGTATGTTGTCCTCGACGGGCGGCCACGCCGACATTCGCGGTACGGACCGATGCCACGGACAGCTCACAGCGCTCTGGCCCGAAGCGCCCGGACGCCCGTCCAGCGTCGTCGATGGGCCCTGGGAATGCCGCAAGCGGGTACGTGAAATCGCAGCCTGCGGCGCAGACCTCATCAAACTCTGCACCAGCCCGGGCGTCGCGTCGCCCTCGGACAAGCTCGAAAACCGCGACTTCCGCGCCGAGGAGATCGAAGCAATTTGCGACGAAGCCGCGGCCCGTGGACTGCTAGTCGCTGCACATGCGCACAGCCAAGTCGGAATCCGAATGGCCATCGACTATGGCGTACACGACATCCAACACATCTCTTTCATGAACGAAGAGTTGGTCGAGCTCGCGGATGCCAAGGGATGTGTCGTCACACCGACCTCCTGGATCGTGAACGACATCTCCGCGGACGAAAGCCTCGATCCCTTCGTACGCGACAAGGCCAAGATCGTCGCTGAAGTTCACTCCCAAGCCACCGCCTTCGCCGCGAAGGGTGGTCTTCCGATCCTGATGGGAACCGATCCTGTTCTGCCAGGCATGCACGGACGCAATTACATGGAACTCGTGCACCTGATCAAGGAGGGGCTCTCCCCGCTGCAAGCCTGGTACGGTGCTTCAGGCCTTGCGGCGCGCGAGATCGGTGTCGAGAACACAGGCACGATCGCGGCCGGCCAGCGCGCGGACCTGCTCATCAGTGATGCGGATGTACTGAACGATCCGGGACTCTTCGACGGCGGTCTGGTCGAAGTGATCAAAGACGGTATAGGCTACCGCGACGGCCTCCAGGGTCTCCCCCAACGGACCTTCGGCGGAGACATTCGACAACACCTCAGCGCGGAAGGGTTCGGTTCGTGACGACAAGGACGACAGCGACGGCGAGAAACGAGAACGGACAGATTTCGCATTGGGTGAACGGCAGCGAATGGAAGGGAGACTCGAACCGATTCGCGCGGGTCGACAACCCAGCGACAGGTCGCACCCTCTCCAAAGTCCACTTGGCCTCGAAAGCGGATGTGAACGCCGTCGTGTCGTCGAGTCGCATGGCCTTCGAGAGCTGGCGCCATTTCTCGCTTCGAAAACGAGCCGAAATTCTGTTGGGATTTCGCGAACTACTCGTTCGGCATAGCGGCGAACTTGCAAAGATCATTACCTCCGAGAACGGCAAGACCCTCGCCGATGCGGCGGGCGAAATCGAACGCGGGCTCGAAGTCGCCGACTTCGCATGTGGCATCGCGCAGCTTCTCAAAGGCGGTCACTCGGAACGTGTCGCCGGCGAGGTCGACACCCGCTCGTTACGCCAACCCATCGGAGTCGTCGCGGGTATCACGCCCTTCAACTTTCCGGCCATGGTGCCGATGTGGATGTTTCCGATCGCGATTGCCTGCGGTAATTCCTTCGTCCTGAAGCCATCGGAACGCGACCCCTCCGCGGCCGTCGTGCTCGCGAGGCTCTTCGAGCAAGCAGGCCTTCCAGCCGGCGTCTTCAATGTCGTTCATGGCGATCGCGAAGCCGTCGACGCATTGCTGCATCATCCCGACGTAGCGGCCCTATCCTTCGTTGGATCGACTCCGATCGCACGTTATGTGTATGAGACAGCGGCCTCCCAGGGTAAACGCGTTCAAGCGCTCGGCGGCGCGAAGAATCACATGATCGTCTTGCCCGACGCCGATGTCGCCCAAGCCGCCGATGCCGCCGTCAGCGCGGCTTTCGGATCCGCGGGCCAGCGCTGCATGGCGGTCTCCGTCATGGTCCCAGTGGGCGAAATTGCCGACCCCCTGATCACTGCGATTGCGGAGCGTGTCGAGCGGCTCCGCGTCGGCGAGGGAACCGATCCCCAGACCGATATGGGCCCGGTCATTTCAGCTAAGCAGGTCGAACGGATCCTTTCTCTTATTGAATCAGGCCTATCCGAGGGCGCGAGGCTCGTCGTCGATGGACGGGGGCTTCGCGTTGAGGGATGTGAGAACGGGTATTTCTTGGGCGCCTGCCTGTTCGATCATGTCACCGCCAATATGGCAATCTATAGAGAAGAGATCTTCGGTCCCGTTCTAAACACCGTCCGATGCAGCTCGTTCGACGAAGCCCTCGAATTAGTCAATGCGAATCCCTACGGAAATGGCGCCGCGCTCTTTACCCGCGACGGCGCAGCCGCGAATCGCTTCGAGCGTGAAGTCGAAGCGGGTATGGTCGGAATCAATGTTCCGATCCCGGTTCCCGCGCCCTTTCATTCGTTTGGTGGATGGGGAGATTCGCTCTTCGGCGACACGCATATCTACGGTGAAGAAGGCGTTCATTTCTACACGCGCGGAAAGGTCGTGACGAGTCGCTGGACCAACGCGAAAGCTGGCGCCGACCTTGGCTTTCAGCCGGCGAGTTGAACGATTCCTCCGATCGCGTCGTCGCCTAAGGGTCCTGGGCCGGGACTAACGACCGGGCGCCGCAGCCGACAGGGCTGCCCAGAGCACCTCATCAAATGGGCCAGAGGGAAGCACTTTCGTGTATCCCATTCGCGCGACCACCAGATCCAGACTCGGCACGACGTAGACACGGCGCTGGAACGTACCCATGGCGGCAACCAGATCCGCGGGGGCCGACGTAAAGAGCGGGCCAGCGAGCGGATCGCCTCCCAGCGGACGTGTATAGCTGGATTGACCGTTCAGCCACCACAAAAGTCCGTAGGATGGATTCAGCGTCTGCGAAGGTCTAACCAACTCGGCGATGTCTTCCGTCTCTGCGAGCTGCAGCGACTCTCTCCAACTGCCCTGCGCGAGGATGAGCAGGCCGAATCGGGCGAGATCGCGAGTGGTGGTGGCCAGGCCGAGAGGTGCGCCCGGATGGATGAACTTCCGATCGATCCAGCGCGTGTCCGACATTCCAAGGGGTGACGTCAGCCAATCCGAGGTCAGGTCGTTGATCGGCTTCCCAGCCGCAGTCTCAACAAGCGGAAGCAATCGATGATAGGCGGCGGCGTTGTACTTCCAAAATTCGCCGGCGGGCCGCTGATAGTCGAGTTCTTCGCCCAGGCCACTCGTCATCTCGAGCAAATGACGAACCGTGATACCAGCTTCCCTGCCGCTCGATGCCGTCGACCAGCCTGCGCCAAGATGGGCCTTCACGGGGTCATCGAGCCGCAGAAGACCGCGCCTTGCGGCCATCAAGACCAGCAGCGCTGTCAGACTCTTCTGCGTCGAGGCGACGTCCTCGATTGGATACCCATCCGCGGTCTTTCCGAGCTGCATGGCGCGAAAAATCTCGACGCCGCCCGGAAAGAGCTCTGGCAGCTCATCGGGAAGCGTCCAGTAACCCTCGGCCAGAATGCGGCCGCGCCAGAGCACGACGAGACCCGAGCTGAGTTCGTCTCGCCCAACATCCAGAGCAACCTGCAATCCTTCAGGGCTCCAACCCGCCTCATCGGCCGAGACCCTCTGCCAGTCGCCTCTTCCGGAAGGGGAATAGAGCTTCGTCACTTCGGATTCTCTGCAAGTCGACGTGCTACGACAGTGAATGCTCGCGTTTGCTTCACGAGCCTTTCTAGATTCACCGCGTCGGGCCAGCGATCGGTCGGCGAGTGAAATCGCCCGTTCAATCCGATGAGCGACACATAACGCCCTCCCCCATCATGAATATTGCACGCTTCGCCCAGCGGCGGCTCACCGTCCGGCGTGACCGAGTCTGGGGCCACACCGAACTCCGTCATCGCACCCACCGTCATGTCGAGAAGTTCGGAGTCGGACGTCTGAACGCGGACGTGTGCACCATCCGCCGCCGCGAAGCTGGCGCCGATATGAATCCACGCGAAGGAATCGCCAATGAGCGTTTCACGCGTAGTCAGATGACGATCGAGGCCGAGATGTCCAAGTTCGTGTCCTGTGGTTGCGACGAAGTGGATGCTGCGAGCGGGCGGTGTTTATTTGAATTCGCGCAACAACTCGAGCCAGAGCGCGATCCCACAGCCACGCTCGGAGGCACATCGCCATCAAGCGCTACGCGGCGTCATGACCACGAGCGGCGCGAGTTCCGGCCGCATGCCCACGACCTCGACAAGAACATTCGAGGCTGTCGCCTCGACACGCTCCGCGTCGGTCACGATTCGCACGCTCGCGCCCGCCTCCCGGGCAGCTTGCAGAGGTTCCCAGGCTTCACTCGGAAGCTGTAAGACAGGGGGCCCATAGCAATTCGTGTACTGCTCCGCGTTGATGAGCGCGTAGCCGTCTGGCAGATTCCAGATCTCACCACCCGTCACCGCCAGCAAGGCGGACTGCGAGCTGGCCTTTCTTGCCTCGACGAATTCCGGAACCAGGGCTGGGCTGGGTGGGACTCGACCGTATCCGATCGACGCTTCAGAACCGAGGGCGCCGAGCTTCCCAGTCACGCCCGCCGGTCCCGTGAGGGTCGCATCGAAGAGGATAATGCCCGAGGTCCGGTGCCCATCCCACTCGACGTATGCAGCCTGCTTCTCTAAACGACTCATCGGGACACGTTCGAGGATCGGCTCGAATCCGATCGTGCGCGCCGACTCGCACAGCCATTCGGCGCTCGTTTCATCAACGGCGCCACCGGTCCGGTGGTCACCCTGGAGGTCGTATTCCTGAACCCATTCGATCAAACGTTTGCGCAGAGATTCATCCGACATTGCGCGTCCTGCCTTCCCAGTAGGGCTTGCGCAGATCCTTCTTCAGAACCTTGCCGCTCGCATTTCGCGGCAGCTCGTCAACGAATTCGATGCGCCGCGGTACCTTGTATCCGGCAAGCTTCTCTCGGCAAAAGGCGATCAACGTATCGGGCTCGACGGACTCTCCGGCCCGTAAGACCAGGACGGCCAACACCGCTTCACCGAACTTCTCATCCGGCACACCGATCACCGCGGCATCGGCCACCGCCGGATGATCGAAGAGTACATTCTCGATCTCGCGCGGGTAGACGTTCTCACCGCCGGAGACGACCATATCCTTGATACGATCCTTGATGTAGACGTAGCCTTCGTCGTCCATGACTCCGACATCGCCCGTGTGAATCCAGCCGTCGACCAAGGTCTTGGCTGTCGCTTCGGGTAAGTTCCAATATCCCTTCATCAGTTGCGGTCCCCGCGCGACGATCTCGCCCGAAGATCCTCGCGGCACTTCGTTCCCGTCGTCATCGACAATGCGGATCGTCGTTCCGAGCAAGGCCCGGCCAGCGGAGAGCAATAACTCGGGCCGGCCCGCCAGAGCGCGGCGATGATCCGCTGCGCTCAGCATCGTCACGCAGGCAGACGTCTCGGTCTGGCCAAAGCCCTGATAGAAATCGCATTGGAAAACCTTCATTGCGCGACGCAGGGTGTCCTCGGCAATCGACGAAGCTCCATAGATCATCACGTCGAGCATCTCGTAGGACGAATCGGCCAGGTCGGGAACGTACTCGAGCATCGCCTGGATCATGGCGGGCACCAGGTTGGCGACGCTGATCTCGCCCTCAGACAGCGCCTTAGCAACAGCTGCAGGAGAAAAGTCGCGATGGATCACCATCGAAGCGCCACCGATCAGTGTGCCAAAGACAAACGAGGTGGCACCGGCATGGAACATCGGCATCACGATCAAGGATCGCTTGCCGGGACCGACGACATCCTTGAAGTAGGGTGTAGTCTGGAGGCCATTTTCTATAACACATCTTTGTGTCAACATGGCGCCCTTCGGCCGACCCGTCGTGCCGCTGGTGTACATCTGGTAGAGGACATCGTCGGCATCGATCTCTATTTCGGGCGCCTTCGCGGAATAGTCCCCCCACCAGCCCTCGAAGTCGATCCAGCGCTCCGAGTCCTGCTTCCCGATCGATACATACCGGGTGACCGCGGGCAGATCGTCTCGAATTTTGTCGATCGTCGAAGAAAACTCGGATTCGGCGATCAGTTGTACTGCCCCGGCATCGTTGATGATGTAGGCCCATTCGGGTGGCGCCAATCGCCAATTGAGGGGGACGGGTACAGCACCACATCTCGAAGCAGCCAGATAGGTAATGACCGTCTCGATCGAGTTCTTCGACAGAAACGCAAAGCGATCACCCACCCCCAAGCCGCTCGCGACCATCGCGTTAGAAAGCCGGTTGACGTCCTCGAGGGCTTGTGAATAGTTCAGGACGCGATCATCCAGGACGAGAAACTCCGCGCCCGGCTGTTCCCGGGCATAGAAATCAAGAAAGTCATGCATCAACATTGTTCGAGATCCTCGTCTAGCTAGTCGTTCATCGAACAGGAGACGCCAGCGAGCCAATTAGCTGCTGAATCTTTCCCCATCCGTTCTGCCAGACACTTTTTTTCCAGCCGTCTTCACGCACGTAGAAGAGATGTGCGAAAGCCGCCCGCGCCCGCGCCGCCCTTTCGGAGGAGCGATCTCCATATAGATAGAGCCAGTTATTCATGATCCAGGCGTTTATGTAGTCTTCCATCGTGACCGTGCCGAACTCGAAATACATCGCCGCTACTTCTGCGCCCGGCCTGCATTGCTCGTGCAGTGCCTCAAAAGTCTCGATGCGATGCTCGATGATGCTTCCGTCATCACTGAAACCGGCTGGATCTTCTCCGAGCCATTTCTGGAGGTGTGCAAACGGGGGCGAGGTCTTCCTATAGGACGGATTCTGTGTCAGCAGTGCACCATATTCGCCATAGCCCGTATGGAGATCAATAATCATGACGCGATCGGCCTGGCTCACATGGTTTCCCGCCGCCTCGATCCAGCACTGCGTCGACCAACAAGCTGTCAGGCCGTGGTACGTGAGACCTTCCGGATGTGTGTACTGGCCGATTCGAAGCGTACGGGTGATCCAGTCCCGAGGACGGTCCGCCATAAGTGCGGCGGCCGCTCGGTTGATCTCCCGCAGCGTCTCTTCCGAGATTTTCTCGGGCACCAGCAGGTCGCGAAGAAGTTCGTAATCCGGGTTGGGCATCGGATCGTATTTGTGATGCGAGAGGTTTCGCGTGACATCGACGCCCTCCTCGGTCTCGCGACGTGACCAGGACATACCATGAGGATTCACGGCATGAACGAAGACAATGGCCACATCGTCGGGAAGTGCGAGTTCGTCACGGCTTCGCAGTAGCCCCGTCTGAATCGCAGAACCGCAGAATCCTTCGACGCCGTGGGTCCCGGATGAAAGGAGCATGACCTTCGAAGCGTCGGCTGCGCCCAGGCGCGCGACATCGGTCGCAAGTTCCTCGCCATCGACGCCGCGCTCCGGGTTCACATGATGCTCGACCTCGAGACCCGCCGTTTGACATGCCGTGAGAAATTTCTCGCGCGCCTCGGCGTACGTCGAGGAATAGAGTCCCAGAACATCGACATTTTTCATTTCACTCACCTCATTATGCAGACCCACAAGCACGCTGGCGACGCAGTCGTGACACAGAGCCACTCAGTGGGCTTGGATGTGCCGAGCTCCAATGATACATTCCCGAATGAATGTACCATGTCGAAACCACACAGCCATGACCGTCGAAATCTCTGAACTCGAAGAAAAGGCTCGCAGAATCCGCGAACTCGTCATCCGCACGGTCCATCACGCGGGCGTCGGACACGTGGGCGGGCCACTCTCGATGGCCGATGTCATGGCGGCGCTCTATTTCCGGATCCTGCGCCTTCGACCAGATGAGCCCAATTGGGAAGTTCGCGACCGCTTCATCCTTTCGAAGGGCCACTCGACCTCTGCCTGGTACGCGGCGCTGGCGGAGCGCGGCTTCTTCCCGGTCGAGCACCTCAAACAGATGTACCGACTCAACAGCCCTCTGCAGGGGCATCCCGACATGAAGAAGACTGCGGGCGTCGACATGAGTTCCGGCTCGTTAGGCCAGGGGCTTTCTGCGGGTATTGGCATGGCGATCGGGGCTGCACACAAGGGTCAGGATTTTCGTGTTTTCGTCTTGCAGGGTGACGGGGAATGCGACGAAGGCCAGGTGTGGGAAGCCGCTCTATACGGGGGCCACCACCAAATTCGCAACCTCGTTTTGATCATCGACTGCAACCGGCTCCAACAAACCGGCCGAATTGAATCGACCCTCAACCTCGACCCACTCGACGAAAAATTGCGAGCCTTCCGCTGGACCGTACTCGAATGCAACGGAAACCAGATGAGTGACCTGCTTCCCACGCTCGAACGGGCGCGCGACCTCTCGGCCGAAGGCCCGGTCGCGGTCGTGTCGCACACCGTGAAAGGCCACGGTGTCTCCTTCGCCGCGGATCGCGTCGAATGGCACGCCAAGACGATCACGGACGACTTGGCTCGGCAAGCGCTCGAGGAATTAGGGGCCGCCGATGTCAATTGGTGATCGGATCGCGCCCCGCGTAGCCTTCGGCGAGGCCATCACAGAACTCGGACGCGCCAGTTCTGACGTCGTCGTACTCGATGCCGACGTCTCAACGTCGACGATGACCTGCATTTTTCGCGATGCCTTCCCCGACCGCTTCTATAATGTGGGCATCGCCGAGCAGCATATGTTTACGATGGCCGCGGGAATTGCGAGTACAGGGCTGATTCCCTTTGTCTCGACCTTCGCGTGTTTCGCCACGCGACGGGCGGCGGATCAGATCCATATCTCGATCGCCTACACCGGCCTCAACGTGAAGATCAACGGGGCCTACGGCGGTGTGGCAGTCGGGCAAGCCGGCGCAACGCACCAAGCCTTCGAGGATCTCGCGATCATGCGCGCGATTCCCAACATGGTCGTGCTCGATCTCTGCGACGCGGTCGAGACAAGAGCGGCTGTCTTTGCGGCGGCCGACTATGACGGCCCGGTCTATCTGCGGACCGTCCGCTGCGAAGTGCCTGTCATCTTCGATGAGGCCTACGATTTCGAGATCGGTCGAGGCTACGTGCTGCGAGACGGAAGCGACGTCGCCATTGTGTCCTCCGGCATGATGACGCCGAAGGCTCTCGACGCGGCCGCTCAATTGGAGAGCCTGGGCATCTCCGCTCGCGTTCTTCATTACCCTACGCTGAAACCCTTCGATCGTGGTCCGCTTGTGCGCGCCGCGCACGAGATCGGCCGCTTCGTGACGATCGAAAACCACAGCGTGATCGGCGGCCTTGGCAGTACGGTTGCTGAAGTGCTCGCCGAGGAGAAGCCATCGCATGTACGGCGGCTCGGCATGCAGGACTCTTTCGGAGAATCGGGCGACGACGAAGCCTTCCTGACCAAGTATGGAATGAACACCCAGCACATCGTTCAGGCCGCACGAGAGCTGGCAAAGGAATGAGCGCGGTAATCGCAACTCCGAATTATCTGGACATTCTCGGTGCGGGCCCGGTCGTCTACGGCTCGCACGCGCGCGGCCGAACCACGACCGAGGAAGATGAACATGGCGATCTTTAATTCGACAGAATTCTCCGATCATGAAGAGGTTGTATTCTGTCGCGATCCCGACACCGGGCTCTTCGCGATCATCGCAATCCACGATCGAACGCTCGGCCCCGCCGCAGGCGGATGTCGAATGTGGCCCTACGCCTCAGAAGAAGACGCTATTCGAGATGCACTGCGCCTATAGCATAGCATGACTTACAAGAATGCGATGGCGGACCTGCCTCTCGGCGGCGGCAAAGCGATCATCATGGGCGACTCCCGGATCGACAAGACCGAGGCCATGCTGAGGAGTTTCGGGCGTTTTGTAGAAGGGCTTGGCGGTCGAGGACATGGAGGTTGTGGCTCGGAAAACTCACTACGTCGCAGGACTTGTCGATGGTCATGCAGCAAGCGGCGATCCCTCTCCGTACACAGCGCGGGGTATCCTCGAAGGAATCAAGGCAGCCGTAAAGTACCGCCTTGGGCGGTCGTCGATCAAGGGAACACGAGTTGCGGTTCAGGGCGTTGGCAATGTCGGCCTCAACCTCTGCCGACTGTTGCGAAGAGAGGGCGCGATTCTCGTGGTGGCCAACATCGATGAAAAGGCCGTGAACCGTGCGGTCACCGAGGCCAATGCAACGGCCGTCCCTCTCGATGAAATCTACGAACAGGCAGTCGACGTCTTTGCCCCCTGCGCGCTCGGGGCGGTTCTTCGCGACGAAACGATTCCGCGTTTGAAAGCGACCATCGTTGCAGGAGGTGCGAACAATCAACTCGCGGAACCGAGGCATGCCGCCATGCTCACGGCACGCGACATCCTCTATGCACCAGACTACATTATCAACGCAGGCGGAATCATCAATGTCGCCAGCGAAATCACGGGCGACTACGACCAGGCACATGTCCTCGAGCACGTCGACCGGATCGGCAACACCCTCGAGGGTATCTTCGAGCTTGCATCCGAGCGAGGCGAGACCACGGCCGAGATCGCCGACTCGATTGCGCGGGCAAAGATCGACGCGACCCGCAAGGCTTCTGTGTCTCGAGACGCGTCCAATGTTGCGTGAACCCCGATCCGATCAAAGTGAGGACTTCGGACGACTCCCAGGCTCCGATCCCGCGGAGGTGAGCTCGTGAATATCGAGCGCGTGCCGCTAGCGCCCTCGCCTATCTCGGCGGAAGCTGCATGGAGACGGGCTTTTCGGCTCGCGCATCTGGAACGTCGTGCCCTCAACTAACGTCAACCCCGTGCTTGTCGAACTCGAGCATGGCGACGGCATCGAGAGTCGTCATCGAGGGATCGCGATCATCATAGATGCCGACGGCACGGTACAGGAATCCTGGGGCGACACCTCTCAGATCGTCTGTCTTCGCTCCGCGATCAAGCCAATCCAGGCCCTCGCGCTCATCGAGTCCGGCGCGTTCGAAGCGCTCGGTCTTTCCGACGAACAACTCACGCTCGCCTGTGCGTCGCACAATGGCGAACCAATGCACGTCGAGCGCGTGCACGCCTGGCTCGCCCGCATCGGGTGTGATGAGTCTGACCTCGCATGTGGCCCGCATGGACCCAGCCATCGACGAAGCGCGGAGGAGTTCCAATCCGCTGGCAAAATCGCCACGCGGGCGACCAATGGTTGTTCGGGCAAACACGCAGGCTTCCTCAGTATCGCACGTCACCTGGGCAGCCCGACAAGCGAGTGCTGTGCATTGGAAGGGCCGGTGCAACAGCGAGTCTTGTCCAGCGTCGCTGAACTCGCAGACCTCGACCTCGGCGGACTCGGGTCAAATCTCGATTTCTGCAACGCGCCTAACCTCTTCGCTCCCTTCGATCGATTTGCACTGGCCTTCGCGCGCATGACCGACGCGAGCAAAGCGGGGCGTCATGGGCCCGCGGCGGAGAAGATTCTCGATGCGATCGGCCGCCATCCAGCGTTGCTCGGGGGAAGCGATCGCTTCTGCAGCGACCTGACCCTGGCGGCGGGCCCGAACCTGATCGCAAAATCTGGCGCCGAAGGGGTCTACGTAGTTTTCCTTCGCCGCGAACGGCGGGTAATCCTGGTCAAGATCGACGACGGCGCCGATCGTGCGGCGCCCGTCGTTTGTTGCGCACTGCTGGAACGCATCGGACGACTGCGCCCGACGGCCCGAAAAATGTTGCGGCAATACCGGTACGCGCCCTTCCTCTCGAGTACGGGTGAGACGATCGGCGTCTTGAAGCCGAACGCACGCCTCGCTTGAAACGAGATCGGAAACAGGCAAGGAGAGAGGGGGACTCTCGCTAGCTGATGTACCAGAGAACAAAGCCGCTCCGCTCCCAGTACAGAATCTTGATCTTGTCGCGCTGTCGATTACAGAAGACAAAGAGGCGTGGAGCGAAAGGGTTTAGGCCGAGTTCTTGTTCGACCAGCGCCGAGAGGCCGTTGATCGATTTTCTCATGTCAACGATGCCTCGGTATACGTAAACTTCGACAATGATCCTGGAAGGACCGGGAACGCAGCGTCAGCTAGGCTGCCCTACCCGTTCACACTGAAGCTGCTCTCGTGGTGTAATTCGCGGCGTCTCGAAAAGAACCCTGCGTCAAGCCGGCAGCCTGTATATCGCCCGCTTACGCAGACCGGCTCGCGATCGTGGTCCTGCCCCCCTTCACAGGCCTCGATCAACTCCGCCATCAAATTCCCGGCCACCCCCGCATTCTTGAATTGATTGCCGCTGGTCCCGATGGCCATGTAGAAGCCCGGGAGATCCGATTTGTCGTAGATGGGAATCCAATCGTCCGACACGTCGTAGAGGCTCACCAGGCCACTGGGTCGGGCCGGGATCGGCAGACTCGGGATCCGCTTGGCGAGTCGAAAGACTTGCGCACGCCACTGCGCTTCGGTGATCTCACGATCGTAGTCGGCGGGATCATCAATCCATTGCCGCGGATCACATTCCGGATCTTCGCTGCCGACCAGAATCGTGTTGCCGACCTCAGGGCGAAAGTAGACGCCTGTATCGCCGTCGAATACATAACATCCATGCTCTTCGAAGTCGAAACCCTCCGGCGCGGAGACACAGTGGACCTCGACACGCAGAGAGCGCGTCTTGACGGCCATTCCTTCGTCGACCCCTGCCATCCGATTGAGAGCCGAAGAATATGTTCCGGCTGCGTTGACGACGACCGGGCCCTCGATCCTCTCACCGTCGCCCAATTTCACACCCTTTACGCGACCCCCGCTCTGGAAAATCTCCGTTACCTCACGCCGAAACAAGAACTCTGCGCCGCGATTTTCGGCGGCGCGCATCAAATTGTGGGTGGCAAGCTGAGGGTCGGGCACGAACCCCGACTGGGGCATGAAGAGCGCGCCAGCAATATCTTTCTCGGACTCATCCCAGAAGGCATCCTCGTCCGGGCGCTTGGGTGGCCAAAATGCACCGCGATCAAAGATCGGCAGCCGCGCGGTGAGCGCATCGAGATCCCAGCGCTCGTAGTCGATTCCGGCACGATCAAAGAGCCCCACGGCCTTCTCGAGATCGTAGTCGGGGTTGTCGATGATGATCGCGCCCGAATCGACGAAACGTGCGAACCCGTTCTCGTCGCGCGTCCCGATATAGTCCTGCCAATCTCGCCAATAGGCATAGCCTTCATACGCCATCGCCACTCCGACTTCCGTCGAATAGTGCGTACGGACAATGGCTGAGGAAGCACCCGTTGGGCCATATCCGGCGGCTGGGAGTTTCTCGACGCAAACAACGCGTCGACCGCGCTTGGCCAGTTCAAAGGAGATCGCGCAGCCAATGATTCCGGCGCCGATGACAATTGCGTCTGCGCTGCGAGGCATGGTCCGACCTTACCGAAAGCGATCAGGAGAGAAGGGAGC
>JAPYTP010000025.1 GCA_029941885.1 Myxococcota bacterium
GAAGAAGGTCGATTCGCCAATGCCGGTCCCACTCGAGTAGCCCGTCCCGTCCTGCGCGATATTCGAAGCATATCCTCCGATCGCGTAGAGCCCCGGAATCGCGCTCCCGTGCGCTGCGACGACCTCGCCGTCGACCGACACGTCCAGACCACCGAGTGTGAAGGCCCTATACGTGGCCTGCCCAACCGACGCATCGAGCGCGGCAAAAGGCGCCTGGCCGAGCAGGTACTCGTTCTCGGTGAACTGGCCCGCTGCAAGAATCACCGCGCGGCGCGCGCGGACGCTGCCTTTTTCCTCTCCGAATACGCGGTCGCTCACACCCACGATCTTGCCGTCTTGACGGACGAGGTTGTGAACGTGAGCGTCGTAGACAAAACGAACGCCGAGCGCCTCCGCCGTCAGGCACTCCATCATCTTGGCTCCACCCAGCTCGCCCACCTGCGCGACCTTGTGACCCCGTGGCGCCGGCTTCGCCTTCTCACGGAAGGGATAGACCTCTTCATTGCCCGACCAGATCAGGCACTCATCCGTCATCCGCAGGACGTGCTTGCCCTTGTACATCGTGTCGTTGAAGGGGACGCCCATCTCGACCAGCCAATCGAAGTGGCGGACGCTCTCGTTGCAGTAGAGTCGAATCTTCTCTTCATCCGGCTCCGGCGTATTCATCATCAGGTAGGTGAACATGTCCTCGACCGTGTCCTCGCCGCCCACCGCCTTCTAGACCCGGGTGCCGCCTCCCAGGTAGAGATGACCGGCCGCCATTCCCGTCACGCCCCACCACCGCTCGCACGCTCGAAGACGAGGACATCGGTCCCGGCCTCGCGGGCTTCGATCGCCGCACTCCGGAAGACTCTCGGCGGAGGCTGCCCCGCGGGCTCCAGCCGCGTCACGGGTCGGGCGACGAATCCGAGACTCGGATGCCCTGCGCGATTCTCCGCGAATCCGAGCCAACCGTCGCCAAGTGGATTCCCGGGATCGAAAACCGGCCGCGAAGGTCAGCTACCCAGCGAACGTGCGACCTGGGCTCGAATCGCAGAGACACTCGAAAGGGTCGACACGACATAGGGCACGAAGGGAGTCAGAATGATCTTCAGCAGTCGTGTTCCGTCGACGTCCCCCCGCATGAGGGCGTCGCCGTGGTTGATCGCGACCAGAATGCTTCCCACTACGAGCAGATAGCCGAATGCGCGGCGCACGACCGGCCGGGAGGTGGCGACCTCGAGCCAGGACGGAGCGCCCACTTCGGCTGCCCTCGGGTCTTCGGTCGATTCCATCACGCGGTCTCCACTGCAGTACGCTCGATCAAGGACTGGATACGCCGCAACCTTGGCCTAATTTCTGACGACGTCAACAACGAGACGCAATGCTCGGATCCCGGACCGGCTCGCTCGAATTCCCCGCTAGACTCGCTTCTTGGACAAGGGTCGGCCGATGGGTCATGTCGGCTCCCCCACCGCCCCCGCACGCAGGCCACGAGGAACCAACCCCTTGGATCACGCAGCACTCGATGAGATCATTCGAAACCGTCGGACGATCAAGCCGCCGATGATGAGTGATCGACCGGTCGCAGAGGAGGACCTGCGCGCCCTTCTCGAGAATGCGAACTGGGCCCCGACCCACGGACTCACGGAACCGTGGCGATTCAAGATCTATCGCGGCGAGGCGCGCGCCAAACTCGCGGATGCTCTGGCGAACCTCTATGAAACCGCGATTCCCGCGGAAGACCAGAAGGAGGGCAAGGCGGAGAAATTGCGGCAGATGGCGCGACTGGCGCCGGTCGTGATCCTCGTCTGTATGGAACGACAGAAGATCGAAAAGATTCGTGAGCTCGAAGAGATCGAGGCCGTCGCCTGCGCCGTCCAGAACATGCACCTGACGGCGGCCTCTCGCGGACTCGGCGCATTCTGGTCGACACCGCCCTTTCTCTACAAGCCCGCGATGAACGAGTGGCTTGGACTGGGCGAAAAGGACCGGTGTCTCGGAATCTTCTATCTCGGATATCCCGAAGCGGATCAGAAATGGCCAAAGGGTCGGCGACGTTCCGTCGACGACAAGATCGAGTTCATAGACGCCTAGCCCGAAATTTTGGCTGCCAACCGTGGCAAGCCCGCCCACAGGCGATCGTATACAATTCCTGGTGCCACCCTGACGAGCCACCCAATGCCGCGTTCTGCAAAGAGCCCGAATGTCACCGATCGCCTCCGAAGGGATGTCCTGTCCGGCGAGTTCGCGCCGGGCATGCGCCTGATCGAACTCCAACTGACGGAGCGATACAACGTCGGCCGCGCCTCCATCCGCTCGGCGATCGTCGAACTCGACAAGGAAGGCCTCGTCATCCGCGAGGCGAATCGCGGCGCATCGGTGCGTTCGCTGAGCCTCGATGAGGCCATCGAAGTCTACGAGGTGCGCGCACCACTCGAGGGTTTGATGGCTCGATGTGCCGCACAGAACGCGTCCGCGGAAGAGCGACGGGAGTTGCGGTCGCTGGTCCCCGGGATGCGTGTTGCCGTCGAACAGGCGGGAGCCAACGCGTATTCGGAGCTGGGTCGGGCCCTCCATGAAGAGATCAGTCGAATCGGGAGCCACCGAACTGCCCGGGACCTGGTCGACACGCTCCGGAACCAATTGCGGCATCATCCCGATCGGCTCACGTCCGTCCCCGGCCGTGCGCAGCAATCCCTCGATGAACACATCGCGATCGTCGAGGCCGTCGCGGCGGGCCAGCCCGAGCGAGCCGAACGCGCCGCTCGACAACACATCGAGTCGATCATCGGCACGCTGCAGAAAACATGACACGCCCTGCACGCTCTATGAGGAACGTGATCGACCGGTCGCACTAGCGGTGTGTCCGAGATCTCCACCCCATGAAGAACCAGGCGAGAGATCCACCGACGGCGGCACCCGATATCATCCAGACGGGATCCTCGAGTAACGCGAGGGGTGCGGCCACGGCGGTCGCCCGAGCGCCGCCGCCAACCCGACCGGCAGTACGCAACACACCAGGTAGCTGACGCCGACTCCGAATCCCCCCGCCTTGAGCAGGCGTCCGAATCGAAGCGGCTGTCCCGGTGATGTCGCCTTCGTGGTCGACCCGCCGGCCAGAAGAGGAAGGCCCTCGAAGAGCACTCCATCCGGATCCACACGGCGAATCTCAACGCGAATCTGGCCGTCGATCTCACTCGGCCGGCGGTCCCACCTGATCTCGCCGCAACACTCGCGCTCGAGCTCGATCCATCGATCGACCGTCTCACCCGTTCCGGGGGCCTCGACGATTTCGATCGCGACACTGTCCTCAAGTCGCTCGCGACCAACGGAGTGGGGCACGATCTCTGCTCGAATCCATCGGATGCGCTGCGCCAGTTCCTCGGCGGACAATGTGCAGGCTTCGATCGGATCGACCACTTTCCGCCCACCGCAACAACCGTTCTCACCACTCGTCTCACCATCCATGTCCATCTCCTCGGGGGTGTTCAAAGGGGGTCGGTCTCGAACGGAACCGCTCGCGTCATCTGTCGAGTCGAGCACTCGCGCGCGAATCCGCGTCTCAGGGCGAGCCCCGACCAGACTCCCTCGACGGCAAAGAAGGGCCAGGACTCGATCCAAAACGCATAGACGGACGACAGGGCACAGAACCCTGCGAGCCCGAAGACCCATGCCCTTCCGCGTGTTTCGAGCGCGTAGCAGAGCACCATCCCCCCCGCCGCGAATGTCCCGAAGGCTTCGATCATGCCGCAGAGCGTACCGGTTGAAGTGCACTTCAAGTCAAGCCCTCATTCCCATTCGCCGCAGCGGGATCCGACCGGGGATGGAAGGCGCTAGGATCCCCTCCCAACGGCCCCGCTCCGGCCCGAGAGGAATCAATGCTCGACCTTCGACGTCACATAACGCCAATCTGGATCGCCCTGCTCTCGATCGCCACTCTGACCACCGGCTGCACCGACACGATCCTTGGCGTCATGGGCAGGCAGGTCGAGCAGGCGATGTCGTCCGACCTGCCCTCTTCGCTCCCCGACGGACTGCACGTCCTCGTGTGCGGCGCGGGCGGCCCGCTTCCCGACGCGAAACGCTCGAGTGCGTGTCTGCTCGTGATCGCGGGCGACACCGTCCTGCTCGTCGATGTTGGCTCTGGATCGGCCCGCAACATGGCCTTCGCCGGGATCCAGCCGGGCCTCATCGAACGTGTACTGCTCACTCATTTCCACTCGGATCACATCGACGGCCTGGGAGAAGTCGCGACCCTGCGCTGGGCCGGTGGGGATTGGGAGCAGCCCCTCGCCGTCCATGGCCCAGAGGGTGTGGCCGAGATCGTGAGCGGGTTCAATCTCGCCTATCGCAGAGATCAGATCTATCGAACCGCTCATCACGGCCTGGAGGTCACGCCGCCTTCCTCGGCGGGTCTCTCCGCCACGGCCTTCGCACTCCCGGGCGAGGGAAAGACCTCGATCGTCTTCGAGCGGGGTGATCTCCGTATCACTGCCTTCGCCGTCGACCACGAGCCCGTATCCCCCGCGGTCGGCTATCGCATCGAGTACAAGGACCGCTCGATCGCGATCAGCGGCGACACGGCCAAGTCGAGCAATCTCATCCGGAGTGCCCACGGCGTGGACGTCCTGTTCCACGAAGCGTTGTCGAGAACGCTCGTCGGAGTCATGAACCAGGCGGCGGTGAACGTCGGGAATGCGGGCATGGCGAAGATCACCGCCGATATCGTCGACTACCACGCATCGCCGGTAGAGGCGGCGGAGTCCGCGCAGGAAGCGGAGGTCGGCGCGCTCGTCATCTATCACGTCGTTCCACCGCTCCCGATCGCGCCACTCGAGCGAATCTTCGAGAAGGGCGTGAGAGACGCCTTCGATGGGAAGGTCGAAATCGCAGTCGATGGGACATTCGTCTCCCTCCCCGCCGGTTCCGATGAAATCGAAATCGATGAGCTCTAGCGCGTTCGGCACCCGAGTCGAACTCGACTCGGGGTCACGATCGCCGCGCTAGCCTTCCGGAATGCCGTACATCGAGAATCGAATTGTCCACGACGCGGACGCCCATGTCATGGAAACGCCCAATTGGCTGCGCGAACATGCCGACCCGGCGATTCGGAGTCGAATCGATCAGCCGAGCTATGTGAATGAACTGCGTCAGACGGGAGACAGCGAGCGCCAGTTGGCAGACATCGACGCCGCCTTCGACCGGATCGTCGCTCGCCACGGCAGCGAGGCCTACCGGGCCGAGGAATCGGCCGAGATCATGAACCGCAAGAATTTCGCCGCCACGGGTGGCTTCATTGCGGAGGATCGCCCGCGCGCCCTCGACCTGATGGGCGTCGCGAGCCAGCTCGTGTTCAACACCTTCCACAACAGCCGGCTCCACGATTGGGAACATTCCGAGGATCTGGATTTCGCGTACGGCGTCGCGCGAGCGCATAATCGCGCCATGATTGCCTTCTGTTCGACCGACCGGCGTCTGTTACCGACCTGCTACGTGCCGCTCGCGAATTTCGAACGCACTCGGGCGATGGCCGAGGAAGCCCTCTCGATGGGAGCGGCAGCCCTGCTCGTCCCGAGCGGCTGCCCTCGTGACCATTCGCCTAGCCATGTCGATCTGGATCCTCTCTGGGCCCAGGCGGAGGAAGCGGGCATCCCGATCGTCTTCCACGTCGGTGGAACCGGAGCACTGATCGACCCCGGCTATTTTCAGAATGGACTACCCATCCCGCCGGACTTCCACGGGGGCGAGGAGAATTTCCGATCCGTGGACTACATGGGCATTCCCGGTCCTCCGATGCAGACCCTGGCCACCCTGATCTTCGATGGTGTGCTCGAGCGGTTCCCGAATCTCCGTTTCGGCGTGATCGAGCAAGGGGCAATCTGGCTACCGAGCTGGATCAAGCAGATGGAGTCGGCACTCGAAGCATTCGGACGTCACGAGGAACGTTTGCAGCGTCTCTCCCTTCGTCCCACGGACTATGTCAAGCGACAGATCCGCGCGACGCCCTACCCGACCGAAGACGTGGGCTGGATCACGCAACAAATCGGTTCGGAGATCTGTCTGTTCTCGACGGACTACCCACACGTCGAGGGGGGCCGACGACCCTTCGAGCGCTTCGAAAGAAGCCTGGGAGATGCGAGCGAGTCCGTCCGGACCAGATTCTACTCGCAGAACTTCATCGACATGATGGGACGTGGGCTGCCCGCCGATCTGGCGGGCTAGCACTCACTTCACGCCGGCCGAGTGGACGCTCAGGGTTGAACGATCACCTTGCACTCGGTCGATGGGGTCCGCAGGGCTTCGAACGCGGCCGGGAGTGCGTCGAGGGTGATCCGGTCCGTGATCATCGGCAGCGGATCGACCCGCTCGGCGGCGAGCATATCGACGGTCAGCTGGTAGTTCTGGTGCGTGTAGTACGACACGAACTGGATGGTCAATTCCTTCGCCCCGAAAATGACCGGCCTAAAATTATCCGTCGTCATGCACATTCCCGCCGACAGGATCTTCGCTCCCCGATCGACGATCAGGGCGAGTTCCTGAACGATATCGGGACGCCCGACGCATTCGAAAGCGAGCATCGGCGCGTGGCCAGTGATCTTCTCGAAGGTCGGCCCGAGTTCCTCCTTCGCCGGATCGATCGCCGCTGTCGCACCGTAGGCGAGCGCCATGTCGCGCCGATGTGCGGCGTAGTCGCTGACGACGACTTCTCGCGCGCCGAGGATCTTTGCCCAGATTGCGCAGGCAAGACCGACGGGCCCGGCCCCGACGATCAGCACGTCCTCCCCGCTTCGCACACCGGCCACGTCGACCGCGTGCAAGCCGACGGCGAGGGGCTCCACGGTCGCGCCGTCGGAACTCGAAAGGTTCTCGGGCAACCGAAACGTCATGCGGTCGATCCCGAGCGCGTATTCCGCGTAGCCCCCGCCGATATCGCCAAAGCCCGTCATCCGGAGATTCGCGCAACCCATCACGTCCCCATTCACACATCGACGGCAGGTCCCGCAGCTGATCCCGGGCATCGTGCACACCCGATCACCCTCTCGCCAGGGACCGCCCTGACCCTTCGCGCCCTTTCCCACCGCCACGATCTCGCCGGCGAATTCGTGTCCCATCACCGCGCCGTGCGGAACCGCCCCTTTGAGCTCGGTGACGTGCAGATCGGAGCCACAGATCCCGCAGCCCTTGACCGCGAGGACGACTTCGCCGGGGCCGGGTTCCGGGTCGGCGATCTCCCGAATTTCGAAGGGCTTCCCGGATTCGGTGAAACAGGCGGCGCGCATGACGATCTCCTCGAGGCACCCGCGAGACGGCGAAAGAGGCGGTTCGGGGTGAGATGAAACGACGCCCCGAGCGTATCACGCTCGAGACCGGCCGCAGCGCGGCCGCCCTGTCCCGCAACTGCCGATCGCGTATCGTCCGCGCGTGCCCAAAGACCTCACTCTCACCGTCGTCGAGCAGTCCCCCGTCCGGAAGGGCGGGTCAGGAGCCGATGCGCTCCGTGAAACAATCGAACTCGCGGTTGCCTGCGAAGCCATGGGGTTCGAACGCTTCTGGGTCGCCGAGCACCACAATATTGCGGGCATTGCGAGCACGAGCCCCGAGATCCTGATCGGCCAGATCGGTGCGGCGACCTCGACGATCCGGATCGGAAGTGGAGGCGTCATGCTGCCCCACTACAGCGCCTTCAAGGTCGCCGAGAATTTTCGCATGCTCGAAACGCTCTTCCCCGGGCGGATCGACCTCGGGCTCGGACGCGCGCCGGGCGGCGATCAGCGGACGATGCTCGCCATGTCCTATCCCTCGAACCCGATTGATGTGCGGGCCTATCCGGAACAGGTCGAAGATCTGATCGGCTATCTCGGCGACAGCCTCGCTCCCGATCACCCCTTCGCCACGCTTCGTGCGGGACCCCCGACCGACAACGCTCCGGAGGTCTGGCTACTCGGTTCCGGGATCGATTCGGCGCAGCTCGCGGCGAGCCGCGGTCTGCCCTTCAGCTTCGCCCATTTTTTCGGGAGTTCGGCGCAGGGACCTTCGATCGTCGAACACTACCGAAGCCACTTCAAAGCCTCCGCGGAACTCGCGGAGCCCCTCGCCCATGTGGCGGTCCAGGTGTTATGTTCGGACACGAGGGAAGAAGCCGAGTGGCATGCCTCCAGCATGAAGCTCGGCCGGATCCAGATGGCGCGGAATCAGGGCGGGACGGGCATCGTTTCCCCCGAAGAAGCCGCGCAGCACGTCTTCACGGCGGAGGAAGAGCGATTCCTGCAGCACTCGGGCATGCGCGCGACCGTCGGTTGCCCGGATGAGGTCGCAGCCGAACTCGATGAGATTGCGGAGGTCTATGGCACCGACCTGCTGGGGATCGTCTCGATCTGTTACGACTTCAAGGCCCGCCTGCACTCCTACGAGCTGCTGGCCGAGCGCTACCTGAAATAGACCGCGGCTCTCTTCGATTCACGCCGAGTCAGCGTCCCCAGACAGAAAGGGACCGACTCGGGAGAGCCGGCCCCTGACAGTCAATCGCGTACGAGGTCATTTAGGTCCGAGGCGGCATCCCGTGCACCAGCTGCAGGAATTTCATCTCGGTCCCCGCGCGCCGGTGTTCGCAGAGCGCCTGATAGTCCGGATCGGCCCACCATGCGCGCGCCGCTTCTTCGGACGGGAACTGGAAGATCACGAATCGCCCCTCTCGCTTGTCTTCCCCCTCGAGGGTCTCGGAGGCGTCGTCGACGGTGTGGAAGCTGCCGCCGTGCTTCTTCAGGATCGGGAAGAAGCCCTTTTCGTAGACGCGATACTTCTCGGCGTCGTGAATGTGAAAATTGGCGATCAAATAGACGGGAACATCAGCCATTCTCGCGCCCTTCCTCAGTCTTCGTACTTGTTCATGACGGGAGCACCGTCCATGTAGCCACCGAGCGCCTTGCCGACATCGCCCATCGCGGCGGAGGTCATGTGCGCCTCGAGGTCGGCCTCGCTCGCCCAACTCTCGACCAGAACGAAGCGGGTATCATCGTCGCAGCTCTTGAAGAGGTCGTACATTTCACAGCCCGCATCCTCGGCCCGAACCCGCGCGAGAGCAGGGCCCGCGGCGGCCTCGAATGCATCGGCCTCGCCTTCCTTGATGGGGAGTTGAACGGTCAATCGAATCGACATCGGTTTGTTTCCTCTCTTTCCAGGGTGCTTCGGCTGGGATCGCCGCGTGGCGAGCGAAAGGGCACGCGAATTCGGCGGTCGGGAACTTTCGACGGTAACAAAATGAGCCCGGCAAGCGCCCCCTTCTGGGGGGTGCGGGGTCTCGAATATGGCCTGATCAGGGGCGCCGAGCGGGTTATGATCGGCGCCTCGATTCGGCCGCGCACCCGGACTCCGAGATCGGTGGGACTTCCGGCTTCGGGAGAGAAGGAGACGAAGATGACGGAGCAGAAGAGGAAGGGATCGATTCCGACCGGCGGACTCGACGGGATGGCAGTTCTCGTGACCGGGGGCGGAACAGGAATTGGCGCCGCCTGCGCCGCTCGGCTTGCCGCGGACGGTGCCGCCGTCACGATCTGTGGCCGCACGGAGTCCAAGCTCGAGGACGCAGCCAAGAAAATCGAGGCCGGCGCCGGACACGGCGGAAGCGTCCAGATCATCGCCGGCGACGTCACGAGTGAAGACGATGTCCGACGAATCATGGCGAAATCAGCGGAACCCACTGGCGGCCTCGACGGCGTCGTCGCCAACGCGGGCGGAGGGGGCGGCATGGGCCCCTACCACCTCCAGGACACCGACGAGTTCGTCCGTGTGCTCCATCTGAACGTGCTCGGCACGATGCTCTGCGTGAAGCACTCGGTCCCGCTCATGGTCGAGGCCGGGGGCGGTTCTTTCGTCGGCATGTCCTCGATCGCAGGCCATGTGACCCACCCCTACTTCGGCGCCTATACCGTCGGCAAGGCGGGCATCGAGGAAATGATGAAGAACGCAGCCGACGAATTCGGACCGCGCCAGGTTCGCTTCAATTCCATCCGGCCGGGCTTCATCGCCACCGAGATCATGGAAGGTGTGCCCCGCGACAGTGAGGTCTACGACTCCTATATCCAGAACACCCCGATGGACGGCGTCGGCGAGTCGGAGGATGTCGCGAACCTCGCGCGTTTCTTGATCGGCCAGGAGTCGCGTTGGGTCACGGGATGCGCGATCAACGTCGATGGCGGCCACGCCCTTCGCCGCGGTCCGAACTTCAGCCAATTCGTCGAACCGGCGATCGGCAAGGCGGCGCTCAGTGGCGGCCCCGTAGAAAGCTGATTTGACCCGCGTCGATCTCGAACCCGGCGGCCCAGCAATCGCGGTCCCCTGCCCGGGCCTCGCCCGCGAACCCTCACGCGAGTTCTGACCGATGTCCCAACCGATCTCCCAGCCGCACACCGAAGCGACGATCTTCTTCGAAGACATCGAAGTCGGAAGCGTCCAGACGAGCCCCTGGTACGAGGTCTCTCGCGAGGAGATCATCGAGATGGCGAGGCGCTGGGATCCCTACCCCTTCCACCTCGACGAAGAGGTTGCCAAAAACTCCATTTTCGCCGGTCTGGTCGCTTCCACACCCCACATCTTCGCAATCTCGGCGCGGCTCTCCCACGAACTCCCGGGCCCGCTCGCGCTCGTCTCGGGGCTGGGCGGAGACGGGCTCCAACTCCTGGCGCCCGTGCGAGCGAATAGCCGCGTCCGACTCGTCCGCCGGTTCACCGCGGCGCGCGCATCGAAGTCGAGACCGACCACCGGCGTCGTCTCCTTCGAAGACACCCTCGTAACACCTGCGGGCGAAGCCGTGTTTCGGACTTCCGGATCGGTCCTGCTCGCGAGGCGCGAGGGCTAGGGTTCCGCGCCGAAGCTAGGCCTGGAATTGCGGAATCACCTGCTCCGCGAAGAGGGTGGCCGATTTCTCGGCCTGCTCCTGCGTCAGGCTTCCGTATTTCGCCATGATGAGCACGTCGTGATCGACGCCGAGGATCTCCTTCTGGATTCGGAGCTGCCCCGCGATCTCGTCGGGCGTCCCGTAGAGGTTCACGCTGGCGTACATCTCGGCCATCTTGTCGAGGCCCATGAAACTAATCGCATCCGCCGCGTTCCCGTAGTGCTCGTAGCCCTTCGTGTTCTTGAAATGTTCACCGGCGATCTCATAGTGCTCGACGACGGTGAAGAAGTACTCCTTGACGAATTTCGTTCCGAGTTCCCGAGCGCGATCCCCGTCTTCGTCGCAGTACACGAGCTGCCCGCAGAGAGGCACGGGCGGCGGCGTGTCCCGAAGCGAGGACCAAGTCTCCTGGTAGGGCTTGAGAGCGGACTCGCGGAAAACTTCCCAGGGCTGCTGGGCGAGGACCATCAATTGCGCGCCGAGAACCCCGGCCTGGATCGCCGAGTCCGGGGAGACGCCGATCGCGTAGACGCGATCCTCGAAGCCCCGGGTCGGTCGCGGACGGAGTTCGATCTTGTCTCGTCTGAAGAACTCGGTGTCCGCTTCAAAGAAACCCTTGTTGAGCGCTTCGAGGACGAGCGCCGTTCCCTGGTCGAAGCGGCCGCGCGCTTCCTCCATCGGCAGATCGAAGCCCGCGTATTCACGCTTCGAGAGTCCCCGTCCAAAGCCGAGCAGGGCGCGCCCGCCACTCTGCTGGTCGAGAAGGGCCATCTTCGCGGCGACGCGATAGGGATCGTTCCAGGGCATGATGACGGCGCCCGTGCCGAGTTTTATCCGTTCGGTCAGAGCGGCGACCTGGGCGAGCCACTGAAGATTGTCGGGACACATCGAATAATCGAAGAAGTGGTGCTCGACCGCCCAATAGCTGTCAAAACCCAGCCGGTCGGCGAGCTTCGCCAGGGCCATCTCGCCGCGGACGATATCGCCATCGTTCGATTCGCCGCGGTAGTTCTGGAAGATGCCGAGTAGACCGAAATGCATCGCGCGCGCGCTCCTGTCAGTGGGGAGTCCAGTCTACCCCCAGACCTCTCCCGGCGGCAGCCCCTCCAGCCGACCGCATCCGGATCCCCCGTGCGGCCGTTTTCGTGCCTGCACCCCTCTGTTGCGACGGAGAGAAGGCCCTATTCTCTCCCCTCGCCCATCGATCCACGCGCCGCGCCCGGACACCCAACGGTCGAGCCGGATGCGACATCCCCACGAGCCCCGAGGTATCCCCATGGCCGCAAGCGCCCCCGCCACCGATCTCTTCATCATCGATGTCGATGCCCATATCACTGAGCCCCACGACCTCTGGACGTCTCGTGCGCCGGCCTCACTCAAGGATCGCGTCCCGCGCGTGGTCGGCACGGGAAGCGAAAGGGCCTGGATCGTCGACAAGGACATCCAGATCTCGACGACGAACGCGTCGAGCGTGATCGCGAAAGACGGTCAGAAGTCCCGCGGCACCGAGTTCTTCGGCTGGACGATCGAAGATGTCCACGAGGCCTCCTACGACATGAAGGCCCGCGTCAAGATCCTCGATCGTTTCGGTCTCTACGCACAGATCCTCTACCCCAACGTCGCCGGCTTCGGCAGCCAGAATTTCATGAAGGTCGAGGACGCCGACCTTCGACTCGCCTGCGCGCAGATCTACAACGATGCGATGGCCGAGATCCAGGCCGACTCGAACGATCGATTGCTGCCGATGGCGTTGATGCCCTGGTGGAATATCGAACAGAGCGTCGAAGAGGTTCAGCGAGCCAAGAAGATGGGCCTGAAGGGCATCGTCATGTGCAGCGACCCCGACAGCATCGGCCTCCCCGATCTCGGCGAAGACGCCTGGAAACCCTTCTGGGACGCCTGCGACGACACGGGCCTCCCCGTGAACTTCCACATCGGGGCGAGTGAGACGTCCTTCAACATGTTCGGCCGGGCCGCCTGGCCCTCGAACGGCATGCGCCGACGCCTGGCCCTCGGCTCCGCCGCCCTTTTCGTGGAGAACTCACGAGTCTGCTCGAACATGATCTACAGCGGCATTTTCGACCGCTGCCCGAACTTGAAGGTCGTGTCCGTCGAGAGCGGGATCGGCTGGATCCCCTTCGTCCTCGAATCGATCGATTACGAATGGATCGAGACCGGCGCCCAGAAGGAGATGCCGCTCCAGAAGAAGCCCTCGGAGTATTTCAGCGATCACTTCTGGGGCTGTTTCTGGTTCGAGAAGATCGCGCCGACCAAGTTGATCGATGTCGTCGGCGAGGACAACGTGCTCTTCGAGACCGACTTCCCCCACCCGACCTGCCTCTACCCACACGTCCAGGAGTTCATCGCCGAGGTGAGCGCCGACTGGAGCGAGACCCGCAAGCGAAAGATCCTCCAGGACAACGCCAAGAATCTCTACGGAATCGATCTGCCGAGCTGAACCCGACAGGGCACCGGCACCGGATCGATCGGACGAAGCCGCTCTAGACGAGCACTCCGTTCGGCCGCGCAACGCCCGACCGTTCGCAGGATTCGTAGTAGTTCGCGAGGTTCGATGCGGCGTTGCTGACGTTCACGATATTTCCGTCGGCGTCGAGATATTCCGTCTCGCCGTAAACGATGGACAAGGTCTCGGTCGTCTCGTCACCCGGCAACACGTAGAAAGTATGAATCGAGCCCGGCGGCTCGTAGAGATACGAACCGGCTCGGTTCACGTACTCGTGCTCGTGATACTTCCAGGCGCCCGCGAGGGTGAACATATGAACGGCGCCGGTATGGCGATGGGTCCCGATTTCGAGATCTCCGGGTAGGCGCCCAGCCATCACATAGACCCCCCGTGCCACGTCGGCCTGAAGAAGTCGGAGTTCCGCTCCCGGGAAGAGATGGTTCGGAACCCACGGGACGTCCTCGACGCCCACGTGGACCGCGATTGCTTCGAAGGGATTCACGGCGGTCGTGCTCATCTGGGTCCCCCCTAGGACTTCTCCGTCCAGCCGCCTACGCTGGCACATGGATAGGTCATGAACTCGAGCAGGTTGCCGTCGGGGTCGCGCGTGTAGATGCTGGTCCCCATACACTGGCCCTTCTCGGCGCCCCCCGGCTGGTCCATCGGTCCGTAGGCGACCTCACCCCCGGCGTCCTTGATGAGCTGCTCCGCGTCACCGATCGAGCCATCGAAGACGAAGCAGAAATCACCGCAACCCGGCTTGGCGGTCGGCCCCTTGGCGTCGAATTCGGGATCCTGCCACAGGGCGGGACCATGAAAATTCAGCTTGGCGTTCTCGCCGACCGCGATCGCGAAGAGCGGATAGTCGCCGCTGCGCCATTCCTCCTCGTGGATCGTCGAGAATCCAAGTCGCTTGTAGAAGGCCAGGATCGCTTCGGGATCGCCGGCGGGGAACGAGACGTGATCGAAACCGGTTACGGGCATTGGGGGACCTCTCCGTGTCGTGCGGGGCTCACTCCCAGTCTATTGGAGTGATTCCTCGGGGCAAGCGCTCGTCCGATCGAGTGCTGGCCGCACGCATCGACGCATCTCGTCTTCGGGAAGTCCGACTCGCAGCTGACACCGGGGGGAAGAATCAGGAGGCGGCCCGATTCCAATTGAGAATCGTCCGCCCCATCGTCTCCCGGCGCTCCATCCGCTCGAGTTCCTGCGGAAGATCGGCGAAGGAGGCGCGGCGGCCGACGATGGGTCGGATCTGTCGTCGCGCGTGTAGATCGAGCAGCGCGGCGTGGATCGACTCTCCACGCTCACGCGGCACAACATGAATCCCGATCAGGCCGTATCGATCCGGGTCGCCATAGGTCATCAGGACGCCCGCGAGAGAGAAATTCCCGAAGATGATCGGCCGCGGCAGGAGTCCGGCCACGTCCTCCGCCTCGATGCCTCCGGAGAAGCCCGTCATCATCAGCCGCCCGTTGTAGGCCATGCAGCGCATCGTCTGCTGGGTGATCTCGCCGCCTACGAGATCACACGCCACATCGACGCCGCGACCCTCGGTCGCCTCGGAGACCGCCTCGGTGAAGTCGTCTTCCCGGTAGTTGATCGCCAGGTCTGCACCGAGCTTGCGACAGAAGTCGAGCTTCTCCGCGCTGCCCGCCGTGGCGATCACCCGAGCCCCCTGCGCTTTCGCGAGCTGAATCGCTGCCGACCCGACACCCCCCGCGCCCGCATGAATCAGTGCGGTCTCTCCCGACCGCAAGCGGCCTCGTTCGATCAACGAGACGTAGGCGACGTGAAAGGGGAAATAGAAGGCGGCTCCCTCGAACTCGTCGAGAGAGTCAGGACAGTCGAAGACCATCTCCTGACCGCCAATCACGTATTCGGCGTGGGCGCCGGTCGCGCCGACACCGGTCAACATCACGCGTCGACCGAGCCAGGCCTCGGCGTCCTGCCCGACCGCGTCGACGACCCCGACGGCCTCCATCCCGAGCGTGTAGGGCAGCGGCGGATCCACCGTCTTGTAGCGGCCATAACATCCATCGACTTCGTTGAAATTGCACGCGGTCGCGGCCACGTGTGCGCGGACTTCTCCCGGGCCGGGCGTCGGCCGCTCGACTTCGAGGAGCTCCAGCGCCTCGCTGGGACGTGCATTTCGAACGACCCTCCAGGCCTTCATTCCGCCTCCTGCCAACGGTCGA
The DNA here is from genome assembly GCA_029941885.1 of Myxococcota bacterium. GTDB lineage: Bacteria > Myxococcota_A > UBA9160 > UBA9160 > UBA4427 > UBA4427. The sequence goes on from JAPYTP010000025.1 coordinate 15,539, forward strand.
TTCTAGAACTCGAGGACGTGCCGGAGCCCGCGGCTGACGCGCATGTCGTCGAGACCGACATTGATATCCGCGATCGGATGCCGGTGTGTGATCATGCTCTCGAGATCGAGGGCTCCCTTCCGCCATAGTGCGAGAAAGCGGGGAATGTCCCGATGCCCATTGCAGGATCCGAGCAGGCAACCCTGCAGTTTCTTCTCCTGGGTCAGGAACATCGCGGGGACAGGCATCTCGAGGGTGCCCAGCGCCGCACCGACCATCGTCGTGGTCCCCCCGCTTCGGGTCGCGGCGATACAGTCCGCGATCAACTTCTCGTGGCCGGCGCCGTCGAAGGCGTAGTCGACGCCGATCCCTCCGGTCAACTCGATCGCCTTGGCCACGATATCGTGCTCGTTCGGGTCGAGCACGTCCGTGGCACCGAAGTTGGCAGCGTAGTCCCGCCGTTCAGCAACCGGATCCGAGACGATGATGCGCGACGCATTGGCGAGACGCGCCCCCTGCACGATGGAAACGCCGATCCCACCGAGTCCCGTCACGAGGACCGTCGCGCCCTCCTCGACCTTCGCCGTGTTGAGGACCGCGCCGACTCCCGTCTGGATCGCACAACCCACCACACACGCTATTTCGAGGGGCGTATCATCGTCGATCTTCACCGCACGACCTTCGTCGACGACGCTGTATTCGCCCCAACCACCGAGTCCGAATCCCTGGTAGACCCGTTCTCCTTTTCGCGAGAAGGGGGAGGTGCCGTCGGCTCGCAGGCCGGTCATGAAATTCTGACCGTCGACACAGAGCGATGGCTGATTCCGGCTGCAGTAGTAACAGGCACCGCAAGTCGGAAGGGGCGTCAACATGACGCGATCTCCCTTGACGAGTCGCGTCACGCCGATCCCGACTTCCTCGACGGTTCCGGCGGCCTCGTGACCGAGTACACAGGGAAGCTGCGTGCCCCCCGGCATGTCCACGACGGTCAGATCGGAGTGGCAGATCCCGCAATGGGAGACCCGGACGAGGACTTCGCCCGTCCCGGGATCATCGACTTCGATGTCCTCGACAAAGCTGAGGGGTTGCTGATTCTTCTCGAGCAGTGCGGCGCGCATTTCGTCTTCCCTTCGATTCGTCGATTCGTCGACTCGATCAAACCGGTCGTCGCTGCGACAGGCCGAGACAATTGTCGCGCATGACCAACTTGATCTCTTCCGGAGTGAATCCTTCGAGCTCGGTCGCGAACTCGGTCGGGTCGGCGAGTCCTTCGGCATGGGGCCAATCGGAACCGAGCAACATGTTCTCGGCACCGAGCATGTTCTTGAGGCGGAGCACGCTGTCCTCGTGGAAAGGGGCGATCCAGATATGGCGGCGGAATGTCTCGAGGGGGTCCTCGAAGAAATAGTTCGGATCCTGCCCGTAGGTCCGCCGCAGCGACTGGAAGAGCCACTCGACCCAGAACGCGCCCATCTCGATACTCGCCATCCGGAGATTCGGAAAGCGCTCGAAGAGCCGATGGGCGATCAACGCGGCCATCAGATCGAAGGGAGCCTTGTGAGACATCGCGATGCTGCGCAGTGGCGAAGAACCGAAGCTCTCGATCGTGCCACCCTCGCCCCAATCCTCCATATAACCGCCGTAACCTGAATCGCCGCCGTGGTAGACGATCGTTACCCCTTCGTCATTCGCGAGCTTCCAGAAGGGATCGTAATAGGGATCCGCCGGCGAGCGGCTGCCGCCCTTGCTGTAGATGTAGGAGGGACGCATCACGACGAATCGAGCGTCGTTCTCGAGGGCCCACTCGAGCTCCTTGATGCCGCGATCGCGATCCATGAGCGAGATGTAGGGCGCCGCGTAGATGCGCTCCTGATAAGCGAATCCCCAGTCATCGAGTAACCATCGATTGAATGCCTCGAAGGCGGTGTGCACGGCTTCCACGTCGTGTTTCAGCGCCTCTTCCATCCCGACACCCAGCGTCGGAAAGTAGATGGCCTTTTCGACCTTCTGCTCTGACATCTTCGCGAGACGCGCGTCGCGATCGCGGTAGCACGGGTTGATCGGTTCGAGCGCACCGAACGCATCACGAATGCTCTTGCCTTCCGGGTTGATGCCGCGGTAGTAGTCGTCCAGACAGCCTGGGCGAGCCACGGGGTCGAAAGTCGGGTTCGGGATGAAGCGATTCACCTTGCCGGCAACGAGCAATTCCTTGCGGCCGTTCAGCGTCGCCCAGTTCATGCAGCGCTTTTTCATGCGCGGGTCGATGTGGCGCGTGAAGGCATCTTCGGCCTCGTAATAATGGTTGTCGGCGTCGAAGAGAAGAAAGGGAAGCTCGGCCATTGGGGGGGGTCCTCGTGGTAGAATCAGATCTCTATGGTACGGGCGGCAGTGCCGCGCAAAGTAGACCACATCTCGGATGCGGTGCGAAAGAATAGACGGTTCTGGGCGGGCTCGGAATCCCCCAATTCGCTACTCCTTGGCCGCCATGATGTTCACCCCCGAAGATCCCCTATCCGACCTACTGGCCCACCTCGTCCTCGAAAGCAGGGGGTCGAGCGCCGACGGCTCCGACGTTTTCCGAGGCCACAGCCAGCGTGCCGGAAACGGCCGAATCTTCGGCGGGCTCGTTTTCGCGCAAGCCATGCGCGCGGGACAGGCAACCGTCGAGGGACGCGCCGTCCATTCCGCCCATTCCTATTTCCTGCGTCCAGGAGACCCCGACACGCCGATCGACTACATCGTCGAGCGAATTAGAGACGGCCGAAGCTTCACTACTCGACGCATCATCGCGCTGCAGGACGGGACCCCCATCTTCAATCTGTCGATGTCCTTCCAGATTCACGAAGAGGGTCCCGCTCGACAGATCGATGCCGAGATCCCTCCGGAACCGAAAGGCGAGGAATACGAAGACGGGCTCATTCGCGCGATGGCCAAGAAGGGTTTCGCGCTTCGCAAGGACAAGCTCGGCATGGGGCCGGTTCAGATCCTCGTCGAGGATGGACTCGACATGATCGGCGAGACGGATCGCGAACCCGAACTGCGAGCCTGGTTTCGCACGCGGGGGGAACTGCCCGACGACCCCGCGCTGCATGCGGCCATTCTCGCCTACACCTCCGACCAGACGATCGTCGTCGCCTCACAGCACCCCATGGAGTGGGGGATCATGGACGACGACACCCAATCCGCGAGCCTGGATCACGCGATCTGGTTCCACGACGACTTCCGGATCGACGACTGGATCTACGCCATCCACGACGGCCCCGTCTTGAAGCGCTCCCGCGCCCTGGGACGAGCCCTCTTCTACACCCGTGACGGCCGGCTCGTCGCCTCGGCCGTCCAGGAGGGCTTGATGCGACGGCGCAAGTAGCCGTCCCGCAAACGGCCCCGCCGAATTCGTTAGAGTGTGCCCGTCCCAGTCGGACCTCGTTCACCGCCCAGGAGACTTCGTCCATGGCCACAAGCACTCCCTCCTCCGCTATAGAGACCGTCTTTCGATCCTGTCCAACTTGTGAGGCCAGCTGTGGTCTGCGAGTCGACATCGATAGAGTTACTCGCAGCGTCATTCGCATCGAAGGCGATGCCAGGGATCCGCGTAGCCAGGGTTATCTCTGTCCGAAGGCCTACGCGATGAAGGAGATCTACGAGGATCCCGAGCGACTGAAAACCCCCCTCCGAAAGAACGCCGACGGCAGCTGGACGGAAATCGAATGGGACGAGGCGATGGAGCTGGCGACGTCCCGGCTGCTCGAGATCAAGGAAAAACATGGGGCGAACGCGAACGGCTACTACATCGGCAATCCAACGGGACATAACGTCGGTGCCCAACTCTACCTGCTGCCGCTCATGAACGGCCTCGGCACGGAACGCTCGTTTTCGGCCGCCACGATGGACCAGTTTCCCCAGAACGTCGCCCTGCACACGATGATCGGCGATCCTTGGATGTTCCCGATCCCCGACATCCAGAGGACCGAGTTCTTCGTCTGCATGGGTGGCAACCCGCTGGTCTCCCAGGGCAGCTTGATGTCGGCGCCGAACGCCAAGAAGCGTCTCACGGCGATCCTCGACAGGGGCGGCCGCGTCGTGACGATCGATCCCCGCCGAACCGAGACCGCGGAGATCGCGAGCGAACACCTCTTCATCAAGCCGGGGTCGGACGCCTATTTCCTGCTCTCGGTGTGTCACGTGCTCTTCGACGAGGGCCTCGTCGCCCCGGGCCGACTCGCAGACGTAACCGACGGTCTGGACCGGATCGAAGAGATCGCTACGACCTACACACCCGAGAGCGTCGAGGCCGCCACCGGAATCGCCCCCGAAACGACCCGCCAACTCGTACGCGACTTCTGTGCCGTCCGAGGCGCGTGGTACGGCCGGATCGGCCTCTGCACCCAGGAATTCGGCACCCTCGCCAGTTGGCTGGTCTACGTCGTCAATATCCTCACCGGACGCCTGGACGCCGAGGGCGGGATGATGTTCCCCCGATCGGCGACGGGTCGCAGCGAGGCCGGACGACCGGCGGAAGCATTCCAGTTCGGCCGCTACCGGACCGCCCTCACGGGCATCCCCGAGATTGCTGGCCAGCTTCCCTGCGGCCTCCTGGCCGAAGAGATGGAAGAGTCCAGCGCCGGCGACAAGCGCATGCGCGGATTCATCTCGACCATGGGCAATCCGGTCCTCTCGGCGCCCAACGGCGAACGACTCGCCGCCGCGCTCGATGAACTCGACTTCATGTTGTCCCTCGACATCTATCTGAACGAAACGTCGCGACACGCAGACCTCATCATGCCGAGCACCGTGCAACTCGAGCACGAGAACTACGACTTCCTCTTCGAAACAACGAGTGTCCAGAATTTCTCGCGCTGGTCCCCCCGACTCTTCGAGCCGGACGACGACCAACGCGACCAATGGCGGATCTACTGTGAAATAGGCGCACGACTCGCCGGGGCCCCGTCCTGGGAAATCGTCGACGACCTGATGGTCAAGGGCATGCTCGGCATGATGGTCGGACCGGACACCCCATGTCCCGACGTGACCGCCGAAGAGGCGTTCGAGCAGCTACAGGACGATCACGGACCCATGCGCATGATCGAATGCATGATTCGCGTCGGACCCTACGGTGACAAATTCGATGACCGGGCCGAAGGACTGAATCTCCGCAAGCTTCGGGCTGCGGATCAGGGAATCGACCTTGGCGAGCTTTCGGCGGGACGGCTGCCCGACGCGATGCCGCTCGATCGGATCGAGCTCTGCCCGGACTACCTCATAGCCGACCTGTCTCGACTCGAGGCCGCACTCGAGGAACGCAGCCGTGCCGATCGACTCGTGCTGGTGGGTCGACGCCAGATGCGCAACATGAACTCCTGGCTCCACAACCTGCCGGCCCTCGCCAAGGGACCGAACCGCTGCACTCTTCTCCTTCACCCCGTGGACGCAGAGCGGCTCGGGATCGAAAGCGGGAAATTCGTGCGGGTGAGATCGCGAGTCGGTGAGATCGAGGTCGAGTGTTCGGTCACGGACGAAATGATGCCGGGTGTCGTCAGTCTGCCCCACGGCTATGGCCATCGACTCTCGGGTGTCCGGCTCTCGGTCGCGGAGTCCAAACAGCCGGGCGCCTGCTCGAACTACCTGACCGATGAAACGGTCCTCGATGTGCCGTCGGGGACCCATGTCGCCAATGGCATTCCGGTCGAGCTGACAGCGGCCTAGGTCCCCTCGCCTTATGGGTGTGTGCGGCGAATTCAGCTCTTCAGATGGCCCCGACCCGGGACGTGATTCACCTCGATCCGAATCCCATCGGGGTCCTCGAACAGGACCGAATAGTATCCGGGGGCAAAGCCGTCCTCTCGCGGTGGATGGACGATCGTCGCGTCGAGCGACTTTGCAAATACGTGAATCTCGTCGACATCCCTGCGTTCACGGGCTCGCAGACACAGATGATGGAGACCGACCCGGCGTTGATCGAAGGGGCTGTCCGCCTGCTCGGGATCGGCTGGCGCGATCGCGATCCCCGTCCGACTCCCGATGCAATAGAAGTACGTCTCCGAATCGAGCAGGATCTGCATCTCGAAGAGTTCGAGGAGCGGCGCCCAGAAGGCGCGCGACCGCACCATATCGGAAACCGTCAGCTGGATATGGGCGATTCCGTTCAGTTTCATGTCGAGATTCTCCGCGGGCGGGAAGGGGCGTCGGCCAGAACGAGACTCAGCTCGGCATCAGTCCATCGACATTCTCTTCGAGGGTGGAGAGAATCAGGTTGATGGTTTCGCCGTGGGCGAGTCGCTTGTTGTTTCGAAACGCCGGCTGCTTGAGTTGCGCGAGTCGTGCGGCCACTTCCCTCGCCTCGGCTTCGACGCGATCGGGCTCGACCAGACAATCGAAGAAGCCCGCATCGAGGGCCCCTTCCGGATCGTAGATCGTAGACTGGACGAGGGCGCGATCGAAGTGGCGTTTCGACAGGCAGGCTCGCGAGAGTTCGATCGCAAACGCGGGCAGCGTCATCCCGATCGCGGTTTCATTCGCACCGATCTTGAACGCGCCTCGAGCCCCGATTCGATAGTCACCGGCCATCACGGTGAAAGCGCCCATCGCGATCGCGTGCCCGGTACAGCCAACGACGACGGGTTTCGGGTGTCCGTAGATCGACATCAGAAGCCGACCTCCCGCCTTCACCATCGCGGCGGCCGCCGCGGGTCCCTCCGCCATCGTCGGGAGATCGAAGCCGCCACTGAACATGCCGGGCTTGCCGAGGAGGACCACGGCCTCCGCCGTCTTCTCGGCCTCATCGAGGGCGGTGATCAACTCGTTGGCCACGGCGGACGAGATCGAGTTGGGCTTGCCGTGGTCGAGACGCAGGACACACACGCCATCCTCGATTTCACTCGTCACAAAAGACATCGCACTCTCCCTCTCGCTCAATCGTGTCTCTTGATCGTATAGCGGAGGATCGCCCCTGCGAGTTCCAGCTCGTCGTGACCGTCGTCCAGCCCGGATTCACCAAAATCCTCCGCCAGAACTTCTCGCGAGATCAGCCCGGCGTATTCCTGCAGGGCTGCCTTCACGCCGCCCTCGTCGCACGCCCACGCGATGGAGACACGATCGGAGACCTCGAAGCCCTTGTCCTTCCGGACGTTGTTGAAGAGGTTGATCGCATCGCGAGCGACCCCTTCGCGGCGAAGCGGGGGATCGAGCTCCGTATCCAATACGACGGTGTATTCCCCGTCCGTCGCGGTCGCCGCACCTTCCGTTGCGGCACGCTGGAGCAGCACGTCCTCGAGCCCGATCGCTTCGCCCTCGACCTCGATCGACTCGCCGGCCTCGAGTCGGGCAACCTCTTCGAATCCCCACTCCCGAAGCGCGGGCCCGATCTGACCCAACTTTCTGCCGCAGCGCTTGCCCAGGGTCTTGAAATTCGGCTTGACGGTGACACTCGCGAATGCGCTCTCGTCCGCTTCGACGGTGACCCGCTTGACGTTCAGCTCTTCTGCGATCAGATCCGCTCCCGCCTCGACGTCGTTGCGCACTCCCAAATCGCGATGAACGACGGTCAATTCACGTAGAGGCTGACGCACCTTGATCCTGTGATCTTCACGCACGCGGCGCCCAATCGCCGAAACGGCACGCACCGTTGCCATTCGCCGTTCCAGCGAGGCATCGATCCTCGAAGTGTCCGCCTGTGGATAGTCGCACCAATGGATGCTCGCGGGCGACGCATCGTCGACCCGGCGGACGAGCCTCTGGTAGACCTGCTCTGTCAGGAAGGGCATGAAGGGCGCGAGGATCTTCGAAAACGTCGATAGGACTTCGTACAGCGTCGCGAAGGCGTTGGTCTTGTCGCGATCGTCCTCACTCTTCCAGAACCGGGCGCGCGAGCGTCGGACATACCAATTCGTGAGATCGTCAATGAAGCTCACGAGTCGTGGAACCACGGTATAGAGGCGGTAGCTCTCCATCTCGGTGTTCACGTCTCTGGCGAGGCTCTGGAGAACGGAGAGGATCCAGCGATCGATATCCGGCCGTTCTTCGACGGGCGACGCCTTCCAGGAGCGCGGATCATACCCGTCGATCGCGGCGTAGGTCGTGAAGAAGGAGAGTACGTTCCAATAGGGCAGGACGACCGTCCGAACGATCTCCTTGAGGCCGCTCTCATCGAAGCGCAGCTCCTCGGCCCGCACGACCGGCGAGTTGATCATGTAGGCACGAAGCGCGTCCGCCCCGAAGGACTCGAGGATCTCGTTCGGATCGGGATAGTTCTTGAGGCGCTTCGACATCTTCTTGCCGTCGCTCGCCAAGATCAATCCGTTCACGATCACATTCTTGAAGGGACTCTTCCCGAACAGACTCGTCCCCAGCACGAGCAGCGTGTAGAACCAGCCGCGAGTCTGGTCGAGGCCCTCGGCGATGAAGTCAGCCGGGAAAAACGAGTCGAGAGCATCTCCCTGCTTCAAAGCCTTCGAGGAGTGTTTCCGGAAGGGATAGTGTTGTTGCGCGAAGGGCATCGATCCCGACTCGAACCAGCAATCCAACACTTCGGGCGTGCGGCGATAGGTCTTCCCGTCTCGCTCGATCACCACGTCATCGACGATGTGTTTATGAAGATCGTCGACCGCGACCCCGGACAGCTCTTCGAGTTCGGCGCGCGAACCGACGCAGATCGTGTCCAGGGGATCGTCGACATTCACCCAGACCGGAATGCAGGATCCCCAGAATCGATTGCGGCTGATATTCCAATCGTTGGCGTCCTTCAGCCAATTGCCGAAACGGTTTGCGCCGACGTTCTGAGGGACCCAGCCGATCTGTTCATTGTTCGCGACAAGATCGTCGCGCAGGTCCTCGACCTTGACGTACCAGGCTTCGATGGCTCGGTAGATCAGAGGAGTGTCCGTGCGCTCGCAAAAGGGGTAGCTGTGTTCGACCGTACTCTGGGCGACGAGCTTCCCCTCATCCTTCAGTCTCTTGATGATCTGCTTGTCAGCATCCTTGCAGACGAGTCCCAGATATTCCGAGATCGGCTCCAGAAATCGCGCCTCGCTGTCGAGGGGATCCACGAGATCGATCCCAGCCATGCGGCAGACTCGAAAATCGTCCTCCCCGTAGGCCGGGGCCATATGAACGATGCCCGTACCGTCTGCGGTCGTCACAAAGCCGTCTTCGAGCACGACGAAGCTGTTCGGCTGGTCAGCGAAATATGGGAAGAGCGGTTCGTAGCGCGCGCCTACGAGATCCGACGAGGAGAGTCGGGACACGAACCTGAACTTCGACCCCTCCGCGCCCTCGCCGGCGGCGTCCTTGGCCAGGAGTTCGCCCAGCTTCTTGTCGTAGGCCGCCAGTCGACCTTCCGCAAACACGAGACAGTCACCACTCTCGAGGTCCTCGACGAGCGCATAGCCAACATCGGGTCCGACACAGAGGGCGAGATTCTCGGGCAGGGTCCAGGGCGTGGTCGTCCAGGCGGTCATGAAGAGGGACGATCCTGGGGAAAGATCGGGGGCAATCCGCTCGACGCCGTCCGTCATTCGGAATCGAATCGTCACCGCGGGATCCTGGATGTCCTTGTAGTTCTGGTTCGCCTCGAAGTTCGAGAGCGGCGTCGCCAGTTTGCAGCTGTAGGGCATGATCCGATAGCTCTTGTAGACCCGGTCCTTGTCCCAGAGCTGCTTGAAGACCCACCAGACCGACTCCATGTAGTCGACGTCCATCGTCTTGTAGTCGTCATCGAAGTCGACCCAGCGTCCCATCCGCGCCACGGTCTTTCGCCATTCCGCCACGTAGGTCAGAACCATCTCGCGACACTGCTCGTTGAACACGTCGACGCCGCGTTCCAGGATCTCCCCAGTGCCCGCGAGCCCGAGTGCCTCCTGGGCGAGGGCTTCGATCGGCAATCCGTGACAATCCCAGCCGAAGCGACGCTCGACGTGATGCCCCCGCATGCTCCAGAAGCGCGGGACGATGTCCTTGATCGTGCCGGCCAGCAGGTGCCCATAGTGGGGCGTTCCCGTCGCGAAGGGCGGGCCATCATAAAAGATGAATTCCGGGGTCCCTTCGCGGCGCCGGTTGCTTTCCTGGAACGCGTCCGCCTCCTCCCAGAAGGCGAGGATCTCGCGTTCCATCGCCGGAAAATCGGCGCTGGCTTCCACACGTTCGAAGACGGGTTCGCCCTCCTGTTTGCTCGGCGCGCTCATCTCGGGTCCTCTTTCACGATCCGGGGGATCTGCGCCGGGAGTATGGAGGCAATCGCTCGGGGTCTCAATCACCCAGGTCCCTTTCGGCGACATTCGAGGATGACGATGGGGCCGACCTGTGGGTTTCCCGCCTTTTCGCTGTGCTAAAACCGCAGAACTCCACCCTATCCATCTCATTGAATGGGAGATCTCGCAATGGACCTCGGCGCCCTTCTCACCGGAACCAACCCGCTCTTCACTGATATCGCGCTCCTCGTCGGCCGCGTCGCGATCGGCGTCTGCTTCATGATCCACGCGTTCGGGAAGCTCGGCGTGATCGGCGATGGCAACCTGGACGGCTTCGCGAGCTGGCTCGAGGACCTTGGCGTCCCGATGCCCGGTGTCCAGGCGCGTATGGCGATGCTCTCGGAACTTCTGGGAGGCGCGGCACTCGCGATCGGATTCGCCACGCGGCCCGCCGCGCTCGTCTTGATCTTCACGATGGTCGTCGCGGGCCTGGTGGGTCACCGCGGCGCTGGCTATCTGATCCTCAATGATCCGCCGGGCGCCGAGTACACGATCAATCTCGCCGTTGTCGCGTTCATGTTTCTCCTGTTAGGACCCGGGCAGATTTCACTGGACGCCCTGCTGTTTTGAGAGAGCGGTTCGATTTCGCCGATTGGCGGATGAAATCGGCCCGTTGGCGACGCCGACTGATCCGGAACTTCGAGGCCTCCCGGCCGCCCTCTCGGACGACTGCCGAAAATCCGAGACCATCGGAGCGAGAGTAAGGAATGCGCTGAGCTCCTGAGGTGCCCACCTCATGACAATCCAAAAGGACTAGCAAAAGATGCCGGATGCAATAGTCGAGCGATATGGGCACGTCATGACGATCACCATGAATCGACCGAAGCGCTTCAACGCACTTTCGGGCGAGATGCTGATTCGCATGTACGACGCCTATCGCGAGGCCTCTGCGGACGACGATGTCCGATGTATCATCGTCACGGGAGCCGAGGGCAATTTCTGCTCGGGAGCGGACCTGAAGGGCATGGCGGGGGACTCCGGTGACGCCGATACCGAGATCGACGTCCAGGCGCGCATGGCCGAGGACCCTGACATCCACTGGAAGGCGCTCTTTCGCGGCTATCGGCCGACCAAACCGATCATTGCCGCGGTCGAAGGTGTCGCCATCGCGGGAGGAACCGAGCTTCTCCAGGCCATGGAAATCCGGGTCGCCGGCGAGAGCGCGCGATTCGGCGTTTCCGAAGCCCGATGGTCGCTCTACCCCATGGCGGGCTCAGCGGTGCGCCTCCCCCGCCAGATCCCCTACACACATGCCGCCGAGATCCTGCTCACGGGCAAGCACATCACGGCACAGGAAGCCCTCGACATCGGCCTGATCGGGCACGTCGTCCCGGATGGTCAGGCCCTCACCAAGGCGCGTGAGATCGCCGAGGTGATCGCGGGCAACGGTCCCCTCTCCATCGAGGCGATCACTCGAACGCTTCACGAGACCGACGGCATGGGGCTCGATGAGGCCCTCGCCTACGAGTTCGAATACGGGCAGGCGGTCTTCCTGAGCGAAGACTCCAAGGAGGGCCCCAAGGCCTTTGCCGAGAAGCGAAAGCCCAACTTTCAACGGAAATAGCCGGTCGCAAATCCGGCAGCGGGCGAAAGCTACTTCTCGCGAGCGATGTCGAAGCGCTCGACGTAGTCCTTCCAGTCGTCGGCGAGACTGTCATACGTCCAGCCGAAATCCATCGGGTCGTAGGCGTGGCGACCAAATTCCGTCTGGGGCTTCTCACGAAGCCAGGCTTCGATCCGGCGCTCGTGCAGACCGCTCGGTTCCTCGCCGAAATGAGCGTAGATCTTCCGCATCGTGGCGAGCGGATCCCGCATCATCTCGCTGTAGTGGACGTGGACGCACCAGCCCTCTTCCGCACGCGCGTCGTATTCCATCCCGCATCGAACGGCATGCCGGAGTTTTCCGATCCAATCGGCCCCTATGGCAACGGGATCGACCTGCTTTGCGAACATCGCCTGCATCGTCGAGTTCAGACTCGAAACCGAGGTCGTGACCGGCCCCGGATCGCGATGGGTCCAGATGAGCCGCGCATCGGGATAGAACTCGATCAGCGTCTCGAGGCACCAGAGGTGGTTCGGCGTCTTGAGGCTCCACGATTCCGTCGGCTGCCCGACCTGCAGAGCCTGGAGCGCCTTCTTGTGCTGAACGTAGGCCGGTGTCATGTCGCAGCTCTCTAGCCATTTCCCATAGGCGGGCACATGGGCCTGCGTCTCGATTCCGAGACAGCGCAAGTCGAGCATCATGAAGGGAATGCATTCCTCGGCGAGCATCGCCCCCATCGGATGCATCGCCTGAATCGCCGGATTCAACCTGTGAAGTCCGTCCATCTGGGCATTCGACTCCGCTATTCGCGGATCATCGATCTCCGTCGCCAGTGTCGAAGGAGGCACGATCGAGCGTCCCTCCCATTGACGCAGCGGTCGCACCATCGGGTCGAGCCCGAGCAGGTTGGAGAGGATGCTCGTCCCGGTTCTCGGCAGCCCAAGGATGATCCAGGGCCGACGAATCACTTCGTCGGTCGCGTGCGGGTTCGCCTTCGTCCACTCCTGGAGGCGAATCCGGGTCGAGAGTTGGGAAGTCATCATCTTGCGGACGGCGATCCGCCCGAAGGTCGACAGGTTCGCCTCGGATTCCAGCGACTCGACGAACCGTTCGAGGGGCTCGCGGAAACTTTTCCCACCCAGGTCAGCCGAACCCGCCAGCTTGATCGCGTCGGATACGATCGCATCGGGGTCGAGCCCAGGCTTCCACCCCACTCGTTCGAGGGCACCCCCGGCGATGTTGAGCGTTCGCAGTACACGGGAATCCAGCTTGCCGTCTCGATAGGTAACCGCCCGGGTCATCGTGTGCGTACACTCCAATTCGATACGAATAGACATCCGATCGCCGCCAACAGCCCGACCGAAAAAACGCTGAGCGCCAGCCCGTAGCCTCCCTCGGACTCATAATTCGATGCCGCGAGCAGAACCGCGCCCGCCATGACCGGAAGCATCACGACGTTGGAGAGTCCCATTGCACGCCCGAGTGCATCCGGACCCATCCTTCGACCCAGAAGCAGCATATAGAGCGGGATCACACCGCCGAGCACGAAGCCGGACACGATGCAGAGACCCGAGACCACCAGGGGCGACGGTCCCGTCGCAAATCCTGCGAAGACCGCCGAGGCGGTACCGAGCATGGCGACGAAGAGCGTCGTCAGTGAAACCCGATCCGCCAACATTCCGAAGACGAGCGCCCCGGGGACCCCCATCCAGTACTGCAGCGCGAGTAGCGTCGAGCCCTCGGCTTCGGCGAGTCCGAGCCCTCCGAGATAGGCCGCCACGTGGACCGTCCAGCCGGTCGCAATCCCGGTCGCGAGCGCAAAGATCCCCGCCGTCCACCAGAAGGTCGGTCGGCGCAGAAGCGCGCCGACGCCACCGGCTTCCCCGGTCTGCAGGTCGGCCGATTCCGATCCCTCTCCCGACGGCGCCGATGCACTCTCGAAGCGTGCGGGCACGATCAACGCGATGACCGGAACGAGGACGACCAGCGCTACGCCGGAGAAGAGGAGATAGACCTCACGCCAGTCGAAGGAAAGTAGGAGCCAGCCCGCCAGTGCCGCGAAGAGCCCGGCTCCGAGCGGGGGACCCATCGACATGACTCCAAGCGCGCGTCCCCGGTCCTCATGGAAAGCGCGCGTGATCAGGCTCGCCGCGGCCAGCGGGCCAATCGAGGGAACGGCGAACCCAGCCATTGCAGCGGCCGATCCGAGCATCCAGAGATTCGTTGCCCGCGATGCCACGAAGAGCGCGGTGGAGAGCATGAGCGCGCCGGTCAGCATCACGCGGCGCGCATGACCACGATCGAGTAGAACCCCGGTCGTGATGCTCCCCACGGTCAGCGCGAGCATCATCAGGATCTGGCCGATGCTGATCTCGGTTCGGGGCGCCTCGAAGGCCGCCTCGAGAGGCTCGAGAAAGACCGGCAGGATGCCGTAGGTCATACCGACCGCGACGCCCTGCGTCAGCAACGCGACGGCAATAACCGAACTCTGGGAGGGTTTCATGGGTGGCACGATTGTAGGCTTCCGGTCGCTCCCTCGCCGGATGCTTCCGCGAGCAGGTGAAGGCCTGGAGGCTAAGCTTCACAGATGTCCAGGCGACCCTTTCGAAGACTGCTCGCACGCGTCTTCCTGGCCGCGACGGGATGGAGACCGGATGGCGCTCGACCCCAGCCTCGCCAGTACATTCTGATCGCGGCTCCCCACACAACGAACTGGGATTTTGCCTACCTGCTCGCCTTCGCGGAGTATTTCGAACTCGAGATCAATTGGATGGGCAAGCACACGCTCTTCAAGCCGCCCTTTGGCGCCATCATGCGAGCGCTGGGCGGAATTCCGGTCCGACGTCACAAGCGTGAGAACCTCGTCGAAACCCTCGCCGCACTCTTCGACGAGTACGAGGATCTCGGACTCGTCGTGCCCGCGGAGGGAACCCGCGACCACGTCGACCACTGGAAATCCGGCTTCTATCACATCGCTCGTGCCGCGAACGTGCCGATCGTGATGAGCTACCTCGACTATTCGGAGAAGCGCGGCGGCTTCGGTCCCGGCTTTCTTCCCTCGAGCGACCTGCGCAAGGACATGGATACGGTGCGCGCCTTCTACGAGGGCAAACAGGGCAAATACCCTGAACTCTTCGGCCGGATCCGGCTTCGCGAAGAGGACGACGGCGAATTGGAAGCGAAGCGGTCTCCGACAGAAACCGCGACGGAAACCTCGAACTCGTCAGCGTAGCTCGACCAGCGCCGTGACGGTCCCGCTTCTGGATCGCGCGGGATGGTCCACGAAGATCGGTGACGACCAGGCGCGCTCGCGAACGTCGTCCAGACAATCGTCGCCGGTTTCGCACAATTCGATCGACTCGACCTCGCCCTCGGCGTTTCGTTTCGGTCGAAGCGGATCCCCGAGAATCGCCGGACGGGCCTCTTCGAGGGCGCGCACGTAGTAGAGCGTGTCGCGACCCCGATCGACGAAATCCTCGTCGCTGAACCGAATCGTGCATCCCTCGGGCGTCGCGTCGCAGTCGTAGCGCCGCCACGGATCCTCGATCAGAGGATCGACGTTCTCGCCGATCTCGATCCGGGTCGTGATCCGAACGACCTCGATCGCGACGATCGGCCGGCGCAAATCGCTCGGGAAATAACATTCGTTGTGGCAGAGGTCCGCGATCCGGTCGCCGCCGAGTCCCTCGCGACTCCAATCGGGACAACCCGGCTTCGGTTCGAAGGAACCCAGGGCCCGCACTTCGAATTCCGGAGCACCCGATAATTCGACTTCGCTCCCCATCGGCGCGGCAGAGCCGTCGGGGGAATTCAGCAGGTCGAACCAGAGCAGGATGCGCGGGCCACTGGTCGCATAGACCTCTCGACGATTCATCGCGTCCCAGAGATCCCCCCGTGCCCGACTCGCGGAGTGGACCGCCGCCAGGCCGCCGGGGTACAGGAAGGCCTGGGTGCGGCCATCGTTGCCACGCACCCCGATCGCCCCCTGGTCCGGCCGCATCGGCATCTGGGGATCCTCCATTGCCACGCCACCGATGATTCCGGCGGCACCTCCACCGGGGACGTCGTTCACATCGGTCATCAACCCACGATCGACGGCCTTGTAGCCGACACCGGGCCGGGCCGAATGCTCATCGCTCGAAGCCACGAAGCCGTAGCGAAAACGCAGGGGGTCCTCGTTCTCGTCGAGGATGTCGGGATGCGCCAGGGACATCCCGTACTGAACCGACTCCCGCGGCCTGTACGAGAAACTCGGCTTGAAACAGTCGCGACATTGGCCGCAATCGAGCCACTCTTCGGGCTCTGCATCGGGAAAGACACGGCCCGGCCTCGTGTAGGCCTCCGTCGCGTAGGACCTGGCGAGATCGACACGCCGATCGCACTCCGCCTTGTCGAGGCCGCCACAGCGACCTCGCATGATCTCGCCCGCCTGCCAACAGCAGGGCAGGTAGTCCTCGGTCGGTGCCGGACAGATCCGATTCCCCGAATCATCGACCTCCCATTCACGCCAGCGGCGATACTGCTCGGAATTGCCGTGGCCAGACATGATCTCGACGAGCCGCATCTTGTCTGCGTCGTAGTTCTCTGGCGCGAGATGTTTGTCCATGGTCGTCGTCGCTGGCGTGTATACGCCCCAGGCGGTCCCGTGTGGAATCTCGAGAACCTCGCCTCCCCATTCGTCGAGCTTGCGATGGAGGATTTCCGGCGTCGGCGCCACCTCGAGGCAGCCCGCCGGAAGATCGGCGCTCGAAATCCCATCCGGGCAGACAGGGCTCTCGAGCAGCCTGTCCGCGTACGTGACATAGTCGGAATAGCGCGACCAATGCGTGGGATCGATCCACTTGAGCTGGGAAATCGCCTTCGCCGTCTGCAACATCGCTGTGCGCTTGTCCTCCGCGGCGATCGGTCGCAGGGGAAGGAGATCGTCCGCGGTTTCCGGGAACACCAGACAGCGATGACCGTAGTGCGCCTCGGGTGTCAGGCCGGCCTGGCTCCACTCGAATCCCATGAAAGCAACGAGATCCGGGTTCGCCGGATCCCCCGCGCGGGCGTTGCAGTCACGGACGCTCTCTTTGGAGAGTCGGTAGTGGAGCGGCCGCAGCGATTCCGCGTGATCGGTCAGCGCGAAGAAATCGAGGTTCGCGCAGTAACGGGCGAAATCGCACGCATCCGCCGGCGGGTGGGCCCCCTCGCCGCCCACCGCGGGGAGCGAAAAGAGATAGGCATCCTGGGAGAAAGTCGTGTGGACATGGAGATCTCCGAAGAGGATCTGCTTGTCGGGCAATCCACGTGTCGATCCGCTTCGCTCGGCGAGGGCGAGCACGCCGGCCTTCTGACGCGCACCGCTCTCCAAGATGACCTCCGCCGGCTTGGCGTCCCCCTGGATCTCGTAGGTTTCCTGGGGCGGTTGCTGGCCACACGCCGCGAACAAGACCATCAGAACGAGCAACGGCGCCCTTCCGGTAAGCCACTCAAACCTCGATTCACGCGCTGACATCACTCCGCCCCCTCGCCTTACACCGCCCCGGCGGGGTCACTCTAGCGCGAAGAGGTGTCCGATCAGGTCGAGGCCCACACGTCGCCCACCGCCCCTGCCAGCCAGCCAGCGAGTCGTTTCCTTTGGGATGCGCCACACTCTGTTGCGAGCCCGAGCACCCACCCCGGACGCCTGCGCGTGAACGATTCCGAACAAATCGCCGATTCGGCCGACTCGAGGGAACCTTCCGGCGAATCACCCCCCCTCGCGTGTGTGCCGAGTCTCGATCAGATCCAGGCCGCCCAGCGCGGTGACCTCATCGCCATGGGCGACGTGCTCGACGGACTGATGCCCTGGGTCGGACGACTCTGCGGATCGATCGCGCTGGACGCCGGTCCCGATGCCGCCCAGGACACCTTGATCCAGGTGATGCGCGATCTGAAGGGCCTGCGCGATCCCAGCGCGCTTCGTTCCTGGGTCCGACGGATCGCGACCCGCGAAGCCATCCGTCACGCCGAGCGCCGGCGTCGCGAGCCCCTGGTCGATCATTTCGAAAACAGCGAGGGACGGCTGCTCGATCCGGGCCTGCAGGCCGACGTGAAGAGTGTGCTCGCCGAACTCCCGCCCGACCAGCGCGCCGTTCTCGTCCTGCGAGATCTCGAAGGACTCTCCGAATCCGAGGCCGCGACCGAAATGAACGTCGCTCGCGGAACGATCAAATCCAGACTCCATCGCGCCCGCGATGCGTTCCGAAAGAGGTGGCCGACATGAGCCCCGACGATCCAACGCTCGATCCCGACCCGAACGGAACGCTCGATCGACCGATCGACGCCCACCGTTATGCGTGGCCCCTGGCCGAACTCGACCCGGTTTCGCGAATGCGCGCCCTGGCAGGCGGACTCCCCTACGCGGCGACCGACGAGACCGTCTTCGAGGTCCCCTTCGATCGCTTCTGGTCGTATGTCACGGACTTCGAAAACAACACCGCGAAATTCGAGGGAACCGTCGGAAGAGCTCGAATTCTCGAGCGCAGGGGCGATCGGCTCACGCTCGAAGCTCGCGGGCCCGTAATTGGCCCTTGGATGCGATTCGACGTCGTGGTGCGGCCCGGATGGTGTCTGATGCGAACGCGAATCGGAGAGATCGGGATGGCCGCAAGACCGGAGGGTGAGGGATCGACTCGATTCTTCCATTTCGAGGGATCCTCGATGTTGGGTCGGGTCCTGCGCCCCTTCTTTGCCTGGAATATCCGACGGGATTTCCGAAGGTTGCGAGCGCTGCTCTAGCGGACTGCGGGATTCGGTCTCGAAAATCGTGAGCGATGGGCTCGTCTGTCCGGCTGACCTCTCGACTACGATCGCCTGGGCCGATCCGGGAGAGCACCCGATGCGCGGGGCTGGCCACCTCGAAGCTGCGCAAATGAGGATGAGCCTTGAAACGTCTACTGAACTTCACGAGGTCGCTAGTCGCGCTGCTGGCGATCCCGACGGCGCTCGTCTTCTTCTATCAACACCGTCTGCTCTACCCAGCCCCACCGATTGCGCTTCCCATAAACCTTCCACCCCACGTCGAGCGGATCGATCTCGGAGAGAGCTATGCGCTGCTCCTGGAATCCCACGCCGGCGAGGCCCACCGAAAACCGCTGATCATCTACGCCCACGGCAATGGCGAAGCCGCCGTCCAATGGGTCGACGAGTTCGACGGAGTCCTTTCTCGAGGCATCTCCGTGCTGCTGGTCGAATACCCGGGATATGCCGGCGCGAGTGGGAGCCCAACGCTCGGATCGATTCGAGAGACGTGGCTGGCGGCCTATGACGCGCTGACCAAACGGCCGGGAATCGACGTGAAGGCCATCATCGTCTACGGCCGCTCGATGGGTGGGGGAGCGGCTGCGCTGCTCGCGGCGGAGCGGCCGGTCGCCGCCCTGGTCCTCGAATCGACTTTCACGACCCTGGCCCGGCTCGTCTCCGAGAAGGGCATCCCCAGCTTCTTGCTGCGCGATCGCTACGACATCGAAGCCACGGTTCGAAGTCTCGACGTTCCCGTCTTCGTGTATCACGGCACCCAGGACAGATTGATTCCCTCGAGCCATGGTCGGGCCCTCGCGACGGCGGCGAAGGATTCCACCTTCGTCACGGCAACGTGTGGCCACAACAGCTGCCCGAGGCCGTGGGACGACCTCTTTGTCTTCCTCGCCGAGAAGGCTGGAATCGCGACCGGCTTACCCTAGAAACAAGCCTGTCGCCGGGTTCCCGGTTTCCTCGACCCACGGATAGCCAAGATCTTCGAGGAGTCGGTCGAGCTCTTCTGACTCTGCTTCGGGCACCTCGAGCCCGGCCAGAACGCGGCCGAAGGCCGCGCCGTGGTTGCGGTAGTGGAAGAGACTGATATTCCAGCGCCCGCCCACGCTCTCGAGGAATCTCACGAGCGCCCCGGGCCGTTCGGGAAACTCGAAACGGAAAAGACGCTCGTTCGGTCTCGTTGCACGTCCGCCGACCATGAAACGAACATGAAGCTTCGCCATCTCGTTCCCGGTCATGTCCACGACTTCGAAGTCGGCACGTCGCAGCCCCTCCATCACTCGCTCGCGCTCGCTCTCCGCTCCCGACAATTCGACCCCGATGAAGACGTGTGCTGCATCCGACCCGCCGTAGCGGTAGTTGAACTCGGTGAGTTCGTGCCCCCCGAGCGCGGGACAGAGTGCCTGGAACGCACCGGGTCGCTCCGGAATCGTGACGGCGAGCAAGGCCTCTCGGTTCTCACCGATCTGTGCCCGCTCGGCCACGTGGCGCAAACGATCGAAGTTCATGTTCGCGCCACTGTCGATCGCCACCAGCGCGGCGCCGCGAACGCCTTCGCGCGCCACCCAGCGTTTCAGCCCTGCGATCGCGAGCGCGCCCGCGGGCTCCGCGATCGAGCGGGTGTCATCGAAGATGTCACGAATCCCTGCACAGATTTCGTCGATCCCGACGGTCAGGACCTCGTCGATCTGATCGCGCAGGATCTCGAAGGGAAGCTCGCCGACCTTTCGAACCGCCACACCGTCCGCGAAGAGGCCGACCGGCCCGATATCGACCCGCTCTCCCGCGGCCAACGCCGCCGACAGACACGCGGCGTCTTCCGGCTCGACCCCGATCACCCGGGTCGTCGGGGAGATGCGCTTCACATAGGCCACCGTCCCCGCCGCAAGTCCGCCACCGCCGACAGGAACGAAGATCGCATCGAGGGCCCCACGGTGTTGGCGCAGGATCTCCATCGCGACCGTGCCCTGCCCCGCGATCACATCGGGATCGTCATACGCGTGTACGAAGACGCGCCCATCTTGCTCACGGATCCGACGTGCAAGCGCCAATGCCTCATCGTAGCTGTCGCCTTCCAGAATAGATTCCGCGCCCAGCCGCTCGACCGCGTCTACCTTGATCCGAGGCGTCGTCCGGGGCATCACGATGCGCGCATCGACCCCCAGCTTCGCGGCGGAGAGCGCCACGCCCTGGGCGTGATTGCCGGCGGAGGCCGCCACGACACCCGCCTTTCGCTCGGAATCGCTCAGCTGGCGGATCTTGTTGTAGGCCCCGCGCAGCTTGAACGAGAAGACCGGCTGCAGGTCCTCGCGTTTGACCCACACTCGATTGCCCAGCCGCTCCGAAAGCAACGGAACCGCATCGAGCGGTGTCTCGTCCGCCACATCGTAGACCGGTGCGCGCAAGATACGTTCGAGCAGGTCGTCACGGTCCATCAGTTCTTCCTCACGAGGTGGTGAGCGACGACGCCAGCGACCGCCGCCGTTTCGATTCGAAGGTTATGTGGAGCCAATGACTGCGGAATGGCCGACGCCTCGAGCAACCGACGGCGTTCCGTTTCGCTGAAGCCCGCCTCGGGACCGATCAAGAGCAGCGAAGCGCTGGAATCGATTCGCCCCCCCCTACCCTCCCGATCGCCAAAATAGATCGGGCCCGTAGCGGAGCCGAGGGCCAACGCCAGATGGACCGGGGCTCTCACGTCCAAGGTCCAGGCCCGGCGGGCGACCTTGCAACTCTCGACCAAAATGCGTTGCAATCGCTTTTCCGTCGGGTCCAGATGGCGGACCGTGGATTCCTCCAGAATGAGCGGTTGCCAGGTTTCCAGCCCGAGCTGAGACAACATCTGAAGCATCGTGGAGAGCCGATCCCCCTTCGGGATCGCACTCGCCAACACGAAGCCCGAGTCCGCTCTCGGCACCTCGCGAATTTTCTCGATCTCGACGACCGTCTCGCGCTTCGTGATCGACACGAGTCTCGCGCTCGCGACTCTCCCACGACCATCGAAGACGACGAGATCGCTTCCCACTCGAAGCCGCCGCGTCGTGATGTGACGTATTTCCGCCGCCGGCAACGTGATCGGTCCCGTCGCGCCGATCTCCTCCGCGTAGGCCCAGAGATCACTCACCGGGGCTGGCCTTCATTCGCATCGGATTCACGTAGACATCGAATCGAAGGAGCTTGGTCTCGATCTCGAAGCTCGCCCCGGACACGATCGGATCGGCATGATGCGGGCGCTTCACGACGACGCGTGCCGCCTTTTCACACGCCCGTTCGACGAGGTTCGCCGCGTCTCCTTGCCCCCCTAGCAAGGCCCGCAAGACCTGGAGTTCGCGCCGGGGCTTTGCGCTTCTGTGTCTCGGCGAGGGGTACATCGGATCGAGATAGATCCCGATATTCATTCCGTCGAGAGACGCGATCTGGTCTGCTCCATCCCCGTGCGAGAAGGACAATCGCAAGGCGACGGCGGGCGGAATCGACCCCCGGTTCCGGGCACGTTCCCAGCCACTGATCAACACCGCATAGACGGCGGCATCCCTCTCGAAGGCTCGCACCCGATGACCCGCATGAGCGAGGCGATAGGCGTCGCCGCCTAGACCGGCGGTCAGATCGAGGATCTCTTCGATGGGTTTTTTTCCGAAGGCTCGGACGAGCGGATTTCGACCCGCTCCGGACGACCGGTTTTCCGGCGGATTGGCGTCCGGGGGAAATCGGGCCTGAATGCCCCGGCGATCGTGTTCTCCCGGTGGGCGAAGGTCCAACGCCTGCTCGTGTTCACCGAGCAGGAAGGCGCCATCCGCGCCCTGCTCGGCGGTCGGAATACCGAGTTCACGCACGAGGGGGTGCTCGCGAAGTGCCGAGTCGGCCACCACGCATGCGGCCCCACGAAGACCCATCGAGCGAGCGCCACATGTCGCCCCGGACCCTCCCCTCTGCTCGGATCGGGAACTCACCCGCCAACCCCTCTCCCTCGATCGGCGATCTCCCCGACCGCGGAATCCAGGGTAGCGGCGATCCAGTCGACGCGGCGAGTGCAGGCCGAATCTCCGATGCGCCCCTCGGATCCGCGCGGATCACGATCGTTAGGAGGGATCCAGAACTCCGAATGCCGAGGACACGTGACTGACGCCCCGTGAGAAGGCCAGCTTGCCATCTTCCACGATGACCATCGCGGCGGGAATCATCAGCAGGGTGAAGAAAGTCGCGACGAGCACCCCAAATCCGAGAGAAATCGCCATCGGGATCACGAACTGCGCCTGGGCCGACTGTTCCAGCATGACCGGAAGCAGACCGGCGAAGGTCGTCGCCGAGGTCAGCATGATCGGTCGGAATCGGCGGCCGCCCGCCAGAACCGCCGACTCACGCACACTATTCCCCTCGTCGCGCATCCGATTCATGAAGGACACGAGCACGAGGCTGTCATTCACCACGACCCCGGCACACGCCATGATCCCGATCATCGACAGGAAGCTCATGTGATAGTTCATGACCCAGTGGCCCAAGACAGCTCCGACATAGCCAAAGGGAACCGTCAGCATGATGACGATTGCCTGGCTGTAGGAGCGAAGCGGAACGGCGATGAGAATGAAGATCGAAAGGACGGCGACGAACGCGGCGATCCGCAGGCTACCCATCGCCTCGATCCTCTCCTTTTGCTCCCCCTCGAACCCCCAGCTCACGGAGGGATGGAGAGCGATGATTCCCGGCATGACATCGGTTTCGATCGCTTCAGCGATCTCGACCGCGTTGGCCTGGTGCTCGTCGAGGTCCGCCGTCACTTCGACACGACGCTCACCATTGATCCGACGGAGCGAAGCCGCTCCTCGACCCAATTCGGCACTCGCGACCGAAGGAAACGGGACCGCCCGCCCGTCCGGCAGCCGGATTCGAAGCGTCTCGACATCGCGGAGCGAACGACGTTCGTCGGCGGGATATCGAACCATCACCTTGACCTCGTCCGGACCACGCTGGATTCGCTGTACCTCCGCACCGTAGAAGGCCTGGCGAACCTGTCTGCCGACATCCTGCACCGACAGGCCCAGGCTCTCCGCCTCGGGGCGGATCGAGATCTGGAGTTCTTGCTTGCCGTCGCGATGGGAATCGCGGATATCGCTCACACCGGGATAGCGCGCGAGGGCAATCGTGAGATCATCCGCTGCTGATTTCAATTGCTCGATATCGTCGCCACGCAGTTCGATCGCGATCGGATCGCCGAAGCTCCGTCTCTCTCCGCTATAGGTGAGTTCCTCTGCTCCCGGAATCGCCCCGGTCAGCTCGCGCCAACGATTCGCGATCTCCTTGGCACCGATCTCGCGCTCCTCCGAGGGGCTGAGTTCGATCGTCACCTGCCCCAGATGGGGTTGGCCAAGACTCCCCGGACGGTCGATTGGACTCGTCCCGCGGTGCGCCCCGACCATCGAGAGCACGTGCTGAATGATCGGTGGATCGCCAGGCCGCGCGCGTGCCACGAGTTCGTCGCGCAACTCGTCGAGCGCCGCGTTCAACCGGGCGACCGCATCCTCGGTTTCGTGTGCGGGCGTCCCGAGCGGCATCGTGATCCGCGCGTAGGCGTTGTCCGCTTCGGTCGAGGGCATCATCACCGATTTCACTCGGCCGCCCGCGACCAGCCCGAGAGCGACCATGAAGACCGCGGCGGCAACCGCGATCGTCAAGTACCGCCATTCGACCGCACTCTCGACCGCAGGCCGGTAGGCATTCGCGAGGAACCACTCGAGCCCTCGGTTGATCCGCGCCTGAACCCGCGCCCATGCCTTCGAGATCGGGAATCGCGGTTCCTGACCGACGCCCGACCCGTGGCCCAGGTGGGAGGGCAGGACGAGCTTCGATTCGATCAACGAAAACAAGAGGGCAACGCACATCACGCCCCCCATCGACTTCGCCATGAATTGTGCATCGCCCTCGATCAGCGCGAAGGGAGCAAAGGCGGCGATCGTCGTCAGCACCCCGAAGACGACGGGGGTCGCGACTTCCTGGGTCCCGCGAATCGCAGCGCCCATCGGATCGTCCGGAGTCTGCTCCTGATGTGTGAAAATGTTTTCGCCCGTCACGATGGCGTCATCGACGAGGATGCCGAGTGCCATGATGAAGGCGAAGACCGTCAGGATATTGATGTCGATGTCGACGATCGGCATCAGCAAAAGGGCGCCCGCGACGGAGACGGGCAACCCCATCGCGACCCAGAAGGCGACACGGAATTTCAAGAAGAGCGCGAGCAGCGCGATCACTAGAAAGAAGCCCATGAGAGCATTGCCGAGCATCATGTCGATTCGTTGGCCGAGATATTTTGAGTCGTCGTCCCAGACCGTCAATTTCGCACCGACGGGCAATTCGAGCCGAGCCTCCTCTAGATAGGCGTGGACCTTGTCCGCGACGGCCAGTGCCTGCTGCTCGCCGACGCGGTAGACCTGCACAAAGACCGCCCGTTCGCCGTCGAAGTTCGTTGTCTTGATATTCTCCTCGAAGCCGTCCACGACACGCGCGATCTGTCCGACCGTGATCCGCGTTCCGTCGGCCCGGGTGAGCAGCGGAATCGATTCGAACTCAGTCCCCCAATAGGCCTGATTGTCGGTGCGCAACAGGATTTCGCCTGCATCGGTCCGAACGGTGCCGCCGGGAATGTCGATCGAGGTCCGCCGAATCGCATCGACGACGTCGTCGAAGCGCAGGTCGTAGCTCTGCAGCGCACCCTCGGAGATCTCGATCGAGATCTCATAGGGACGCGTCGCGGCGAGATCGACCTGGGACACGCCGGGCAGCCGTGCGATCTCGTCCCGGATATGCTGGCCGAGTGAGGTCAGACTCTTCTCGTCGAGCGGACCATGGATCGCGATGTCCATCACGCCCATCCGCAACTGGAGTTCCGAAACGATCGGCTCCTCGATCTCCTCGGGAAAGGTCGTAATGCCGTCGACTCGACTCTCGATCTCATCGAGGGCCTTCGAGAGTTCCGCGCCCGGAGCCAATTCGATCATCAGGTTCGTCGCGCCTTCATTGGCTGAGGACGTCAGTTCCTCGATTCCCTCGACGTCCTCGATCTCCTCTTCGATCCGTATGGTGACCGACTTCTCGATCTCTTCAGGCGACGACCCGGGATACACGACGGTGACCGACACGTAGTTGAAATCGAAATCGGGCATGATCGTCTGCTTGATGCGCGGCGCGGTCATCAGGCCACCGATCAAGATCGTGGCCATCAGGAGATTCGCGGCTACATGATTCTCGGCGAACCATGAAATCGCGCGATTCATGAATCGTCGGCCTCGATGAGGCGCAACGACATCCCGTCCGAATAGATGCGCAGGGGCGAAATCAAGACCCAATCTCCCGTTTCGAGTCCACCATCGATCACCACCCGATTCCGGTCGCGACGAAGGATCGACACGTCACGCACGCGAAGGCGACCCGCCTTCCCGCGAAGTGCCTCGGAGCCCTCGGTCGGTTGCAGGTCTTCGCTCGCGTCCCGCTCTTCGAAGGGTTCTGCGACGGGTTCCGCGATGAAGACTCGATTCCCGTCGCGAAGGGCCATCAGCGGCAACACGAACACGTCGTTGACCGCCCGCCCTTCGATTTCAGCGGTTACGAACAGCCCGGAGGGAAGCGGCACCCTCGATCCGGCGGCCGCCACGAGGGAGCCCCGATCGTTCGGTGCCCCATCCAGATTGGCAATCCCGCCGAGCGCATAGGGATCGTCGACGCGCGCGACCACGTGGAGCATGCGGGTCCGCTCGTCGATCGCGGCCTCCGCGCGAACCAATCGCGCCGGCCAGACGAACTCCCGTCCACCGAGTCGGCCCGATAGGGCGACCCGCGCTCCTTCGACTGTTCCCAGCCTGGCCCCCTCGAGTTCGACGTCGAGATAGGCGAGATCGTCGGTTTGGATCGGCAACCGCACCTCGGCGTAGTCGACGGCAAAGATCCGCCCGAGCTTCGTCCCCGGAGACACGAAGCGACCGACATCGACACTGCGCTCGCGAACATGACCCGTGAACGGCGCGCGAACGACGGTTCTTTCGAAATCGAGTTCTGCCTGCTCGAAGGAAGCGCGGGCTTCGGCGAGGAATGCCGAGGCCACGAGTTCTCGATTCTCGAACTGCTCGAGGTCGGACGCGCTGGCCGCACCACGCTGTTCGAGCAGACGTCGGCGGTCCGCTTCCGAAGAGGCGAGTCGTGCCTCGCTCTCTCGCAGCGTCACGTTGGCGCGAGCCCGATCTCGTGCGATCCGATATTCCCGTTGGTCGAGACGCAAGAGATCGTCGCCCGCCTCGAAGAGTCCGCCCACGACGAGATCGTCTGAGACCCAGACGACGCGTCCGCGGACCTCCGCCACGAGGTCACTCTCGGTTCGAGGCGCGACCGTCCCACGTGCTTGGACGCTGAGACGCAGATTCTCCGAGCTTACGGTCAGTACGCGGACGAGCGGGGACGGGGGCGCTAGATCGCGGGTCTGCGGCTTTTCTCGCGTGGCGACGAGCACCGCGTAGATGGCAAAGCCGATCGAGACGGCCACCAGGGGCAGCACCCAGCGAAGCCGCGATCGGCGAGCGGCCTCGTCTCCGCGCAGGGCCGCCAGCTGCTGGCTCACCTCTTTCTCGGCCTTGGCGCGCTTCCCATCGGGATCGCGGGGCTCGAGTGAGACCGGTTCGATGGTCATCGCCGACCCGCCGACCCACCCGCGTCGAGGCCGGGAAAACCGTCTGACGCGGCAGCGGCCGTCTCGGCACGAAGTGCAGTCGGAGTGCCCGGAAGATTTTCGGTAGCAGCGTCGGATTGGAGATGAGGCACGGCTTCGGCGATCCCGCCACGTAGGGGCACGGCAGTCGTGCGCTCCCGGAAAATCCCGATCACGATCGATCCACCGAACGGGCGATCGAACCAGTGTGCGGGAAGCCCGCGCGGAGGGCAACTCGGACTAACCCGATCCGGGATCCGCAGTTTCTCCGGAGGGCTCGGAGTCGGACGGAGAAGGCCGACGAGGAGAGCGAGACGTCGCCTACTCGCGACCACGACCGCCGCCAGACCCGCCCGCGGCCCCCCCCTGCGACGAAGAGTCCGACCGCTCCGAGTGCAGGAGCCCCGTCCGGGGGATGACCGCCATGTGGACAAGACTGCTCGGCGCCGCCGCCGATCGAGGGCGCTCCCTCAGCGATCGTTGCGGACTCCGGTGCGATCGTCGGCGCATTCTGAGCCACCGCAGAGGTCGAGGGACAGACGAGGGCATGTGGGAACCCGGCGCATCCGGACGCTCGGCAAGGGTCATGGCGCGGGTCACACCGGAAAAACGCGGGGCGATCGGCCACTTTCCAGTAGGGCTTATGCCCCAGTCGTGGGTGCCCCGGAACTGCGCATGAATCCCGCGCGACCCGCCCGCGGCGTCGATGAGTCGGATCGAAGGAGCGTCCCGATGCCCACCGCTCAGCCGCAACTCGAACGCGTCCAACAGCATCTGCTGGAGCGATTCACAGGCATGACGCTGGACCTGGTCCTGTCGGAATTCGCCCCGGACCGCAGCGACGGTGCCACGTTGGTCCAGTCGACGCGCGCGCTTGCGGGAATCGAGGGCATCCCGGTTGTGTTGCTGGACGAGTCCGCCCATGAGAGTCGACGCGCTGTCGCCCGAGCCGCGGGCGCGGCGGGCTATGTGATCCTCCCTCCCGATATGAACCGCTTCGTGACTCGAGAACCAGCGCCGACCCAGGACCCACAACGGATAGTTCGGCACGGAATGCGGACGACCCCGGTGACTCACGCGTTCAACGACGGCCGATAAAATCCGCAGCCGCGGTCGCCAGCGCCGACCCGTCGTAGTCGACCGTTGCCACATGTCCGGACCGCGCGAGCATGAAGAGTTCTTTTTCCTTCGAGCCGATTTCCTCGTAGAGGCGGCGCGCGTCCCGCGGCCGCGCCGTCCTGTCGAGTTCACCGTGGGCCACGAGGATGGGCGCTTCGACCCGGCCGAGGTCCGGGATCACTTCCTCCTGAAGTCGGATCAGCTCCTGGACGGAATCGAAGGGCATGGCGGGTATCCCGGGATGTCGAGCGCGCGCTTGGGGGTCCTGGATATCTGAGTCACGCTTCTTGCGCGACGTGATCAATAATCGCAAGAGGGGCAGGATCTGCGGAATCGGTGGTGCGAGGACGAGCGGAACACCGATGACGACGAGTCCGTCGACCGGCTCCGATTGTGCGATCCGAAGGCTGACGAGCCCACCCATCGACACACCGACCAGAAAGACGCGTTCGTATTCGGCGCGAAGCGTCAGGACTTCGGCCAGAGCGCGCTCGACCCAATCGAAGCGAGTGGTCGCCGCCAGGGCTTCGACGCTCCCCCCGTGCCCCGCCATGCAGATTCCCCGTGCGCGAATGCCGCGTGCGACGAGCGCGTGAGCGACCGGGCGAACCTCGTAGGGCGTGCCTGTGAGACCATGTAGACAGAGCGCTGCCGCGCCGTTCGCGGTGCCGGGCTCGGGCACCAGATCGAAGGGCGAGTCGTCGACCCGTACGTCGGGAGAATCGCTCACGCCTCGAACTCTCGGCGTGCCTGCTCGCGCACTCTCTCCACGATTTCTCGCAACGGCAGCCCGCTCTTCCTCGCGAGGCGCTTGCAGTCGTCGTACTCAGGGGAACATTCGAGTCCTCCCTCCGGACTTCGAATCAGCTTGACTGAAACCATCCCCAGCGGCGTCTTCAGCCGTCGGCTCGAGCGCTCGAGCAAGAGCCTATCCCACTCGGACACACGCACACCGATCGCCGGCGACTCCGC
>JAPYTP010000026.1 GCA_029941885.1 Myxococcota bacterium
GCATCCAGGCGCTCGGGGGGCGGAGGGGCGACCGAAATGACCAAACCCGAGGGCGAAGCCTGTGCGACGCCGATATTGCCAAGTCCTGTCACAATCGGCCTGCTAGGATTCGTGTCGGGCATTCACCGCTGCTCCAACTCCCCGAATGACGAATTCTCGACTGGCCGCATTGAGCGGTTACTAAGAACCCAAGAGACTGCTGCGAAGTCGAATGAGTTTGATTCACGATGTCGCTGGTCGAACGAAACGGCGGCGCCCGAGTGCGAGACGGAGTCGAGTCCCGGATCGAACGAGAGAGAATACGAAAGATGTCGAAGTGGAATCGATTGAATGGAATCATGATCGCCCTCGTGGTCGCGCTGGCAACCCAGACGACGGTTGCGCAGGAGGTCGCTGCGATCGACCTGTCGGGCGAGACGATCGCGACCGATGGAACGGCCCCCGCGGCCGCCGCCGAGGCGAATTCCCCGTCGGACGCGATTGCCGTCTTCCACACGGGCCTGCTCGAGATCATGAAGCAGGCAAAGACCCTTGGCTTCCAGGGTCGAATCGACGCACTCGCGCCGCTGATGGGGCAGGTCTTCGACCTCGACTTCATGGCCAGCAAGACCGTCGGTCGCCATTGGAGGAAGCTCTCTCTCGAGGAGAAGGGCCGATGGGCGGAAACCTTCACGCGTTTCACGGTCGCGAACTACGCCGGCCGCTTCACCGGCTTCACCGGTGAGGAATTCGTCACCCTTGGCGTCGAAGACGCCGCGCGCGGTACACGCGTCGTCCTGACGAAGATCGTCGTTCCAGACGACGACGACGTCGCGCTGAACTATCGCGTCATCGAGAAGGACGGCGAATGGAAGGTGATCGACGTCTATCTGAACGGCACCGTGAGTGAACTCGCGCTCCGACGTTCAGAGTATTCGTCGGCCCTCAAGCGAGAGGGCTTCGACCAGCTCCTCGCCTCGATCGAAACCAAGATCGCAGATCTCAAGACCAGGGGTCTTGCGGACGGCTGATCCGGCCTACTCGACGAGCTCCGTGTCGCGAGGATCGCCCTCGTTCCGTTCCTCGTCTACGGAAGACGCCCGGTCGAAACCGGCATCCGGATCGTCGGTCGCCTTGACAAGGCTGGGCTCGGCGCTCGTACGATGACCGTCGCGGCGCCCCCAGACTTCATCGATCCGACGTTGATAGTAGCCACTGCGCATCGCTGCGTAGAAGTCGATGCTGCTGTCTTCGAGCGCCTTGAGCTCGCGGAAGAATTGCTCGCGCGTGCTGATCCCCGAGCTGCCGCTGTAGAGCAGGATCTCCGTCGGACCAAGAATCAGGTTGGACGGCCCGAGGATGTAGTAGGTCGGCTGGAAGAAACCATCGATGACCGTGCCGACTCCGTCGCGAAGGTTTGCCGGCCCCAGGATGGGCAGGAGCAGATAGGGCCCGCTGGGAGTTCCTGCGAGGGCGAGTGTCTGGCCAAAATCCGATTCGTGCCCTGCGAGTCCGATGCGTTCGGCGACATCGAAGAGACCGATCAATCCCAGGGTCGTATTGATGACCAGCCGCGCCCCCGTGACGCCCGCGTCCTTCCATTCGAGCTGAAGGAAGTCATTCACGAGGGTCTTGGTCGAGCCCAGATTCGTGAACATCCGAGACAGCGCGTTTCGAGCCGACTTCGGAACCGCCCACTGATAGGCCTCGGTCACCGGATCCAGCATCCACTCGTCGACCTGGCGGTTGAAGGCGAAGACGCCTCGATTCGTCGACTCGAGGGGATCCGGATAGCCCACCGGCTCATCATCGAATTCCTCGTCGAAGAGATCGTCGAAGAGGGGATCGGGTTCCTCATCCACCCCGTTGGCTGCGGTCGTCGGGGAGACGGCGAGCAGGAACATCAGGAAGCCCAGTCCGATCGACGTTCGCCACCGCTGAGATCCCCCGAGCGAGCCCTGCGGCCTCATCTGTGCGCGACGCTCCCCCTGCATCGATGCTCCCCTACGTTTCCAACGGTCCCGACGATTTCGCATCGATGCCCCGCGGGCCTACGCGAAGCGCTCTCGATCGAATCCATCGGATCGGGACTACTCTACCCGAACCCGTTCCCAACGAGCAGCCACTCGATGGGTTCCCGGGAAAAAGCGCCCGGCGCGGTCGTCCATATCAGCGAATGAGTTTTTTTGACCACGCTCTGACCCGAGGTTTGGTGACAGTCCGAGAAGCGGTGAGGTATTCTTCCAGTCCGCTCATGGAGCGCCGACGCCCACCCCCCTTTGCCGCATCCCATCGCGACCCGCTCGGACGAGCGCGATTTTCCGGAGAAACCCGGGTCTTTTCGCGCAGAATGAGATCCGAGATCTGGCAGACAGGAACCGCTGAAACATCAGCATTGCAGCCAACCACTCACCGAATGGCTGAACCCCCCTCACAGGGGGGTTGAGAGCAGGACCAAGAGTTCTTGGGCCCACCGGGAGGATCGATCGTGGACGTTTTCCAGAAATGCAGGGAGTTCACTCGTGTCCAGGACGCGCGCGACGCGGGCGTGTATCTGATGTATCGCGAGATCGGCTCGCCCCAGGATCCGGTCGTGACGATTAGTGGCCAGAAGGTCGTCATGATGGGGTCGAACAACTACCTCGGACTGACGAGCCATCCCAAGGTCAAGGAGGCCGCGATCGCGGCTACCCGGAAATACGGCACGGGATGCGCGGGATCCCGCCTGCTGAACGGCACCCTCGACATCCATACCCGGCTCGAGGAGCGGCTCGCGGACTTCATGAATCGCAAGGAGACGATCGTCTTTTCGACCGGTTACGGCGTGAACGTCGGCGTGCTCTCCTGCCTGCTGGACCGACACGACGTCGCCTTGCTCGACAAGATGGATCACGCGTCCATCCTGGATGGTGTTCGCCTGAGCTATGGGAAAGGGATCAAATTTCGCCACAACGATCCGGATGATCTCGAAAAAAAGCTTCAGCACGTGGGCGAAGGCAAGGGCAAACTGATCGTCGTCGACGGAGTCTTCTCGATGGAGGGCGACATCGCGCCGCTGCCCGAGATCGTGAAACACAAACGGGCTTATGGGGCCGGACTCTTCGTGGACGAGGCGCATTCGCTCGGCGTCTTCGGCGACCACGGCCGGGGAGTTGCGGAGCATTTCGGCCTCGAAAATGACGTCGACCTCGTCATGGGCACGTTCTCGAAATCGTTGGCCACAGTGGGTGGATTCATCGCTTGCGACGATCCGACCATCATCGATTTCATCAAGCACAACGCCCGGGCACAGGTCTTCACGGCCGCGATCCCGCCTGGTGCCGCCGCGGCGGTCGAGGCTGCCCTCGACATCCTCGAGGCCGAACCCGAACGACGCGCCCAACTCTGGGACAATACGAACTACATGAGGAATGAGCTCGAGGGGCTCGGATTCGAGACCTGCGGCTCTCAGTCGCCCATCATCCCTCTCCTCATCGGCGACGACATGGCGACCTACCAGATGGCCAATCGGCTCCAGGAAGAGGGCGTCTTCGTGAACGCTGTCGTGACACCGGCGGTTCCACCGGACCACGGAGTCATCCGCACGTCCTACATGGCCACACACACCCGCGAGCATCTCGATCAGGCACTCGGGGCGATCGCCAAGGTCGGACGCGAGCTCTCAGTCATCTGAGAACATCCGAGTGTGAATTGCCTATCGTGCGCCCGGACTGCCAGGCTTCGGCATCTCGCCCAGACGGGTCCGCCCGATCCATTCGTTCGCGAACTGCCGCGCAACCCGTCCGGATCGACCACCGCGCTCCAACGAGAAGCGCAGCGCGGCCTTCCGACCGACCTCGTCGAGCTCCGCGACCCCTGCCTCGTTGAGCCAATGCGTCACGATGGCGAGATAGGTCCGCTGATCGCAGCTGTAGAAGCCCAGTACGAGGCCGAATCGATCCGATAGCGCGAGCTTCTCTTCGAGCGCCTCACCGAGATGCAGCTCATTGTTCGAATCGACGTACGCCGCACGATTGTCTGCCATCGTCTCCGGCAGGAGATGCCTGCGATTGCTCGTCGTGACGACGCAGACTCTGGGCGGTCGCGCTTCGATCCCTCCTTCGAGGGCCGCCTTGAGCTCGCGGAACCCGAGTTCGGTGGAGCTGAAGGAGAGATCGTCACAGAAAACGAGGAATGAATATCGTTCGGGGACGGACGCGGTCCCTTCGCGCAGGGTCACGAGGAGCTGCGGCAGTTCCGCGAGATCGTTACGGTCGACCTCAACGATACGCAGTCCCTCTTCGGCATAACGAGAGAGCAGGCCCCGCACGGCCGAGGATTTCCCAGTTCCCCGTTCCCCGTGAAGCAGGACATCGTTGTAGGGCAATCCAGCCAGCAGTTGACGTGTGTTCCGGTCGAGTGCCTCGATCGCTCCCTCCACTCCGATCAGGCTGTCGAGATCGAATGACGAGACCGCGTCGATCGGCTCGAGTCGGCCGGCCCCGCGCGCCGAACGCCAGCGAAAGGCGTGATGGCGTTCGAAGGCTTCCGGTCCGGGGGGCGCCCCGACGAACTGGGCGAGCAGGCGATCGATCCGTTCGAGGATGGGGTCGAGGCGAGTCGTCAAACGTTCGAGGAGATCAGACATAGCGCACGAGTGTAGTCATCCAGAGGTAGACTGCCCAAATGAACGAACACGAAAATTTCGGCATCGAGGACACGAACTCGATCGGGTTGTGCGCGAGCTGCCAGCATCTTCTCTCGCAAGGCACGAAGCGGGGTGCGATTTTCTATCGCTGCGGGCGCGCTGACGGCGACGACCGCTTCCTGCGCTACCCGCCCATGCCGGTCCTGCATTGCCCGGGACACGAGCGCAACCTAAAAAAAGGGGGCAATGCTCAGTCGGACTGAGAGTCGCGATCTCTGTCCATGAACTCCGAAAGA
This sequence comes from Myxococcota bacterium, assembly GCA_029941885.1. Taxonomy (GTDB): domain Bacteria; phylum Myxococcota_A; class UBA9160; order UBA9160; family UBA4427; genus UBA4427. The sequence goes on from JAPYTP010000026.1 coordinate 4,903, forward strand.
TTGCCCCAGGGTGCACGGAAGGGATGGTCGATCACTTCCAGGATCCGCTCGAGGAAGCGAAAGGTCATCCCCCACACGACGTGACGATCGGGATCACCGACGACGATGCCGGGGAAGCGCACATCCGGCAGCTCCGCGATGACATGCTCGACCTGCCGGGCCTCTTCGTGGAGACCCGCCAACGGGAACCAGAATGCCTGCTGGACCTCAGCCGGGTCGAGGGCGAACTCCTGATGGGCCTCGATATAGAAGGCGTGGGCCGACACGACGAGGCGCGGACTGACTCGTTGATTTCCCACGTGATCGTCGATCTGCCCGAGATACTCGGCACTCGTGAGCTCGACGCCGACTTCTTCGAAGGTCTCGCGAGCGGCGGTGATGCGACTCGAGGAATCCGCGGCTTCCATCCGACCGCCGGGAAAGGCCATGTGCCCGGACCACGGATCGCCCTCGAAAATGGCACGCTCGATCAGCAGGACCTCGGCGGAGTCGATGCCTTCACGCAACACGACGGCGACGGCAGCGCGGTCGTGTTCGTCGGAGGCGACGAGCTCCGGCGCGTGCAGCGACAGTTTTCTTCGCACGTGTTCGATATTCACCGGGCCGAGCGTAGCGGCCTCGCACGGCCCGCGAGAGCATCGGCTCTGCATTCGGGCTAGGGTGCGCGAAATGGACCTCCCCCGCGCATTCGTCCCCGAGGCGCGCCGGCTCCTCAAGCTGGCCCGCAACGATCGCAGGGTCGCCGAGAGGGAGCTGGCGGCCCTCGGCCCCGAACTCCAAGCGACCGTGATCTGCGAGGCATCTCTCTCGATTCGCCGCCAGATGATCGAATTGCTCCCGAATCCCGAGGCCGTAATTCCGCTGATTCCGGAAGCGGAGTTCTGTTATACCTGCCGTTCTATCGGACTCGCAGACGCGGCCTGGCTGCTCGAGATGGCGACGAACGAGCAGATCGTGGCGTCCTTCGATCTCGACGCGTGGTCGGGAATTCAGATCGACCCGAAGCGACTCGACGTCTGGATGACCGCGCTTGCCAGCGTACGAGACGAAGACGTCTTGCGCGCGGCCCAGTCCCTCGATCCGGAACTTCTGGTCATCTACCTGCGCCAACACATCGATGTGTCTCTCAAGCCGAGCGAACAGGACGACCCGGACTGGTCTCCTCCCGATCGATCCCAGACCCTCGAAGGCCAGTTCTACTTCGTCGCGAAGGACGAAAAGGACGACCTCGAGCCGGTCATGCGGCTCCTTCACACGCTCTTCCAGGGAGACTATTGGCTCTACTTCAGAATGATCCAAGCCGTGTTCGTAGAACTCCCGATGGAAAACGCTGAATGGGCCCTGCGCTGGCGAACGGGTCGTCTCGAGGATCTCGGCTTCCCGTCCTGGGACGCGTCGATGCGGATCTACGGATTCTTGCGGCCCGAGCGGATGACGGAGGTTCCGCCGGACGATTCAGCGCTCGACCTCGAAAGGTGGGCGCTCCCGGTCTGGATGTCGGAACTCCCGGGCGCTCGATCGGACGAACGAGCGCTCTTCCGCGCTACTCGCGAAGTCAGCGCGGAGGAACGCAGCGCTGTCTTCTATGGGCTCATTGCGTTGGCGAATCGAGTGGCGGTCGCGGATCGAATGGAACTCGGGGATCCCGAGTCCCTGCCCGGCGCGATCGACAAAGCCACGCGCTTCGCGAGCGACGGGCTTCTGCACATCGCGGAGGAAACCGGATTGTCACTCGAACAAACGCTTCGCCGGGTGCCGATCGAACGCCTCTTTCGAGTGGGAACGAATCTCGACCGTGAAGCCGCATTGCCTGAATCGATCGCGGATGACCTCGACGAGGACGACAGCGACAGCGACAGCGACAACGGAAACGGCAACGACGACAAGGGTGAGTAGGAGGCCCGAGGTCTCTGACCCGGAGCCATGGGCGAGGCCTGGAACGAAATTTCGAGACCACCGGGTCGCCGCGTGAAGAATCGAAACGCCACGAGCCAGTATCGAGAGGGCCCGCCAGAACGAATCTGGCGGGCCCTTCCTATCGGCAAACCCTGCAGGACATCGAGCCATCGAGCGGTGACCGGCGGACCCGAAAGTCCCACCGAATAGCGGTCAGCGTTCGAAGAACGGCGCCACCATCAACACTCTGCGCCCCTGCCAGATCGTTGGCAAAAGCCGAAGCTCAACAGGTCGTCGAATTCTCGAGCCCCGATCGTCCGAGAAGCGGAAGCCTCCAGAAGTCAGATGGGCTCGAAAACTAGAGATCGACGGCCTTCAGCGTCTTGCGCTTGTTGCCCGTGGCTCGGCCTTCCGCACCCTTGATCAGTTCGCGGACGACCGCATCGAGCGCACCATAGAACTCACCGCCTACGTTGCACTTCTTGACGGCGTTCTTCACACGAGCCTTCGAGATGATCAAGTCGGTGGGCTTGCCCTTCTTCTTCGCGGCCTTCTTCTTCTTCTTGGCTGCCATATTCTGGCTCCTCTTCTCGCGTTGCATCGCGCCAGCGAACCGACGTTGCGACCCACTATGAGTCACGGTGTTGCTCGACTGGCCCCCCAGCAGAAATGGTTTTGCAAGGAAACCCTGCTAAACGGCGCGATCATAAGCGTTTCGCGCACCTTGTCAATCAAAATACGGCTCCATTCGGCTTGTCGGGCCCGGAATCGAGTGTTTAGCCTCAACGGGATCCAAACGCGGGCCTTCGAGAAACAGCGAACTCTTCGACCCGAACACCCTGTCCAATTCACAACCACCGTTCGGATCCGGCGGAAGCACGCTTCGCACAAGATTGAGTCATCTCTCGCGAGTCGCGCCATCCAGTTGGTTCTACAGGGAAATTCCGTATTCTTTCAATCGTCCCAAACCCTCGAAATCGATCGCCAGAGCCGGGCTCCGACCGATCTATGCTTGGGACACATCCCCAACGCTCGACTCAGGAACCAGGCTCGATCGACCATGCCGCCCAAAACCGACTCGCTTCATCTCACGACCGATGACGGCGTGGAATTACACTGTTTGCGCTGGCAGACTCCCGATTCCCCGGCAAACGGGACGAATGCGCCCTTGATCCTGCTGCATGGAGGAGGGGCGAACGCGCATTGGTGGGACCACATCGGTCCTCGTCTGTCTGGTGAGAGGCCCGTCTACGCCCTCGATTTCAGGGGGCATGGGGATTCGGACCATCCCACGACGCGAGAGATCGGCGCCTTCAATATCGATCTCGAGGCCATGGTGGCCTGGCTCGGTCGCGAGGATGTCGACCTCGTCGGCCATTCTCTGGGTGCTGCCGTCGCCCTCGATCATGCGAGCCGATTCGCCGCGACGCGGTCGATCGCCCTGATCGATCTTTCGCGGGGCAGCACTCGTGGAACCGGGCGCCGAGCCCGACTCGCCCTCTCGCTCCGACGGACCTATCGCAGTCACGACGACGCGGTCGACCGTTTTCGATTCCTTCCCGAATCGAGCCATGCGAGCGAATCTCTGCGTGTGCACATCGCGAACCACTCGGTCCGCGTCGAGCCCGACGGACGCTTCGGATACAAATTCGATCCGCGCTGGTTCGGACTTCCGTCCAGACCGCGCCCCGATCCGAGGGAAGTCGGCTGTCCGACCTTGCTGCTCCGCGGCGGCGACAGCCACCTCCTCTCGCCGGAAGCAGCGCGCGAGTTCGTCGCCCAGCTACCGTGGGGAAAGCTCGTCGAGGTCGCCAATGCGGGACATCACGTCTTTTTGGATCAGCCGGAGATCGTCGTCGAGCTACTGTCCGAGTTCCTCGAAACCGAGAGTATCTCGAACTCGGTATGACGCCTGATCCGAGCCCGGTGGATTCCACCATTACTCGCGTCACTTCCTAAAGGCAAGATCTCCGGCAGGTCGATAGTAGACAGAACGCAACTCCGTGTTCTCATTTACTTTGAACCCGGTCGAGGATTCCCTTGGAACTGTCTGGCGTCGATCGACTGCTCTCATTGGCTCGTGAACTGGGCGTTCAAGCGACTCGCAACAGTGAGGGTCCGCGCGATGCCCGGGCCGCGACCAAAGGGGTCGAGCGCGGGGACGAGGGCGGCGTTCGCGTTTCCCTCTCCGCCGCGGCGAGAGATGCATCTCACTCCGAGGCCCAGACGGGCGTGACGCGTCCGGAAATGACGGAGCTGCCCACTCCCGCGCATCACGGCGGGAGAATGCGGCCATCAACGCCTATCTGCGAAATGCGGCCAGCCCGCCGGGCGAGAACTTCCGAACCCGTGCCTAACAAAATATAGGGATTTCTTCCGACTCGTGCATCGGGAAAAATCGGCATTCCGGCCCAAAAGATCCTAGATCTCTGCTTGCCCCTCCAGCGTGGACCCATCTCTAGCTGATAGTCCCGAGGAAACGACAGATTTCCTTTCCGGTGAATACCCAGCGCGGAACCGAGATGATCGATCAAGAGATCGCCAAGTTCATGAATCGCGAAGTCCTTCAGGGCGAAGCGGACACACCGCTTGGCGAAGTCATCACTCAGATGAACGAGAGATCCCAGAGCGCGTATATCGTCTGTGAGGACGGCGCTCCGGTCGGTGTCATCTCGGAACGCGACACGCTCTCGGTGCTCGACCGAACCTTTCGCGGAGATCCCCTGGCGACCGCTCGCGCGGCTGACGTGATGGCGAGTCCGGTCCATACATTGCCTGAAAGCTCCACGATGGGTGAAGTCATCCGCGTGATGACAGAACGTCGATTTCGGCGGGTCCCTATCGTCGACGACAAGAACCATCTCTCGGGCATCGTCAACCTGACGGACCTGCAAGCCGCGATGAATTCGGCTCTGGAGCGCCGCGGGCGTGATCTCGAAGTCGCAGTCATGGATCGAACGGCCGAACTCCAGGCTGCCAACGAAAAGCTCGAACAACTGTCGATTCGGGATGGCCTAACAGATCTTCTCAATCGACGAGCGATGTCGGAGAAGCTGTCCGAACTCCATACACTCTCTCGACGATACGGAAACTCATACGGCGTCATCCTGATCGACATCGACCATTTCAAGAACTACAACGACACGCTGGGGTACGTGCAGGGCGACGAATCTCGACACTTCTCAGGAAGACGATTCGCACCCCGGATTTCGCCTTCCGGTACGGCGGTGAAGAATTCCTGATCGCGCTACCCGAAACCGGTGAGGAAAGCGCCGCCCTCGCCGCAGAGCGGCTGCGCGGTAAGGTCGAAGCCGAGGCCATCGCCCATCCCGCGTCGAGTGCGGCAAAAGTGGTCACGCTCTCTCTCGGATATATCGCGATCACCAGGAAGAACGTTTCCGACTTCCTCTCCTGGGAGCAAGTCGTCGAACGGGCAGACCGTGCGCTCTACCACGCTAAGCAGAGCGGTCGCAACTGCGCAGCTGGATCGAACGAATGACTTTGACACCGGGTGTTCACCCCATCTGAGCGCCCTACAAACAAAGCCCATTCTATTGCGTTGGCCTCTTGAAGAACGCATCTTCTGTTTCGAGGAGCGACGTTCTAATTGATCACAGTTGCGCTCTCAGCCACAATTGGCGCCTGCCACGAACGCGTCTGGCATGCTCTCGTCGATCCCACCGAGCGGCAGGTCTGGGACGAGCGTATCCTTGGGGAAGTCACTCTGTCGCCAGCTGGCCAGGCCGCGACCGATCGCCACCATCGCCACCATCGCCACCATGGCACCCATGGCACCCATGGCAGGGCCCACCCGCTCCGGACGACGCGATGGCGGTTCAAGCTTGGCGGAGTTCCCCTCGTCTTGCAGGAAGAGATCTTGAACACGGTTCGGCACGACCAACTCGTGAGCCGGATCCTGATCGGCTCGATACATTTCGATCAGACCTTCACGCTCCATACCGAAGACGATGAAACGGGTCCACGAACGCGCCTCGGCATGAAGATCGTCGCCCGCAACTCGATCGCTGTGATCGGCGAAGTCGTGTCGCGTCTCGATGTCCAGAAAATCGTGATCGAGCACGTCGACACGACGCTGCGTCAGGTCCAGAAGTTCTGCGAAGCGGAGGCCTGAGGGGCCGAGCGGAGCTAGAGCACTTCTTCCGCGAGAACGCGTAGCGCGTTCACATCGCCGGTTCCAGCGAGCAGCGAACCCACATGACGCTTCGCACCCGCTTCCTTCCAGGCCTGCAGGCGATCACGAATTCGATCCGCAGATCCCACGAGCGCGACATCGTCGACGAGTGAGTCCGGCACCGCCGCCGCGGCCTCGCCTTTCTTTCCCTCTAGATACAGGTTCTGGATCTCGACCGCCGCTTCCTCGTATCCGAGACGCTTCGCGTAGTCGTTGTAGAAATTCTTGTCGCGCGCACCCATTCCCCCGATATAGAGCGCGAGATTGTGCTTGACCGGAATACGGCATTTCTCCAGGTCGTCACCCATGATGACCGTGCAGAAGGGTGCGATCTCGAAATCCGCGAGGGACTTGTCCCCGCCGGCCTTCGAGAATCCCCTCGCGAGAGAATCTTCGAAAAGGTCGTAGCGCTCCGGATTCATCCAGACCGGGAAGACGCCGTCCGAGACCTCTCCCGCACACTCCATTCCGTTCGGAGAGATCGATGCGGTGTAGATCTGCAGCGCGGGATCTCCGTGGAGGATGCTCTTGAGCGGTTTGCCGAGCCCCGAGCTGCCCTCACCGCGGAACGGAATCTGATAGTGATGACCCTCGTGCTGGAGACGCTCCTTGCGTTCAAGGATCGTGCGGATGATCGAGATGTATTCCTTGGTGCGGGTGAGCGGTCGACCGTAGGCGACACCGTGCCATCCCTCGACGACCTGCGGCCCCGACGGCCCGAGGCCCAGGACGAATCGTCCGCCGGAGAGGGCGTAGAGCGTCATGGCCGTCATGGCGGTCATCGCAGGCGTGCGTCCGGACATCTGCATGATCGCGGTGCCGACGTTGATCTTCTCGGTCTGCGCCAGGATCCAGGCCGCGGGTGAGACGGCATCCGAGCCCCAGGCCTCCGCGGTCCAGACCGAGGTGAAACCCAGGTGCTCTGCTTCCTGAATCAGATCGATCGGGATACTCATGGTGGCCGGGGAATAGCCGGCGATGATTCCGAGCTTCATTGATCGTCTCCTTGGGGCACACGCGAATTCGAGTGAGCAAGCGGGTGAATGCCACGACGAACCGGTCGCAGGCCGAACCTAAAAACGTGGGGCGTTGAATTCTAATCCGAGCGGATCGGGGCGTCACACCGCCTGAATCGGACTCTCGGTTTCCTCGATCGCCGGCGCCTCGAGCGGCAACTCGATCTGGAACGTCGCGCCCTGGCCGGGATCCGACACGATCTGGATTCGTCCACCGTGGCGCTCGATGATGCCGTGAGAGAGGGAGAGTCCCAACCCCGTCCCCTTTCCGACCTCTTTTGTCGTGAAGAAGGGATCGAAGAGTCGCGTCTGTACCTCCGCGGGAATGCCCGGACCCGAGTCTTCGAACTCGATCTGGACACCGTCGGCGATCGCTCTCGTCCGGATCGTAATCGTTCCGCCGTCCTCCTCTTCGAGCACGTCACACGCGTTCATCAGCAGGTTGAGAAAGACCTGATTCAGTTGCCCCGGGAAACAGCGCACCTCGGGAAGCGTCTCGAAATCGCGCTCGATCTCGATCGATCCCTTGAAGCGCGGTTCCATCAGCGCGAGCGTTCGGTCGATCTCGTCGGTCAGCTGCGCCATCTGCAGATCTGCCTGGTCCATCCGGGAGAAAGTCCGCAAGTCCTGGACGATCTGCTTCACGCGCTCGGTACCCTCGCGGCTCCTGGACAACAACTTCTTGATGGCATCGCGATACTTCGTGGCGTCGGCTCCGCTCTCCTGTGCCACAACGAGTTTCTCGATGAACTCGTCGAGAAGCTGCAGGTTCGCGTGCACGAAACCGATCGGGTTGTTGAGTTCGTGAGCCACGCCGGCGACGAGTTGTCCGAGACTCTTCAGCTTCTCGCTTTGCATGAGCTGATTCTGGGTTTCCTGCAGCTCGCGAGTCCGATTCTCGACCCGCACTTCCAGGCTCTCGTTCAACTTTGCAATCTCGTCGAAGGCCTTCGCGTTCTCGATGGCAATGGAACTCTGGTTCGCGAGTGTGCGCAGAAGCTGTCGATCGTCCGTCGCCAGACGCTCGCCCGAGAGCTTCCGACCCACGGCGATCACGCCTAACAGATCGACGCCGAAGAGGATCGGTACCAGCAGCTCGACCTCGAGGGTGTCGTAGACGTCCCAACAGCTCTCTCGCTTCTCCGAATCGGGATCCTCGTCGAAATCGGAACGCGCCAGTTCTTCGCGCCGCATCCACAGATGTTTCCAGAGCGGATGATCCGAGGGAATTTCGGTATCGATGTCGTCCTGGTCCCAATCGCCCCGCCAAGCCGAGGCACGCAGAACGCGATCCCCTTCGTCGAAGAGGAGCACCATCGCACGACTGACGCCCATCGTATCTGTCAGCGCCGCCAGGATCCGATCACCGATCTCGTTCATCGACAGCATCGAGACCATCGCTTCGGAGATCTCACGAACCGCCAGACGATAACGCGAACGGTCGCGATCGAAGAAATTGTCGACCAGCCCCTGCATCCGTTCGCGCAGGGGATTGAAAGCCAGGATGGCGAGAAAGAGCAGGACGACCTGAACACTTCGGACGTTGACGCCATAGCGCGCAACGAGTTCGTCGGCGAAGGTGATCATGAAGGCGAAGACGCCGGTGATCGCGAGGGTGGCTGCGCCGTAGGCGGCGGAGGATTTCGCCGCGAGGCGGAACTCGAAGAGCTGGCGCCGCATCATTCCATATCCCACCGCAACCGGGAAGAAGCCGACCCAGAGCAGGGCGATATACCAGGGCAAGGCCGTCGGCACGACCCACTCGGCGATCAGCGCGAGCAGCGCCGGCAACAAGCTCACCAGCCCTGCCACCAGCATCAGATCGGCACGATCCCCTTTTCCCGCTTCCCTTGCCTGTCGACGCCCCAGGGCCAGGATCGCGATCGAGGCAATCGAGGTTCCGATCCCGAATGCGAAGGCCGTCGTCGCAATCCAGCTCGGCGGAATCCCCATCGCCGACTGGGTGCCGACCGCCACCATGATCGCTGCCGCGATCGAGTAGGGGATGAAGCGGATATGTCTGCGTTTTTCGATCCAGTGCGGCTCGATCGGATAGGTCGTAAAGAGGTGAAAGGTCGTCGCGCCGAGAAAGGGCAGCGTCGCGAGTACGCGAGTCGGGCCCCAGGGAATGATGTCGACGCGAATCGCCGAGGACAGCAATACCGACATCGTCGAGCAATAGAGAAGGAGCGCCCATGACTCGGCACTCGCCTGGCGCGTCCACCAGACGGTGAGGGCCACCACGAGATAGAGCGAGCTCACGAGCAGTAGACCGAGGTGAAGCAGGACGTCGCTCGTCTTCTCGACGTCGCCCGCGAGGACCGGCGCGAGCGAAGCGGTCAGGACCGTTCCGTCGGGCTTCAGGAACCGGTAGGTGTCGACGACCCCAAACTCCAGCGACGGCTCCCAGAGGATCTGGATCGCGTCTACACCGTCGACCGTGAGGAGCTGATCTCCCTCCTCGATTCCCGCGGCGGCCGCTGCGCTGCTCATTGCGTGGACGATCGAGATGCCGGAAATGATCGAGGTGCGGACGGGCAGCTGGGGCCCTGGAAGGGGCGAAATCAACGAGAATACGGAAAGGCCGATGGCCAGCAACGCCCACATCGCTGCAGCGCTTCCGGTCAGTTGGCGCATGCGCCTCGTGGTGTCGGGATCCATCCTGCCGGGGCCTCTCGGGAGCCGAACAATGCTAGCAGGATGCGAATCGGGAAGGTGAATTCGAGGCGCGGGCTCAGGGCGTCGGGCGCGTGGGGGCGCGCTCGTGGCGCATCGCTCCTGGCTCGATCTCGCCCCGCGGCGGGCCGTAGTTGAAGCCCCGGGTATTCAGCACGATCACACCGGACTGGATCTCGGCAGGGGGAGCGCCAGGCTGGCTCGGAGGCAGCACATTCGTCGGGAGTGTGGGCGGGGCAGCCGGCTGCGGAGCGGCCGGAGGGGGTCCGAGCTGGGCCTCGAGGAGGGGGTCGATGCTCATCAACGCCTCTTCCCCCGCGTCGGCACGGACCGTTCGCACGCCGGTGGAAAGCAGGAGAAGGGTCGCGAGAAGGCAGAGCACCCCGCTCGTCGTCGCCAATCGTTCCCACGCCCGCCGTCGCTCGATCAAATCGCCACCTCATCGGGCGCGTCCGGTCCCCGCGAAGGATCGGCCCGACGCCCCTATGAGTCGGCCAACGATGGAAATGCCTTGAGGTCCCCCGTCACAAGCCGCGCGTTCCTGAGGGGTGCCGGAACGCACGTGTAGGGGCGCATGCGGACAAGTGCTGTTCCGGAAGGTCGGTCAGGGGGGGGGCAGAGGCCCGGGCTAGATGCCGGAGCCGTCCGTCTGGTCCTGGATGTGGAGCCCACATTCCTTGACGTCGTCGTTTTCCCACCACCAGCGGCCCGCTCGCGGATCCGCGTCCGCCGCCACTGCGCGTGTGCAGGGCTCGCAGCCGACCGAGGGATAGCCGTGCTGGTGCAGTCGATTCGTGGGAACATTGTGATCCGCCACATAGTCGAGAACGCGCTCGCGGGTCCAGTCGACGAGGGGATTGATCTTGACGAGATCACCGTTCACGGAGTCGATCTCGAGCTTTCGAGTGTCGGCCCGATTGAGGTTCTGGTCTCGCCGCAATCCGGTCACGTAGGCGTCGAAATTCGCCAGATGACGCCGCATCGGCAGGACCTTGCGAAGCTTGCAGCAGAGCTTGCGATTCTCAAGGGACTCGTAGAAGAGGTTCATCCCCTTCTCCTGCACCATCTCCTGGACCTCAGCCGCGTTGGGAAAGATCACCGCTACCCGCTTGTCATAGCGGTCTCGCACCCGGTCGATCAGGTCGTAGGTCGCGGGATGCAACCGACCTGTGTCGAGCACGAAGACCCTCGTCGTCGGATCGATCGCGTGGAGCAGGTCGATCAGGACCATGCCCTCCGGCGCGCCGAAGGATGCGGAGACAGTCAGCCGAGGATGAAAATTCTCGACTGCCCAGATCAGTATTTCTCGAGAGTCCAGAGCCTCCATCCCGTCGCCCTTCACGAGGCTCAAGACGTCGTCTTTAAAGGGCTTTCCATCAAGTGCATCGATTGCGATCAGCGCCAAGGTGACTCCAGGGGGGCCTGCACACTCGAAATGGCGGAAAACAGTGCAGGGCGAAACGGCCTTATCGACCGACCGGGCAAAATCCTGATTAGTACAATCGGGTCGAGGATTCAAATTTCCTATGTATTTGATATGTAATTAAGGAACGGTTCCCAGTTTGTCCCGAGCGGACTTCACCTTGTCTTCCATCCGCACCCCGGACCGATCTCGGCGATCATCGATCTTGATCACCGTCCCGACTCGTTCCGCACCCGCGTCGAAGACCGCCTCCTGCATCGCACGAATCACCTCGAAGAGATCCTCGGGTTCTCCCTCGAGCGTCGTGAACATCGAATCGAGCTGCCAACGCACGCGATCCTGCTCCTCGAGCACACGCAGCGCGGCCGCCACGTACTCTGAAACTGAGATGCCGACACCCAGTGGGGAGATACTAACTGCTGCAATCGCCATGGAGCGAGTGTACGCCCGCGCGCCGAGATCAGCCTCCCTCCCTCGATTCGCCCACATCCGCTCGATTGCCCGGCCATCCGGGCGGTCTCGACCAGACCAGCACATCCCCCTTGTCGGGCTGCCTTCGCGCGATCTCGGCAACGGACAGGCCCACCACGGGATGCCGAAATTTCGGCGCCAGCTGCGCCATCGGCAGCATCACGAAGGCGCGTTCGTGGGCGCGGGGATGGGGGACGACGAGTTCCGGCAGCTCGATGCATTGATCCCCGTAGAAGAGGAGGTCGAGGTCGATCCGCCGCGGCCCCCATCGAACGGCATCGGGTCCGCGGTCGCGGCCGAGCCGCGCCTCGATTCTCTGAAGTCGGTGCAGCAGTTCGAGGGGAGCGAGCCAGGTTCGCAGCTCGATCGCCGCGTTCAGATAGGCGGCCTGTCCTCCGGGCCCAACGGGCGCCGTCTCGTAGACGGGGGAGGCCGCCAACAGCAGGAGATCCCTTTCGCTCTCGAAGGACTCGATGACCGCTGCAAAGGTCGCCTCTCGATCCCCGAGATTCGCCCCGACGGCAACGTAGACGATCTCTCCACCGACCCTCATCTCCCACTCCCTCGCGCGCGTTTTCCGCCGCGCCCTCGAAGGATAGATCGCGTCGGGTATTCTCCGCGCCCCCAACGGAGCCGATGATGCCTTCCCATTCCACGAATGACCGCCAGGACGCGCGCAGAGGTCCATGCCCCACCCAGACCCGGGGAGAATGGTGGCCGCATCGCTCCGCGAAGCGGCGCCCTACAATCACGCCATGACCGCGTCCGAATCCAGGCAGATGACCGCCGACACCCTGGCCCCGGCACTCCGCACAAAAGTCCCCGGACCCGAGTCGCGCGCTCTTGCCGCACGGCTCGCGAGGGTCGAGAGCCGGAACGTGACCGCCCTCGACCCGGTTCCAATCTTCTGGGAACGAGCCGAGGGCGCCAATCTCTGGGACGTCGACGGCAATCTCTTCGTCGATCTCACGGCGGCGTTCGGCGTCGCAAACGTCGGCCATGCCCACCCCGATGTAGTCGAAGCGCTCACGAACCAGGCGGGCACATTGCTCCACGGAATGGGCGACGTCCACCCGCCGCGGGTGAAGGTCGAGCTGCTGGAACGCCTCGCGACTCTCTATCCACGCGGCGATGCGGACGAGCCGCCTCGCGTCCGGACTGTCCTGTCCTCTTCTGGATCCGATGCCATCGAGATCGCGATCAAGACCGCCCTGCTCGCAACCGGACGCGCGGGTCTGCTCGCCTTCGAGGGCGCCTATCACGGACTCTCTCTAGGGGCCCTCGACTGCACCTGGCGTCGCGATTTCCGTGAACCCTTCGAAGCGAGACTGCCAGGGGCCACCCGTTTCGCGCCCTTCGACGACCTCGACGCGGTCCGCCGGCTCGCTGCGGAATCAGGAGACTCGATCGGCGCCCTGCTGGTCGAACCGATCCAGGGGCGCGGCGGCGAGCGCGTCCCTTCCGCTGGCTTTCTGCGAGGACTGCGCGAAATCTGTGACGAGACGGGTTGGCTGCTCATCGCCGACGAGATCTACACCGGATTCGGTCGCACCGGTGCGATCTTCGCTTGCGATCACGAAGGTGTCATTCCCGACCTCCTGTGCGTCGGTAAGGGACTCGCTTCGGGAATGCCACTCTCGGCCTGTATCGGTCTCGAAAACGTGTTCGAGGCGTGGCCACGCTCCGAGGGAGAGGCACTTCATACCCAGACATTCCTCGGTCATCCAGCAAGCTGCGCTGCGGCCCTCGCTTCTCTCGAAGTCTCCAGGCGGGACGACCTGCCGGAGCGCGCCCGCACCCTCGGCGCCGAGGTCCTCGAAGGGTTGCGAACACGACTCTCCTCCGTGTCCGCGGTGAGCGACGTCCGCGGCCTCGGTCTGATGATCGGAATCGAATGCACGACCCCGGAGATCTCCCTCGCCACCACCGAGCGTCTTTTGGAACGGGGTTACGTACTCCTGCCCTCTGGCGACGGGGGGCGCGTACTCTCGCTCACTCCACCCCTGTCGATCGGCCGTGACGCGATCATGAGCGCCTGCGACGCGATCGTCACGGGCCTTGAAGAGGCCGCGAGGGAGGGCCGCGCATGAAGCGCGCCGAACTCGAAGCCGAGATCCTCACGTGGATCGCTGAGACGCCCTGGACTCCGGAACCCGCTCGTTTCGAGCGGCTCGCGCTGTCGCTATTCGAGTTCCAGTTCAGCGCCTGCGATCCCTACGCGCGGTTGTGTCGATCGATGGAGCGAATTCCCGGCACGGTCTCGCGCAGCGAGGACATCCCGGCGGTGCCGACGGGTGCATTCAAGGAGTTCGACCTCCGCTGTTTCCCAAAAGACGAAACCCTCCTCACGTTCTGCACGAGCGGGACCGCGATCGATCGCCGCGGTCGGCTTCACCTCGACACCCTCGCCCTCTACCAGGCATCCCTGCTCGCGAGCCTGCGACAGAACTTCCTCACCGATCTCGTGGGCCAGCGGGCAACGATGCGTTTCCTCGCACCCTCGGCGGAAGAAGCCGCCGATTCGTCGCTTTCGCACATGTTCGAGATTCTTCGGAGAGAGGAGGGCAGCCCCCGAAGCGGCTTCGATCTGTCGGAGGGGCGACTCGATCTCGAGGCCTTCGCATCCGCGATCGAGGTCGCGCGGAGTGAGGGGCGCACCCTCGTCGTGGCGGGAACTGCTTTCGCATTCGTCCACCTTCTCGATGCCGTCGCAGCGGGCGAGGCGGGGGCGCTCGTCGGAGGTTTCGACCTGCCGGCGAATTCTCGGGTCATGGAAACGGGTGGCTTCAAGGGTCGCAGCCGGGAGATCCCGCGTGAGGTCCTTCGGGCGAAAATCGCACGGCTCTTCGGAATCGCAGAATCCCGCGTCGTGAACCAGTACGGCATGACGGAACTCGGCAGTCAATTCTACGACTCGACCCTCGTCGATCCGGATGGGCCCCGGCGAAAGCTCATCCCTCCCTGGACTCGCGTCCGTTTCGTCGATCCCGAATCGGGTCGCGACGTCGACGAGGGAGAGGTCGGAATGATCGTGATCCACGATCTGGCGAATACCGGAAGCATCGCGGCCCTCCAGACCGCGGATCTCGGCCGCGCAATCCTCGGCGCGAAGGGTGAGCGAATCGGTTTCGACGTGCTGGGTCGCGAGCTCGGCGCGGAGGCCAAGGGCTGCTCGATCGCGACGGACGTCATGCTCGCGGCTTCACGCAGAGGGAACTCGGGATGAGCCGGCTCGAGATCGAATGGCCGGACGAGGGAGCTGAGCGCGTTCGAGCAGCTCGCGGGAGACTCTCCCTGGCGGGCACAGCCCTTCGCGCGATGTCCCTCGAAGAGCGGCTCACGGCCGTCGCTCGGGTACTCGAAGATTGGACGGCGGCGGATTCGCCCTGGCGCCGCGAGCTTGCAAGCACCCTCTCGGACGCGACGCCCTTCGCCGCGGGAACGATCACGGAGGGGCTCGAGAGTGCTCTCCGCGCGTGGCGACCCGAGCGACTGGTCGAGTGCGCCCGTGCCGAGCTGGCCGTCACCTATCCCAACGGCGGTCGGACCCTGGTTCCCTTCGAGTGGACGACGGTCGTGACAGGAGGGTCGATCCCGATGCCGACGATCCTGTCGGCTCTGCTGCCGCTCGTCGTCGGCTCGCCCGTTCTGCTGCGCGAGACGTCGAAAGATCCCGTCACCGCGGGACTCCTCGCGCGCTCACTCGAGGCCCGGGATGAACGTCTCGCTCGCAGCTTCGAGCATCTGTCTTTCCGTGCAACCGATCGGGAGGCCTTCGACGCGGCGCTCGCGGCTCCTTGCATCGTGGCCACCGGATCCGACGAGACGATCTCCTCGATCTCGAATCGGCTGGGGCCCCTGCAGCGACTCGTCCCCCATGGCCACCGCTTCTCGATCGGCCTCTTGGGAGCCGAGATCGGCAACGACCGAGCCGGACTCCAGGAGGCCGCCCGGGGCATCGCGTTGGACGTGGCACGTTGGGATCAGTCGGGCTGCCTGTCTCCCGTGGTCGTGTACCTGCTAGACGTCCGAGCGGAGGACGCGGAAGAGATTGGGCGAACGATCGCTGAATCCCTTGCGGCTTTGTCCGCGTCGATGCCAAGAGGTCACGTCGACCCCGAGACCCGCGCCCAGATTGCAAGCGAGCGCTCGGAAGCCAGGATGCGATGTGCATCGGGCCAGGCGTTGCTGTTCGAAGGTTCGGATCACACCGTGGTCCTCGAGAACGATGCCCAACCCCGCCCCGCCCCGCTGCATCGCTTCCTTCGCCTAATGCCCGTCGACTCGCAAGAGGCGCTCGTTGCCGCGCTCACGCCTTTTTCGGGTCATCTGTCGACCGTTGCGATCGCCGGGGTCCCGAATGGGACCCATACTACTGACTCATTGTTAGTAGATGTCACGGCCGATCTTTCGAGGTTAGACGTTTCGCGTATCACGCAACCGGGTCGGATGCAGACACCCCCGATCGATTGGCCTCATGACGGGTTGCCGCTGTTCACACCCATCGCGCGCTTCTCGGTATGCGACAGTTTTGGCCGCATGTAGGATATTTGATCTTACTGCTTCTCAGATTTAGACCTCTTTCGTACAATCGCTTAGTAAAATTTCGACTATCATGGGCTCCACCTGCCTACGATGGCAGACACGGCTAAGTCACGTATCCGGCTCATCCGTCCTATGCCTTTTGCGGGCCTGGGATCGGAGGCTTTCGGTAGATGTTCGATACCAGTCACGCGCTCAACGACATGGCGAAGCAGATTCGCGCCTGCCGCGCAGCGGACGGTCTGACCCTTCAGCAGCTCGCTGCGCGAAGTGGCGTGGCCGCTAGCACCATCCACAAGGTCGAAGCACGCCAGATGGTCCCAACCGTCTCCGTGCTCCTCAAGATTGCAAAGGGTCTCGGCTGCCGTCCCGAAGAGCTGATCCGCGATACGCCGGAAGACTCGGCGGTCGAGCACAACGGCATCGCCGCCACTCCTGACGCCACAATGAATGGCACGCCGGAGCGCGTGGCCGAGCAGGGGAACGGGACCGTTGCCATGGCCCGACCTTCCGTCGGCGTCTGGCAGATCGATCTCTCCGCGGACAAGTTGTTTCCGCCGCTCGACCTCGATCCGCGCCAGCGGGCGATCGTGCTCGTGGAACGAGGGGAAGTCGATCTGCAGGCCGGAAGCCAACGAATTCGGATGGCTGCGGGCGACTGCATCGAAATCGAGGGAGGCCGCATCGAGTCTCTCGAGAGCCAGCCGCAAACAGCGAGCCTGACACTGATCGTCTCGCCGCCAGGCGATCTCGATCGCCGTCTGGATCAGCCTCGACCCTCGGCCCCGGCCTCATCTAGCCAGATGCCCATCTACGCGCGAAGCCGCGAATCGATCGGGGATCGCGCCGGCGCGCCTTTCGTCGATTTCAGTCTCGAAGATCAATTCTCCCGATCCTGGAGTCACGGGAGAATTGATTTCCCCTGCGATCCTGGGGATCTATGTCGATCTAGGACCGAATCGATCCCATATTTACAGGACTAGATTGGTCCGATATAGTTCATGCCCTCCGGCAAGGATCTGTCCGTGGAGGCGTGATGTTCAGGCTCAGCAAAACGACGGATTACGGGATCGTCCTAATGGCCCAGCTCGCGTCCGATTCGAAGGACGCAGATGCGACGCCCGCGGGAGGCACGCGCGCGCTCCAGAACGCCCGCGAGCTCGCCGAGTCCTGTGACCTCCCTGTCCCCATGGTCAGCAAGATCCTGAAGGCCCTCGCGAAGGAGGGACTCCTGGTCTCTCAGCGCGGCCCGAAGGGCGGCTACAGCCTCGCGCGCGAGGCAGAGGACCTGCCGGTCGCCGAGATGATTCGCGTGCTCGAAGGTCCGGTAGCGCTCACGGATTGCGCGATTGGCCCGTTGCTCTGCGAACACGAGACGATGTGCGCCGTGCGCGCTCCTTGGCAAGAGATCAGTCGGGTCGTCGAACGCGCGCTCGAGAACGTCACGCTCGCGGATCTCGTGAGGGGACATTCCGGAACGACGCAAACCTCGACTCCGACACTCCAGATCGAGGGCATCTAGTACTGCGGGGGCGGCTCAGTCGTCGCCCGACCGACCAACCCCACATTCCCACGACGAATTTTCCATCCGACGCGCTGACAAGGACGAAAGAAAGATGGCGAACGCCAATCAAGACCTCGAGCGACTCGCGAAGCAAGACTACAAATACGGCTTCGTGACCGACATCGAAGAGGACCGCGCCGATCCCGGTCTGACGGAAGAGGTCGTGCGGCTGATCTCGTCGAAGAAGAGCGAGCCCGATTGGCTGCTCGAATATCGCTTGAAGGCATTCCGACGCTTTCGTGAGATGCTCGACGACGGACAGGCGGAACCCGGTTGGGCCAAGGTTTCTTACCCGAAGATCGATTTCGACAAGATCGTCTACTACTCCGCTCCGAAACAGCAGGTCAAGCTCGAGAGTCTCGACGATCTCGATCCCGAGCTGCTCGCGACCTACGAAAAGCTCGGGATTTCGCTGCTCGAGCAGAAGCGTCTGAACGGAATCGCGGTCGACGCCGTATTCGACAGTGTTTCGGTTGCCACGACCTTCAAGGCGGAACTCGAGCAGCAGGGCATCATTTTCTGCTCCTTTTCCGAGGCGGTCCAGAAGCATCCGGACCTCATCAAGAAATATCTGGGCAGCGTCGTCCCCTATTCCGACAACTTCTACGCCTGTCTGAATGCCGCGGTCTTCAGCGACGGGTCCTTCGCCTATATCCCAAAGGGTGTTCGGTGCCCGATGGAGCTTTCGACATACTTCCGGATCAACGCTGCGGGTACAGGCCAGTTCGAACGCACCTTGCTCGTCGCCGATGAAGGCGCCTACGTCAGCTACCTCGAAGGCTGCACCGCTCCACAGCGCGACGAGAACCAGCTGCACGCCGCCGTCGTCGAACTCGTCGCCCTCGATCGCGCCGAGATCAAATATTCGACCGTCCAAAATTGGTACCCCGGCAACGAGGAAGGCGTCGGTGGGATCTACAATTTCGTGACCAAGCGGGGCGCGTGCCGGGGCTTCCGGTCGAAAATTTCCTGGACCCAGGTCGAAACCGGCTCGGCGATCACGTGGAAATATCCCTCCTGTCTCTTGATCGGCGACGAGTCGGTTGGTGAGTTCTACTCGGTCGCGATGACGAATCACCGGCAACAGGCGGATACTGGCACGAAGATGATTCATATCGGCAAGAACACGAAGAGCACGATCATCTCGAAGGGAATCAGCGCCGGCCGGGGACAACAGAGTTATCGGGGTCTCGTTCGCATGGGCCCGAAGGCAGAAGGAGCGCGCAACTACAGCCAATGCGACTCGCTCCTGATGGGCGATCGGTGCGGCGCGCACACCTTCCCCTACCTCGAGGCGAGCAACCCGACCGCGACCGTCGAGCATGAAGCGACGACGTCGAAGATCAGCGACGATCAGCTCTTCTTCTGTCGCCAACGCGGAATGTCCGAAGAGGACGCGATCTCGATGATCGTGAACGGCTTCTGCAAAGACGTGCTTCGGGAGCTGCCCATGGAATTTGCGGTCGAAGCGCAGAATCTACTTTCGGTGAGCCTAGAGGGTGCAGTCGGGTAGGCGATCCGTTCCCCTCTTCAACGTCTCCCCGAGACGCCCGCAACTCTTGTCAGCGACCCTACGCATCCGTGCGGCGGGGTCACAGGAAAGAACCAATGTCCGAAGCTCCACTCCTCAGCGTTCGCAATCTTCACGCCACCGCGGGCGAGACTCCAATCCTTCGAGGAATCGATCTCGAACTACGCGCCGGCGAGGTCCACGCAATCATGGGACCAAACGGGTCCGGCAAGAGCACGCTTTCGAACGTCCTCGTCGGAAAGCCCGGCTACGAAATCACCGACGGTGAGATTCTCTTCCGCGGTCGGAACCTGGTCGAGATGGAGCCCGAGACGCGGGCGCGCGAAGGCGTCTTTCTCGCCTTCCAATATCCCGTCGAGATACCGGGCGTCGCAAACAACTATTTCCTTCGGACCGCGGTCAACGCCGTACGTGAACATCGGGGGCTGGATGAGTTGGACGCGATCGATTTTCTCACGATCCTCAAGGAGAAGATGAAGCTCGTCGAGATGCCGGAAGACATGATGTCCCGATCGGTCAACGAAGGATTCTCCGGCGGCGAAAAGAAACGCAACGAGATCCTTCAGATGCTGCTCCTCGAGCCCAGCCTCTGCATTCTCGACGAAACAGACTCGGGTCTCGACATCGATGCCCTGCGAATCATCGCCGCCGGCGTGAATCAGATGCGCTCGAGCGAGCGATCGATGCTTGTGATCACACACTATCAGCGATTGCTCGACCATATCGTTCCCGACCATGTCCACGTCCTGTCGAATGGGAAGATCGTCCGCTCTGGAGACAAGACTCTCGCCCTCGAACTCGAAGCGAAGGGCTATGGCTGGATCGAAGAATCGCAGGATAAAGCGACGGCACACGGGGCAGGCTCATGAGCGCTGCGCTCGAATCCCTGAATCGGCTCCGCGAACGAGTCGCTTCGGACGAAACCTTCGGCCTGCCGTCATCGCGACTCGCCGAACGCCTCGAGGCGCTCGCATCGATGGGCTTCGCGGCATTCGAAGAGCAGGGTTTTCCCACCCGCCGTCTCGAGGAGTGGAAGGGGACGAATCTCGCCCGCCTCGAGGCGATGGATTTTTCGCGGATCGGGCCTGGCTCGCCTCCCGCCGAGGCGAGGTCAATCGACCCGAGTGACGATCTACTCGCTGATGCGGACCTCGTCTTCGTCGACGGACGCCTGCTCGTCGCCTCGGCTGCCCGCGCGGACCTCCCGGAAGGCGTGCGTGTGCAGTCTCTCGCGGAGGCAGCGAGCGAGGATCCCGAGATTCCCGAGACCTACCTCGGCCGTCTTCCGGATCTCAAGAAAGAGAGTCTCGCGGCACTCCAGACCGCGTTCTTCGAAGACGCGGCGATCGTCCATCTCGATTCGGGTGTTCGTGCGACGCGACCGATTCGCATCCGCTCGATCGCAACAGCCGACGGACCGACGCAAGCCAGCGCATCGTTCCCACGACTACTCGTGGTCGCACGGCGTGATAGCGCAGCGACGATCGTCTTCGAGAGCGAGTCACGAGGTACGGCTCCCGGTCTGACCGCCTTCGTCGCGGAATATCATCTCGCCGCCGCCGCCCGAATCGAAACGATCCAGATTCAGTCCGAGGGGGCCGAACGGGTCCACGTAACGAGCAGTCACGCTCGCCTCGAGGGTGATGCGCATTTCGACTCGCACGTATTCAGCCTTGGGGACGGACTCGTCCGCAGCGAGCTCAAGATCACCCTGGACGCCCCTGGTGCCGAAACCCGCATGCGCGGATTCTTCCTGGGCCGCAACCGTGGACATGTCGACCACTTCACGACCGTCGACCACGCCGTCGAAAATTGCTCGAGCGATCAGGAATATCGAGGCGTCCTCGGCGACGAATCCAAGGGCGTGTTCCGCGGTCGGGTCATCATTCGACCCGACGCCCAGAAATCCGATGCACGCCAATCCAATGCGAACCTCCTGCTCTCCGATCGGGCCTCGATCGACACGAAGCCCCAGCTCGAAATCTACGCAGACAACGTACGCGCAAACCACGGCTCGACGATCGGACAGCTCGACACCGAGGCGCTCTTCTTTCTGCGCGCACGCGGGATCGACGAAGCCGTCGCACGGCTCGTGCTGACCCGGGGCTTCGCCCACGCCATCGTCGATGGGATCGCGGATGACGCTGCCCGACATTCCGTCGCGGAACTCGTCGACAACGCGCTCGCTTCGCTCTATCCCGGCGCCAGGTCCGAGACCGCCCCCGAAAAGGGAGGCGACTGATGGGTTTCGACGTCGAGAAGATCCGCGCAGAGTTCCCGATCCTCACAACCGAGATGCGAGGGCGAAGACTGACCTATCTCGATAGCGCGGCGAGTGCCCAGAAGCCGCGGGCCGTCATCGACGCGATGTCGGATTTCTATTCCGACCACTACGCGAATATTCATCGTGGCGTCTACCAACTCTCCGCGGAAGCGACCGCAGAGTACGAGGCCGTCCGCACGCGGGTGGCGAAGTTCATCGGAGCCCGTGACCCGCGCGAGATCGTATTCGTTCGCAACGCGACCGAAGCCATCAATCTCGTCGTCCGCACCTGGGGCGAAGAGAATATCGGCAAGGGCGACGAAATCGTTCTCACCGTGATGGAACACCACGCGAATATCGTCCCGTGGCAGATGTTGGCCTCACGGCGTGGCGCGACGATCCGCGTCGCCGAAATCAACGACGCGGGGGTGCTCGACGTGGAGCATCTGACGAGCCTTTTCAGCTCGCGCACGAAGCTGCTCGCCCTGGCCCATGTCTCGAACGCACTCGGCACGATCAACCCCGTCGCCGAACTCGTATCCCTCGCGCGCGAGCGCGGAATCGTCACCCTCGTCGACGGCGCGCAGGCCATACCCCATCAACCGGTGGACGTCGGCGCCCTCGATTGCGATTTCTATGCATTCTCCGGCCACAAGGTCTTCGGGCCCAGCGGCGCGGGCGTGCTCCACGGACGCCTGTCACTGCTCGAAGCGATGCCCCCTTTCCTGGGTGGGGGCGACATGATCGAAAGCGTCACTTTCGAGGGCACGACGTTCGCCCCGGTCCCGCAGAAATTCGAGGCGGGCACCCCGGACATCGCGTCTGTGATCGGCCTGGGGGCCGCCATCGACTACCTCGATCAGATTGGAATGGACGAGATCTCGGCCTACGAGCACGAACTGCTGCTCTACGCCACGGATCGCCTTCAGAAGGTCCCCGGACTTCGAATTCTCGGAATGGCCCCGGAAAAGGCGGCCGTCCTTTCCTTCGTTCTCTCTAGCGCGCATCCCCACGACATCGGTACGGTGCTCGACGGCGAGGGAATCGCTGTCCGCGCGGGACACCACTGCGCCCAACCCCTCATGAAGCGGATGGGCGTACCGGCGACCGCACGAGCCTCATTCGCCTTCTACAACACTCGAGACGAGATTGATCGACTGACCGACGCGCTGATCAAGACTGCGAAACTCTTTGCGTGATCGAATCGAGCACGAACGCGGACGGATATGCAATGGATGACCTGAGAGAACTCTACCAGGCCACAATTCTGGGACATAACAAGAAGCCTCGAAACTTTCGGGTCATGGAAGATGCGAGCCACGAAGCCGACGGCCACAATCCACTCTGCGGCGACATCTTCACGCTCTACGCCCGGGTCGATGCAGATGGCAACCTCGAGGAAGTGACATTTCAGGGCTCCGGATGTGCGATCTCCAAAGCATCCGCCTCACTGATGACCGATCACGTGAAGGGAAAGGCGCTCGCCGAGGTCGAGGCCGACTTCAACCGCTTCCACCGGCTGGTGACCACTCCGCCGAACGAGCAGCCCGACACCGAAGGACTCGGCAAGCTCGCCGTATTCGCGGGTGTTCGCGAATATCCGATGCGCGTCAAATGCGCGACGTTGGCCTGGCACGCACTGCGAGCCGCCCTCGAAGACGGCGGCTCAGAAAGCAAGATCGTCAAGACGGAATAGGGCGGGTCGCGATGTTCGAATGGCTCATGGGCGGTTTGGCGAACAGACGTCAGCTCCGACAACGAAAACCAATCAGCATGAACGAAGTGCAGGGTGAGGCAACGATGGACGAGAAACAGGACACGACCGAAACGCACGAAGGCACGTCGGCGAGCGCTGCGCCGGAGTCGGGTCTCAGCCCGGCGATGCAGATTCGCGACCGCATCATCGCGGTCCTCAAGACCGTTTTCGACCCCGAGATACCGGTCGATATCTACGAGCTCGGCCTCATCTATGGAGTCGAGGTCACCGACGATGGCGAAGCCCACGTCACGATGACCCTGACCACACCGATGTGCCCCGTCGCCGAAACGCTTCCGCCCGAGGTCGAAGACAAGGTTCGAAACGTGCTCGGCGTAAAGGACGTTTCCCTCGACCTGGTGTGGGATCCGCCGTGGAGCGTCGACATGATGTCGGATGCGGCCCGCCTCGAACTGAACATGATGTAGACGATCCGTACTTGAGTTCCTCGGTGCGCGTCGCGGCCCTGCATCCGGTCTCCGCCCTGGCGGCCGCATCCTTCATCGCCTTCGGAGCGGTGCTCGTGCTCTATGGCGCGAATAGCACCGAGCTGATCGCGGATCTCGATCTTGACTACGCCGATCTGGGTCTGCTCGGATCGATGCTCGCGCTGGGACTCGGTGTCGGCATCGTCATCGCGGGACCGATCTCGGATCGGCTTCCACGCCGCCCTCTCTACGTCGGTGCATGCCTTGCGGTTCTCGCGGCCACGACCACACTCAGCAGCGATACGGACTACCGAGCGCTCCTGCTCCATACCGTCGCAATCGGCTTCGGTGCCGGGTTCTACGAAACCATCCTGAATGCGCTGATCGTCGAGGAATTCGGTAGCCGTGCTCCCCGACGCCTGATCTTCATTCATTCCGCTGCGACGCTCGCGGCGTGCGTGACTCCGCTTCTATTCGAGCTTGCGCGAACGTTCACCCCACTCGCCTGGCACGATACGTTCCGGATCGTCGGCTTCGTTCACGCCCTCTTGATCCTCGCAGTCGTGTTCGTGCCGATGCGCCCCTCGAAGCGCATCGCGGTCATGATCGAGAAAACAGCAGAACCCCGGGCGGACGCACCGATCGAAACGGTCGGTGGCACGAAGATCTCGACCCCTTCGCCGGACGACCCCCTGGCCCTAGCCGCGATCTGCGTCGCGACCTTCGCGTATGTCGGTGTCGAATCCGCTCTCACGCTCTTCGTAGCGGATCACGCGGTGAATGATCTCGGCCTCGAGGCCGCGCGCGCGACCCGCACGATCAGCGCCTTCTGGGGCGGTCTGCTCGCCGGCCGCCTCGCGGTTGGACTCGCCCCCAGCCAGGTCGGAGCCGGCACGACCGCCGCGCTCGCTTCGGTGGCCGCCTTGATCCTCTGCCTCTTCGGCTTCGGTTGGATCGGGGTCCCCGAGGTCACGATGGCGGCGGTCGGCTTCTGTCTCGGCGGGGTTTTTCCCATCATGATCGGCCTGGCTGGAATCGCGCTTCCCTCTTCAGCGGGTACCGCGGTCGGACTGGCGGGGGGACTCGGCTCCCTGGGCGGCTTCGTCGTCCCCTGGGCCACGGGGCGAATCGCCACTGAAGTACCGAAGCATGGACTCTCGTTTGCCCTCGCGACTCTCGGCGCATGGCTCGCTCTGCTTGTACTCGCGTCGATCTTCGTGGGTCGCCGGCGATCGCGGCGCCGACTGTCGTAGGCGACTTTCGTTTCCGACAGGCCGCAACGAAATCGTTACAGTCTCGTCGTGACTCCCTCCCTCGTTCCGCTCCCGGGCTCGATCGTCGTAACAGGTGCCAACGGCCAGCTCGGTCGGGCGCTCCTCGCGCGACTCGCGGAGCGCGGTCACTCCTCCGTGCGTGCACTCGTTCGATCGGAGCGCGCTCGCAACACGATCGTCGATCTCGGCCTGATGCCCGCTCCGGAAATTCGTCTCGTCGATTATTCGAGTCCCAAGCAGATGGGGATCGCGATCGACGGTGCCGAAGCGGTGGTCCATCTCGTCGGCATCATCAAGGAGATGCCCGGAACACGATATGTCGAGGCCCACGAGCAGACCTGCCACGCCCTTGCTGTCGCCGCGAGCCGTTCCAGCGTCGCACGGATCGTCTATCTCTCGATCCTCGGCAGCACCCCTGATTCCGAAAACGCGTGCCTCTCGTCCAAGGGTCGCGCGGAAACCTTGCTCCTCGACGACCGGGTTGCGACGACCGTGATCCGGGTACCCATGGTGCTAGGCGGAGACGATCCCGCCACCACATCGCTTCGACGTTCGGCGCAAGCAAGGAGACTGCGACTGGTCTCCGGAGGCCGGACGCTCCAGCAGCCGATCGATGCGCGTGATCTGGTTCGCGCCGTTCTCGCGGCTTGCAGCGCTGCCCCGGGGCGGGACCTCGCCCTCGACGCCGGCGGCCCGGTCTGCCTGTCCCATCGCAATCTGGTCCTGCGCGCCGCACGGCTCTGGCAGAATGAACCAAAGATCGGGTCGATCCCGATCGGCCTCGCTCGATTCGGGGTGGGAATCCTCGATCGTATCCTGCGAGAGCCTCCGGTCACCCGCACGATGTTCGACATTCTCCAGCACGATGACCGTGTCGACCCCGAGGCATTCTGCAAGGCACTCGATATCGAACTCACCCCCCTCGACCAGACCCTGTCCGACTACGTCGGACCTTCGGGCGAGCATCCCTCGCCGGTCGAGATTCCTTCGGACGATCGGTCGACGGCCAATACCCGGCTCGCCGAGGACCCAGAAGAAAGTCACGACGACCTATGACTGCACCCGACTCGAACTCACAACAGATCCCCGAAGAAGAAGCAGCAACGCAGGGCCCCGCGCGCTGGCAACAGATGCTCCCGTGGACCATCACGATCGTGTGCTTCGGCTACCTCTACACTCGATTGTCCGGTGCCGCCGCCCGGGATGGTCTCGGCCTCTTCGAGTATTTCGCTGGCATCTTCGGGCGCGTGCCGTGGGGACAGTGGCTCGCGTTGATGATCCCCTACTCGGCCTTCTTCTTCCTGGTCGATTCGCTCATCGTCTGGCGCGTCGTGTCCTGGTTCAACACGCCGGTGAAGTATTCGGCGATCCTCCCGATCCGTGGCAGCTCCTACATCCTTTCAATCCTGAATGAACAGGTCGGCAAGGGCGCGATGGGCCTCTATCTGAATCGTCGCTATGGCGTTCCCGGCTGGGAAGTCGGATCGAGCATGATTTTCATCATGTTCTGCGAGTTTTTCTATCTACTCGGCTGGGCGACGATCGGCTGGTCGATGCGAAGCGCGGAGCTACCCGAGGTCTTCGGAGTCATTCCCTGGATCTCATTTTCTGCCGCGATCTTTCTCTGCGCGTGGCTGCTCTTCTTTCGTGGGCCGCTCGGAAACGGAGTCGATCTTCGGGACAAGCCGCTCTTCAAGAGCTTCCGCGAGGCGGGTCCGCTTCGATACCTGACGATCATCGTGCTGCGCTCCCCCGCGCTGCTCGCCGCGGTCGTCGTCTACACGTATGCCCTCAATCTGTTCGGCGTCGAAGCGGAGATGGGTCAGATGCTCGGCTATCTGCCTGTGATCTTCTTCGGAGCGGCAACGCCTGGGCCCATGAGAACGGTCGCCATCACCCTCTGGGTGATCCTCTTCCCGGGAAACGAAGGCGAAATGGCCGCCTTCGGATTCGTCCAGCACAACTTCTTCATCTTCTTCAACGCGGCGATCGGTCTGCTCTTCCTGCGTCGCGCGAACCGCGAACTCTTTGGGGGAGAGAGTGGCGAGAAGAGTGACGCCAACTGATTCCGCCAAGCGCCATCAGCCCGACTGCGAGTCCGGTCCCGAGCCCCGGCTCGGGCGTCGGCGTCAGATCGCACGCATCCCCCAGCCCATCCATGTCGGTGTCGGTCTGCGAGTCGTTCGGGTGACCTGGACAATTATCGAGGCCGTCGAGGACGACGTCGAGATCGCGATTGATCCCGACACGCACGCCAGAGCCCGGAGCGACGCAGGAATACGTGAGTGGCCCTTCGCTCGTTGCCAGGGCCCGAAGGGCTCCGTCTGACAGAAGTGATGTCTGGCTCGGATCGTCGTCCGCCTGGAACATCCCGCCGCCCAGGCGTACCCAGCCCCTTGTCTCGCCACCCACCGTCCCTTTCACGGCGAGTTCGCATTCCGTCGTGATTCCATCGAGCAGAAGAGAGGTGAAGGCCGCGTTCGCCCGCGCGATCATCAGATCGATGCGCGGACCGACGACGACGCCGTTGGTCGAATCGAGAGTCACCTGTTGCCCGACGATCGGGGCGAGATCGTTGTCGAACTGGAGCATGAAGGCTTCGCTGTTACGTCGGTCGACTTCGCTCGGGAAGACGAAGCCGTTTGCGCTGACGAAGCGGAAGAGCGTATCGATGGAACCATTTTTCAGGTATCCGAAACCTCGCACCTGATCGCCGGTCTCCGCCGGCCCGAGGCCGATCCCGGCCAACATGCCGAACATCCCGACCTTCGTGTAGGCGTTTCGAAGGTGAGGAACCTTGACGATCTGGGTGCCCCCTTCGAAAGTCGCGAAGGTTCCGCCCCCGAAGAACCCCTGACTCGCATCGAGGGAGTGGCAATCGTTGCAGGTCAGCAGCCCGTCGACGGGGGTGCCGAGATAGAAGGCGCGCCCGGCCGCCGCACCCGCTGGAAGCTGATTATCGAGGGGCCGAACGGGATTCGGAGGGAGCGTCAGCGAGAGGGCGAAATCCGCGAAGGTCTGCATATCGGCCTCGGGAAGCAGGGAGGCTCGGCCGAGCAGCCCTTCGAAGGCGACGATGAAGTTTCGGAAGGCCATATCCTCATCGGCCGCGGCCAAGCCGAAGAAGCCGTTCGAGCGATCGCCGCGCCAATGCATGGCCCCGCCATTCTGCATGCCACGAAGCGTCTGCGTCGTCATCGGCCCCTTCATCGGATGAAATACGTCGAGGATCCCCACGCCATTGAGGCCCGGCGGCACGAACAACGGCGGCGGAAACAGGATCGACATCGGATTCGAAGCCAGGATGTCGTCGGGGTTGCCCAGATCCCAACCGATATGGTCGAGATCCCCGAAGACGTGGCAGGAGGCGCAGGAGGTCTCTCCATTGGCCGATGAGATCTGTGCGTCGTAGAGAAAGGGTCGGCCGTCGACGACTGTCGCGGGCTCCTGGTTCGCGAAATTCCAATGGACGAGCTCGAGGCCCGTGCTCAACCGAATCATGGAGATGCCGTTGTCGAAGCGCGTGTAGACGAAGAGCCGGTCATTGGCTTCGTCGAGCAGCAAGCCGCCGGGTCCGCCACCGGTCACGTCGATATAGTTGGCGGAAAGTGTCGTCGGATCGAAGGTGTCCGCTTCTAGGCCCGCGGTTGGAAAGACACCGACCTTGCTCGAGCCGAAGGCGGCCACGTAGAGCGTCGATCCGTCAGCGGACACCACCATTTCGAGGGGGATCGCAAGGCTGTGGTCCTTGGCGGTCGCGTCGAAGCCGGGATCACCCGCGAGCACGTCGTAATCGATGTGTTTGTTCAGGTGGCGCGGTGAAACCGTGGTGCCGTCGATCACCGTGATCCGTGCTTCCGCGAGATGTCCCTGGACGGTCGAGCCGCCGGTCGTTCCGGGGCCTTCGAATTGAGTCAGGTTCTGTGAGTCGGTATTCGAAACGTAGAGATTCCCGTTCACGGGATTCACGGTCATGTTGAAGATCGAGGTCCCGACACTCGCATGGGCGGCACTCTGGGCAAGGGTGGTGGTATCGATCTCGAAAACGTCGAGGTCCGGCAGGTCGAATCGGACGTGTGGACCGACTCCGCCCGTGTCCCAGACACGTCCGAGCACGTCACGCCATACATCGTCGCCGCCCTGCTGGACGATCACACCGACCTCGGGCGCCTGAAAACCCTCGAAATTCTGTGACGGGCCCGGAACGCCGCCGGGGGAATCCACACTGGGAGCAATCGTGCAGCCGATCGTCTGATTGAACCCGTCGCAGACCAGACCTCTGTTGAGCGCGGTCGTTCGATTCCCCGAATGATGAATCGCGACCCAGACCTTCGTTCCGTCGACCGAACGCGCAAGCGCTCGGGGCGTGTCTCCGAAGACCGTCACGATACGAATTGGCGTACCGCCTAGCGTTGTGCCGAGACTGGTCGCATCGAACACCCACACATCGGCTCGTCCGATTCCCTCCGTCGTGAGTTGAGGGTCACCGGCGCCTGGCACGGCAGCGATCGATGGGTCTACCCGGTGTTGACCGCGATGAGCCGTCGTTACGAAGGCGCGAACGTCGGCGGGACCCGCGAACACGATGTCCCGGGGTTCGTCGCCAACGAGCAGGGTCCGTGTCACCCGTCCGGCTTCGGGATCCACGATGCTCACGCTGTCGGAAAGATGGTTGACCACCCAGACTTCAGTCGTCGAACGCGCCGCGACAGCCACGGGCTCCTGGCCAACCGGAACCGAATGGGAATAGTTGATGCCCCAACCGTCGACGAGAAAGACCTCGAGCACGCCGTCCGGCGTGTTGACCGCGTAGAGCCGTGTCCCGTCGGGAGACAACGCCATCGGCCGCACCGGTCCACTCTCGAACGCAAGGAACGACGGCGGGGCGGCCCAGACCTCTTCCACCGTGGCCGTGACGAGCGCTCCGATCGCAACACACGCACACATCAGCCGAGCAAGCGAGCTGCGCACGGTTCCCGAATGATTCCCTATCGACATTCTTCCCATCCTCGCCGGCGCCGTGCTCGAAATGCACCTCGATTGGATCTAGCAGAGGTGAACTATACGGCGGGCGGAGAATCGTGCGCATGTCGCCACCCGGAGTCCAATCGCGTGGGATCGAACTGAGCCGCCCATCAGGCGCGACCGGAGCCGCTGCGAAGAACCCCAACGAGGGTCCACGTCCGATCCGCCATCGAGACCATCGTCGAAAGCCCCAGGGCAACGCCGAGGGCGTATACGACGGAATCCCCTGGCCAGGACAGATCCAGAGCATTCCGGGTCGCCACGATACCGAGCGGCACGAAATAGAGGATCCCGTTCCAGCGGCCCAGAAAGCTCGCCCGCAATTCGCGACCCGCGAGACTCCTTGAATCGAGTACGTACTGCACGAAAGCGAACATCACCAGGAAGGGAAGTGCGACGGGCACCGCGCCCGAAAGGGAGAGCGCGACCAATCCGAGGCAAACGAAACTCGCATCGCTGGCGTGGTCGAGCAGCCCACCGAACGCGGTCACCTCGCCCCTCGCCCGAGCGAGCCGACCGTCCGCAACGTCGGTCGCGACCGCGAACCAGAAGAGTCCGCAAGCGGAAAGGCGATATTCGAAAAGTAGAGAACAAAAAAAGATCGGAGCAGCGAGCAGGCGCAGCACGGTCAGCATGTTCGACCAGGTCAGGTGTCGCGAGGCTAATTCTGCCACTTCGGAATCCGGTCGAAGATGCGGTTCCAGCCGAGCCTCTCGAAGAGTTCTTCCGTTCGTTCGCGATCCGCCCCGCGATAGGCGAGGTCGGAGAGTCCCGGTTTGACCCCCGGTACCTCACGCAGAACGGTCGCCAGATCCTTGGTCTTGAGGGCACGCTCTCGATGTTCCGCGATTCGCTCGGCCATTCGCTTGGCACCGCGGACGGTGACGCCTGCCCACTCCGAAACCTCATCCGGGACTTCTTCGATCGTCTCGAAGACCTGAAGAATCGCCGCCGCCGACTTCGCACCAATCCCGGGAACCCCGGGCAGATTGTCGATCGTGTCCCCAACCAGTCCCAGATAGTCGGGAATCTGGCTGGGCGACACACCAAACTTCTCACGGACGCCGTCAGCGTCGAAGGTCCTGTCCTTCGCGAGGTCGTACACCACGACCCGACCGTCTTCACGCACGAGTTGGCACAGATCCTTGTCCGTCGTGAGTAGGCGCGCGCGACCGCGACGACGAATGACTTCGTCGCTGATCGATCCGAGGAGATCGTCGGCTTCGTAGTCGTCGACCTCGTAGGTCGCGAAACCGAGCGCAACTGAAATTTCGTGACAGAGATCGAATTGTGGCTCGAGGTCGTCTGGTGGCGCGCCGCGCTGGGCCTTGTACTCGGGCTCGACTTCGTTCCTGAAGCTCGTCATTGCCGCATCGAAACAGACCCCAACATGCGACGGCTCTTCTTCGACGACGTAGCGAATCAACGTGTTCGCAAACCCATAGGCTGCGTTGCAGGGCGCCCCATCCGCCGCAGTCATCGGAGGCAAGGAGTAGTAGGCTCGAAAGATGTAGACGTGACCGTCGAAGAGGTGGACGAGGGGTCCGCTCTTCTTGATTGACGCTGCCCCGGACTTTTTCTTGGCAGCCACGGGCCGGTGGCTCCTATGACCGATCGTCGAGCACGGCCTCGACGATCGTCCCCGCCGCGTGCTCGATCGGAAGATCTCGCTTCTGACCGTCGCGACGACGCACGAACTCGAAGATGCCCTCGTCCAGACCCTTCGGTCCAACCGTCACGCGGTAGGGAAAGCCCACTAGATCGGCGTCCTTGAACTTCACCCCCGGCCGCTCGTCTCGATCGTCGATGATCACGTCGATACCCGCCTCGCTGAGCTTTTCGTATAGCCGCTCGCCCGCCTCGTGGCAGTCCACATCCTTGGGTTTTATGACGGTCACGACCACCTCGTAGGGCGCCACGTTGACAGGCCAGCAGATGCCTTTCTCGTCGTGATTGGCTTCGACGACCGCTGCCATGTTCCGTTCGAGGCCGATTCCATAGGAGCCCATCACGAGAGGGACCGATACGCCCTTTTCGTCCTGGACGGACGCCCCCATCGCTTCGCTGTATTTCGTCCCGAGCTTGAAGATATGACCCACCTCGATCGTCTTATGGACCGAAATCGGCTGTTTACACATCGGACAGCCCTCTCCGTCGGCCACTTCACGCAGATCCAGCCAACCCTTCACATCGATATCGCGATCGAGATCGACGCCCCGGAGATGGAAACCATCCTCGTTCGCACCCGTCACCATGTCGCGGCGACCTTGTAGCGCCAGATCCGCGATGACGAACAGATCGCCCCGAGCGACCGCCCCCAAGCTCCCGGGAAGGGCGCCTAATAGCTTCTTGATTTCACCCGGTTCCGCCGGACGCATGCCCTTCGCCTCGACCTGATCGATCAACTTCTGCTCCGCCAGCTTATGGTCGCCCCGCAGCAGGACCAGCACACTCTTGTCGTCGACCTGGTACACGAGAGTCTTGATCTGACGCTCCGCCGCAGTACCGCCTTCCATCAGCGCGAGATCTTCGATCGTTTTCACACCGGGGGTCGGAAATTTCTCGGGTTCTGCGGGTCCCTCAGCGTCCTTGACCTCGGCCAGGATGCTCTCCGCTTTCTCCACGTTCGCCGCATAACCACATTGATCGCAAGCCGCGACCCAGTCCTCGCCGGCGTCGCTTTTCAGCATGAATTCGACCGACGTTTTGCCGCCCATCACTCCCGATGAGGCCTCGACCGCGACGATCTCGAAGCCGAAGCGCTTGAACATCCGCCGATACGCGTCGAAATGTCGATCGAAGGCCGTGTCGAGTCCGCTCGCGTCGAGATCGAAGGAATACGAGTCCTTCATCGTGAACTCACGCACCCGAAGCAGCCCACTCTTCGGGCGCGCCTCGTCGCGAAACTTCGATTGGAATTGGAACCAAATCTGCGGCAGCGACTTGTAGGAGCGAAGCTCCGTCGAGTGATAGGCGAAGATCTCTTCGTGGGTCATCCCAAGCACCAGGTCCGCTTCCCTGCGGTCCTGCAATCGAAACATCTCTTCCCCGACGGAGTCCCAGCGCCCGCTCTTCTCCCAGATCTCACGGGGGTGCATGCAGGGAAGGCGGAACTCCTGACCGCCGATCTTCTCCATCTCCTCGCGCACGATGGCTTCGAGCTTGCGCAGGGAACGCAGACCGAGGGGCGTCATCGAATAGTGTCCCGCCATCAGCTGACGGATGAATCCGGCGCGCACCAACAGTTTGTGGGAAACCGCTTCGGCATCCGCAGGGTCGTCTCGGAGGGTGGGAATAAAGGCGCTCGACCAGCGCACGGGCTCTCTCCTTGCTCGATGCTCCCCTGGCGGGAATTCAAGGCTGTCTGTGGGGGCGGGTGCTCTTCGCGTGCGCAGAATGACGGGGCACGCTTCGTAGTGGCGCAAACATAGCGCCTCTCGCATGAAGACCTTGCCCGGCGGGACCCCAGGAGGGATCCGCGGCGCTCCTTAGCTCAGTCGACGGTCACCGAGAGCTCGATCTGGCGCGTCCGAAAGGCCGCCTGGATCTCTCGCAGCTTTGGCCGGGCCGCCTGGGAAATCGGCGAACCGTCGAGCGATCCGACCGGAACCAGTCCCGCGCGGGTTCCGCTCAGAAATACGGCGTCGGCCGCGTAGAGATCGAATCGCCCGAGACTCCGCTCGCTGGCCTCGAAGCCGAGTTCACGACCGATCTCGAGGATGGTCCGCCGGGTCAGGCCTTCGAGGGCGCCATCCGAAACCGCGGGGGTCTCGAGCCGATCGCCCAGGATTGCGAAGACATTGGTGGCAGAGGCCTCGGCCACCAATCCGAGGGCGTTCAAGACGAGGGCATCGTCCGCTCCACGCAGATTCGCCTCCCGCTTCGCCAGCACGTTGTTCAGATAATTGAGACTCTTCACTCGCGGATCAAGCACGTCGCCAGCGGGACGCCGAAGACTCGACGTGATCATGTCGAGGCCCCGCCTGGCCTTGTCGGGGTCGAGTTCAACCGGGCCGGCGGCGATGCACAAAATCGAGGCTTCCGGGCAGGTGCTCGGATCGATGCCGAGGGCCCCGACTCCGCGGCTCACGATCAATCGCAGATAGCCCTCGCGCGATCCCCATGCCCGAGCCGTCTCGCAGGCGATCTCGCGAACCCGCGCGATCCCGCCAACGGGCTCGATTCCGACCACGCGAGCCGCTGTCTCGAGGCGCTTCATGTGGTCGTCTAGCCGAAAGATTCCAGCGGGCGTCACTCGAATCCCCTCGAAAATGCCGTCTCCAAACAGGAAACCGTGATCGAGGATCGGGATCCGCGCCTCCGAGGCGCTCACGATTTCTCCCTCCACCCAGGCGATCGCCGTATCGTTTCGCGTCATCGTTTTTCCTCCCGAGGCCTGCGCCCACGCAGCCGCCCTGGATCCGTCCCGCCCAGACGGGTCCCGACGGTCTCCGCCGCAGCGAGCAGACGCGCAGCCACCGTCGCCTCGCCCAACTGATCGAAGCGGGGCGATGCCGCTGCGAGCGCCAATACCGCCACGAGATCCCGTTGTCCGTGACCGCCCGACTGCCAGATCGGCACGCCGAGAACCGAGAGTCCGTCGATCCAGGCGTCTCGATTGAGGGCGTACCCCTGGCGAGCGACCTCGGCTCCCTCCTCGCCGGCACGCTCGTGCGAGGCGGGTTCGTGCGAACTCCCAAAGACGGCGTAGAGCTTCCCCGCCGCCGTGACATCCGACGGAACGACATCCCCGACAGCCGGGGCGGCTCGCAGGAAGCCCGGCCCCTCGACCTTGTCGAGCACGCGCAGATGACCGTGCCTCCGCCCAACCAGAAAGACCGTTTCGCCCAGCCGTTCGGCCTCGACTTCGAGGATCGGGCGCGCGGCGGAGACGACGGGCTCACGTCGCTGGGCACCGATTCCGAGGGACAGCAGAGCCAGCCCGGGCCGATAGCGGCCCGCTTCGTCCCGGTCCACGACCTCACGGGCGACCAGAGACGAAAGCAGGCGGTGACAACTCGACTTCGGCAGGTCGAGCGCGCGGCCGATCTCGGAGAGACCGAGCGCGCCGCCTGCATCGTGTAGATGGAAGAGGACGTCGAGCGCCTTCTCGACGGTGGCTGCACCGGCCATGGATGTCTCCTGAAATCGCGATCCCAAGAGCCCCGGCGCCCTCGAGACCCGCAACGATCATTTCACGAACTTGTTCGCATTAAAATATCTAGAAGCGGCACAGCCCGCCGGGACGAACAGTGGTCCATATACTAGATTACTATTCCATTAAATGGAACCCCAGTCGATCGAACGTGAGGGAGGTCCCGGGGGGTTTCGAGACGACGGGAGAGTGGGGTAGCGACCGCGCGGTCCAGATCGAGATGGGATCCCGTGCGAGAGGACTGGGATCTAGAGATCACCGAGTGCGGCCAGCACCGTCGAATGCACGAGGACCCGGCAGAGACCCTGGGCGTCGGGATAGAGTTGGAAGGGCCCGAGGGTCCCGAGCGCTGAGCGCTCGCGCGCGGCGTGCGCGACCAGGGCGCTCTCGAGATCGGCGTCCCCATGGAGTGTCTCGTCCCGAGCACGGCAGGCGAACTGCAACAGAAGTGGGCTCGGCATCAGCGCTCGCACCGCTTCCCGCAGAGCCTCTCGTGCGCGTTCAGAATCGGGCAGGGCAAACGCGAGATGACCGCCACGACGCAGGACTCCGGGGACCGAAATCGATCCGCGACGTTCGTCGATCCCGACCACATATCGCTCGACGAATTCACCAGCTCCATCCGCACTCGATTCCACGGCGGGCATTCGATCGGCCGGTTCGCGCTCGGCCGACTCGTCTCGCAGCCGCACCAGCAGTCGGTCCAGGTGGGGTTCGACGGCGCCTCCTGCGTCGACGTCGAGCTGCCGCCGAACCCAGTCGAGCGCCGGCTCACCCTCGAGCCCATCGATCCAGCGTTCACGGCAGGCACTGATCTCGAGCCAGGGGCTCGCAAATCGACTCGCCCCTGCACATCGCACCCGACAGCCGCCCTCAGTGGCTCCACCGGGCACCAGAAGGCCCACCGTGGCGGCTGGGTGCTGCTCGCTGCCGAACCACGCCAGCGAGGCCCCTCCGGCCAGCCCAATCGCCGCGGCACCCACCACCGACGGCTCCCCGAGTCGGGGCACGAATTCCGCGAGCATTGTCTCGAGACCGCTCGAGGCCAGCGCGTCCGGAAAGAGGAGCAGGAGATCCTGCCCATCGAAACAGGAAGACCCGGCTTCCTCGAGCAGGTCGTCTGCCAGCTGCTCCGTGGCGACCAGAGAGGGTTCGAATACGAGCGGGATGGGTTCCGCGGGACCGCGGGACCAGACCAACAGGGCAGCCGCCGGTTCGTCTCGCCACACCTGTCCATCAGCGAGAACGCCCTCGAAGCTCGACCCCATCAGGGTCGCATTGGGCCAGCGCTCGCCTAGAGATCGTCCGATTTCGAGCGCCGAATGGCCACTCGCCGCGGTCGAAAAGAGAAATCCGCCACCGATCCGGTCAGCACTTCCCATCACCGACTCGACCCCATCCGCCAACTCGCAGGCGGCCTCTTCGGGGCGGAGCGCATGGGTGAATCTCGTCGAAAATTCGATCATGGACCCCATTCGATACATCGGAGGCCCCACGCAGCGCCACCCGCCGCCGGCACCTCACCGCGACCGCTCCTGAATCATGGGGAGATCGATCCTCGCGTTCCCGCGGACGACGAATTCCCGGGTTTCGGGCGGGCTATCCGTCGGCTAGATTGCTCGCGAGCCGCCTACCCTCGGCGAATCAGGCCCCCTGCCGATGAAGACGTGCTGGCTGACCCGCCAGAGACTGTCCTCTGGTCTTTCTTCCCTCGAAGAAGAGCCGGATTCTGGTCACAGCGCGCGCGAGAGATCGGGCGGGCCGTCGCCCGCACGAGGGGATCTGAGAGGCGAGACACGACCGATTCCGGTCGCGCATCGCACGGGGGCGCTGGACCTGGTCCGGCCCGTCCAGCGAGAATAACTTGGCAGAAGACGTCGAAAACAAGAACGCCAGAGCAGACAAGAGCGGCGATCGATCCAAGGGCAGCGAACCCACCCCGAGCAGCCCGAAGACCAAGAGTTCCGACGTCGCGATCATCTCGACCGTCCCCGAACTCGAGCGGGTCGCGAAGGAATTGCTTCGTGAGGACGTGGTCGCCTTCGACACGGAAGCGGACAGCTTCTACCACTATTTCGACAAGGTCTGTCTCGTCCAGGTCGCTACCCGGAAAAAGTGCTGGCTGATCGACCCGCTCGCGATCGGTGGCCCGGACAAGCTCGCTCCGCTCGCGTCCGTCTTCGCCTCCCCGAAAGTCCGCGTGCTCTTTCACGCCGCGGAGTACGACATCTACGTCCTCAAACGAGATTGCGGCTTCGAGTTCACGAACCTCTTCGACACGATGGTGAGTGCGCAGCTGCTCGGCTACCCGGCGATCGGTCTTGCCGCTCTGGTCGAGAAACATTTCAACGTGTTACTCCCCAAGGACGAGCAGCGATCGGACTGGTCTCGCCGGCCGCTGCGGGACAAACAGCTCAGCTATGCCGCATCCGATGTGCTCTACCTGATCAAGCTGGCGGAGAAGCTCGAGAAGGAGCTACGCAAGGCCGGGCGCCTCGACTGGGCGATGGACGAATTCGAGACCTTGTGCGGCCGGCGCTGGCCCGACCGTGATTTCGACAAACTCGGCTACCTGCGAATCAAAGGCGCTCGCTCCCTCGATCCCGTCGCTCTCGCAATCCTTCGCGAACTCTTCCTTCTACGTGACGAGCGCGCTCGAGAAATCGATCGCCCGCCTTTCAAGGTCCTCGGCAATCGTACGCTCCTCGACATTTGCCGAGAACAAACGGCGGATCTCGACAGTCTGAGCGAGGTCAAGGGAATCAGCGATCTCATCCTGAAACGCCTCGGAAAAGATCTCGTGGCTGCGGTCAAGAAGGGCCTCCGTAAGCCGCACGGACCGATTCCCAAGCTCGATACGGGGACTCGCCGGAGGATGGACCGACGGACCGAGAAGCGGCTCGCCGCGCTCAAGGATTGGCGCGGCCCGCGTGCCCAGGCGCTCAAGCTCGACCCGGGCGTGTTATGTCCCAACGCCGCGCTGGAGGCGATCGCATGGGCGGAACCGACCAGCGCCAAGGATCTGAAGGGACACCCGGAACTCAAGACATGGCTCGTGCGCGAATTCTCGGACGAGATTCTCGGCGTACTCGAACGCCACGACTCCGACGCCGCGGCCGAAGCCGCCAAGGTCTCGGACGCCGAACCGGCAGAAAAGTCGAAACGATCGCGCCGCTCTGGGAGGGGTCGATCCGGAGCCTCGCGGGCAAAGGCGCGGGCAAAGCGAGCTCAGACCTCTCAGCCGTCGAGAGATTCCGGGGCTTCGGAAACACCTTCGAAGAAGTCTCCGCCTGGCAAGGACTCTTGAACCCTCGATAACCCGATCATCTCGGGGGCGGTCGCGAGCTCGTCGAGCCGATCCAAGCCGACCGGACGTGCGGGGCGGCCAGAACACGTAATCGATCGGACGATTCTCGCGCGCGGCAATCCCGACCCGAAACACCGAACGCCCCTCACGGCTCATGGCCGAGAGGGGCGTTCGTTTTCAAGAGGGGGTTGGCTCCTGATATCCGATGGTCTGATGGTCTGATGCGAAGGAGCCCGTCGGAAAATGTTTGATCGGTGTGGATCACGCGAGGGATGGGGAGCCTGACTCTTGATCGAGTTCTGTGTTCTCCCGTCCCGTGCTCTTCTGTCCCGTGCTCTTCTGTCCCGTAGTCTCCCCGCCGTCTCCGGATCTACTGGCCAGCCCAAGCGAACGCGCCCGTGTTTAACCGCCCGGGCCAGCCAGTATTCCAGATCGTTCTGTCTCGGTGTAACAGCACGAAATATGCCAACCCCGAAATATTTTTCGATAATCCCATAACTACCGATTATAGAAGGATATTTTTGATCCAGAATCGCTTCCGGTACGAAGAGTCAGACTGCCTCACAATGATGCAGGCGATTCGTTAATTTTGTCGGTACATCATCGAAGGTGAATTTTCTTGTTACTTTTCAAATAGTTGGGGTGCACTGCCACATTGGGTTCCTGCCTCCTCGGGCGGCACCCATTTTCGACTCGTGATTCAGTGAGGAGCCAGGAGATGGTCCCTGGAGGAATTCTCGGGCGGACCGCCCGGCTTTCGCGCGATGGGATAGACTGCCGCGGTGTTCGCAGAACGGCGTCAGCAGTTGCTCGAGGCAATGGGCCACGATGCCGTCGCGGTCTTCGTGGGCGGACGGTTGGCGGTGCGCTCTGCCGACACCGAATTTCCATTCCGTCAGGACAGCGACTTCTGGTACCTGACGGGCTTCGATCACCCACAAGCGATCGCCGTTCTGTCCACGCGCGAAGGACCCGACTTCACGCTCTTCGTCCAGCCCCGCGATCGCTCCGCGGAAACCTGGACCGGGTACCGACCCGGAGTCGACGGTGCCGTTGACGACTACCAGGCGGACGTCGCGTTCCCCGTCGAGGAGTTCCCCGACAAGCTGCCCGAGATCCTACGCGGGGCCGCACGCATCTATCACACGCTAGGTCGCGACGCCGACATCGACTCCCGGATCATCGCGCTCCAGGAAGACATCCGTCGCCAATCCAGAGGCGGCATTCTGCCGGCCAATGAAATCGTCGATCCGCGACTGATCGTTCACGAAATGCGCATCGTGAAGACGCCCGACGAAATTGCGTTGATGCAGAGAGCCGCGGAAATTTCTCTCGAAGCCCACCATCGCGCCGCGCGCCTGGCCCAACCCGGCCGCTTCGAGTACGAACTCGAGGCAGAGCTCGCC
>JAPYTP010000027.1 GCA_029941885.1 Myxococcota bacterium
GCGTGATGCCACCCGCGCCTCGACGATTCGGTGGGCGTCCCGGGAATCGGCCGCTTCGACCCTGGTGCGTTTCGAATCGCGGGCGGCGGAATCGAGCAGGCTCTCGAGTCGCGCCGCACCTGCGAGGAAGGAAACCGAAGCGCAGAGAATCATCACACCGCAGCGGGTTCCACGGCCCACCACCGAGCGGTCCCCGATGGGCCACCCGCCGCGAGTCAGGCTCAACCCGACCAGCACGAGCCCGCCGACCAGAGTCAGTGTGATCGGCCAAGATCCGATCCACCCGACCGCTTCGGCGGACATCGGCTCGTCAAGGGTCCCGACGTAGGTCCCGACAGAGGTCCCGACATGGGTCCCAACGAAGCTTCGATCCGCCCAGACGATTCCAAGCCCGAACCCGACGAGGAGCAACCCCGGCAATCCGTTTCCATCCCGACGCCACGGTCCACCCGGTCGATCCGTTATCGATCGAGGCGACTCGCGATTGCGCGGTCGAGGATGCGGGACGGAACCGGACGCGCCACGCTGTGAACGCGCGGGGGTAGAGGGAGAACGGGAGGGCCCCCGTTGCCGCCTTCGCGATCAGTGCAGCGTGTGTCGCGGCTTCTTTGCTGGATTGTTTCGCATGCGCTGGGCATAGGCTGCGAGAACTTCGAGGACCTCATCGAGTTTCTCGAGTTCTCCGCTGAAGGCGCCCAACAGCCGTTCGACCTCCTTCACATCACGCATATTTCGTTCGACGTGCGCATGGGCCTCGGCTTGCACCTCGACCGCTGCGGCTGCCGCACGAATCAGCGTCATCGCGGACCCGCGCCCCGCCTCGAGGTGCAGGGATTCGAGGCGATGCGCCAGGCGAGACGCCCACTCCTCGGACACGCCCTCCTCGGTCAGACGCGCTTCCCACTCTTCGAGTCGCCGCGGCTCGAGG
Source organism: Myxococcota bacterium (assembly GCA_029941885.1). Classification (GTDB taxonomy): domain Bacteria; phylum Myxococcota_A; class UBA9160; order UBA9160; family UBA4427; genus UBA4427. The sequence goes on from JAPYTP010000027.1 coordinate 929, forward strand.
TGGGTTCCCCGCCCGCGCGCGCGCGCGCGCGCCACTTCCGTTGTCTCCGTTCGTCGCCAAAAGGCCCAGCTCCACTCCATCGTCGTGCATTCCATCCGATTGCGGCTCGTCGCGAGCCGGCTCGGATCGCACCCCCCGCGCGACCACCATTCGATTCGACGAACAGGGGAAGAGCAAGATTAATGCCACGACATCTTCGGGTACGGAAGGCGGCAACTCCGGTGCGCCTGTCGCGCCAAGACGCTCCATCGACGCGGTCCGCGGGAATCGCCCACAGGGCACCCTCGAAGACCGGGCAAGGGACGACGACGAGAGTGGAAGCGATTTCCCTTGTGTGGGAAATCGGCGTCTAGTTGCACGGGGAGGTGGGAATGCGATCGACGGTCTCGTTCGGGGGAGCCGATCAGTCCCGCCACTGCATCGGCACACGGGCCTCGTCGGCCTCGTCCTCAAGAACGGCGATCTGACGATCGACCTCGCTGATCGCGTCCGCAAGCTCAGCCTTCCGACGCGACCAATTCGGATTGATCTCATCGAGCATCTTCTCGATCCCACGCCGCCGGGCGTCGAGGCCCACGAACTGGTTGCGCCACTGTTCCGCACTCCGACCCCCACGGATCTTGCCCGCCTCGACCAGCCCGTTGGGTTCGAGGGTGATGATGCCGGACACCGGATCGAAGCGATATCGGAAATGATTGAAGAATGAGAGCCCGAGCAGTCCGGTCGACATCGTCTTGCTGATCGAAGCCGGCACCTTCTCCACCCGCGCTCCGCCGAGTTCGACACTGTCGAGGGTGACGAGGGCCTGCTGGATCATCCCGTTGGCGGTTCCGTAGATCGCCGTCCTCGCACCGTCCGTATCCAACCCGAGTTCCTGCGCGAACCTCTCGGGAAGCACGACGTCGGAGGCGCCGGTATCGACGAAGAACGGCACCAACACCGAGTCGTTGATCCGCACGTTCACGCGCATCGTACTGCCGGTCTTCTGTACACGGACCCGGTAGACCTTCCCCGCGCGGGTGTCGCTCGCAGGTCCCTCCGAATAGGACGGACTCTTTCGCGGAGCAGACGCCGCCGGAACCGGGTCGTAGCGCTGGATCACCGATCCCGTGCCTTCTTCGAATGCGGCGCCACGAGCCTGTTCGCGATATCGAGCCGGAACCTGATTCAGGTCCTGTGCGAAATGCAGCCGCCCCTGCCCGTCCTTCCATTTGAAGATTTCGGCCGTGGTCGGGGGCGCCCACACCCCCACTCCGAGGGCGACCGAGAGGCTCAATGCAGCCAGGATCGATCGAAACTTCGAATTTCGTTCAGAAACACTTGTCATGGTCGAGTCCAACTGATGAGGTCCAGCATCCGTATCGGTGAATGCTCGGATCCCCTTGACCGTGGGACCTCAATCGCCGCGCTTCGAGATTTCGCCCATGGGATCCGACGGGTCCCTCGGCTCGGGCGTGGCGTCCCCGACCGCTCGCGGGGCGTTGGCGCCCGCCTCGCCATCCGGGACATCACAAGCCGTCGAAAGAGCCTGCGGTTCCGGCGCAGACGGCGACGAAGAACCCGGTTCGGCAGTCGCATCGATTCCCGGCTGCGCCGCCTCCGTTTCGGGAAGCGTCTGCTCCGGCGCGATTTCCGGCGCCATCAACGCGTCGAAGAATCGCCGGATCGATGCTGCATCCCGCGCGGAGATTCCCGAGACTGCTTCGAGTTCCCCGAGACTCGCGTTGCGCACGGCACGGAGCGATCCCAGTGTCCTGAGGAGTGACCGCCGCTTACCCGGTCCGATGCCCGGCAGTTCTTCGAGGATCGACGTCATATTGACCTTCGAACGAAGGTCTCGCTGAAACTGGATGGCGAAGCGGTGGGACTCATCGCGAATCCGTTGGAGCAACAACATTCCGCGGCTGCTCGGCGCGAGCAGAATTGGATTGGTGCGACCCGGCCGGAAGATCCGTTCGGCCTTGAGCCCCCCACCGCGCTTCACGCGGACGCTGGGCGACTCGTCATCGCGCTCCTTCGAAATGCCAAGGACCTCGACTTCGAGACCCGCGTCCTCGAGTGCCGCCATCACGACGCCGAGCTGCCCCCGTCCGCCGTCGACCATCAGTAGATCCGGCAAGGGCTCGCTCTTAACACGACGTAGGCGTCGGTCCAGCACCTCGCGCATACAGCCATAATCGTCCCCGGCGTCGGCCTCTCGAATCCGGTAGCGGCGAAAATCCTTCTTGATCGCCTCGCCATTTTCGAAGGTCACCCGGCTCGCGACGGCGAGCGTTCCCTGGAGATTCGAGACGTCGTAGCACTCGATGCGGTGAGGACGGGTCGACAGCCGACATCTTTCCTCGAGCTCGTCGAGGGCGGTATCGACGCTTTCTCGTGCGGCCAGGCGTGTGGCCAACCCCAGCGCAGCGTTTTTCTGCGCGATCTCGACGAGTCGACGTCCCCCGCCGCGTTGGGCACGACGGATCGTCACGGCCTGATCGAAGCGCTCTCGCCAGAGCGCCGCGAGGGCACCGTCGTCCTCGAAATCGACCGAGGTGAGCACCTCCCGTGGCGGGGCGTGCCCTTCTCCGGAGCCATAGAACTGCCCGAGAAACGAGGACATCACCTCGTCGTCGTCGATCTGGACGTTCGAGAAGGGGAATCCACGGGCGCCGATCACTCGACCCTCTCGCACGTGCAGAACCTGGACCTCGACTTCCCCGCCCTCCCGCGCGATCGCGAAAACGTCACGATCGAGTCCCGCCTCGGTCACGATCTGCTGGGACTCGATCGTTCGCTCGACGGCCTGGAGCCGGTCACGCAAGCGGGCAGCGTCCTCGAAACGTTCTTCGCTGGCGGCTTCGGCCATCTCGCGCTCGATATGGTCGACGAGTTCGCGGGATTTGCCGCGCAAGAAGAGCACCGTGCCTCGAACCTGCAGAGAGTAGGCGGCGGGCTCCGTGAGTCCGACACAGGGACCGAGACAACGCTTCATCTCGTACTCGATGCAAGGACGTCCGCGGCGCGTGTAGTCCTTGAAAGTGCCCTCGGTACACGAGCGCAGAGGAAAGAGCCGGCGGAGCTTCGAGAGCGACGACTTGAGTGCGACGCTCGAGGTATAAGGTCCGAAATATTGCGCCCCATCCTTGCGAAATCGCCGCACCATCGTCACTCGCGGCCACGCCTCGCGCTCATCGATCCGCAGCGCCAGATATTGCTTGTCATCGCGTAGCCGAACGTTGAAGGGGGGGCGGTGCTGTTTGATCAGCTCGTTTTCGAGCAGCAGCGCTTCCTTGACGTTCCCGGTCACGAGAACCTCGACACTCGCTGCCCGCTCGACCAGGGCGGGAATCCGAATTCGCCCGTCACCCCCGTTCACGTATTGCCGCACTCGACTCTTCAGGCTCTGTGCTTTGCCGACATAGAGCACCGCACCGCGATCGCTCTTGAACAGATAGACACCGGGCGCGGCGGGAAGCCGATCCACCTGCTCTTCGAGACGTCTTTTCGAAGGGACGGTCGAATCTGCCTGGGGCGGGGGGTTGTCTGCGGAATCCGGAACTTCTTTCGAGGACATGCTGTGCCCCCTCAGGTCAGACGGATGCGTTCGGATTCGAGTGCCTTTACCCGATCACGCAACTCTGCCGCGCGCTCGAATTCGAGTTCTCGCGCCGCCTCGCGCATCTCCTTCCGCAGCCGCTCGATCAGCGCCGGAATCTCGTGGCGCGGCAGGCCCGGCTCGATCTCCTCTTCGGCACGCGGGACCGTCACGTAGTCCTGTTCCCAGATCGAGTCCTGAAGACTCGTGATCTTCTTCTGGATCGTCGTTGGAGTGATGCCATGCTCGACGTTGTAGGCTTCCTGCATCGCTCGTCGTCGTCCGGTCTCGTCGAGGGTCGCGCGGATCGAATCCGTCTCCTTGTCCGCGTAGAGGATGACACGGCCCTTTGCATTGCGCGCAGCGCGACCGATCGTCTGGATCAGCGACCGTGTCGAACGCAGGAACCCTTCCTTGTCCGCATCGAGGATGGCGACGAGTACGACCTCGGGAATATCGAGTCCCTCTCGAAGCAGATTGATCCCGACGAGTACGTCGAACTTGCCTTCTCGGAGCTCTCGGATGATCTCCATTCGCTCGAGGGTCTTCACATCGCTGTGCAGGTAGCGAATCCGAACGCCGAGCTCGGCATAATAATCCGTGAGCTCCTCGGACATCCGTTTGGTCAGGGTCGTTACGAGGACGCGCTCTTCCTTCTGGACGTGGCTCTGGATCTCCGCGAGCAGATCGTCGACCTGTCCGGTTGCGCGACGGATCTCGATCTTCGGATCGATCAACCCCGTGGGCCGGATGATCTGCTCGACAACGATGCCCTTGCAACTGTCGAGTTCGTAGTCCGCGGGCGTCGCAGAGACGTAGACCCGCTGGCCCGCCCGCTCCTCCCATTCGTCGAAGCGCAGGGGTCGATTGTCCAGCGCCGAGGGCATTCGCCAGCCGAAGTCGACGAGCGTCTCCTTGCGCGCGCGGTCGCCTCGATACATCCCGCCAATCTGCGGCACGGACACGTGACTTTCGTCGAGAACGACCATCGCGTTTTCGGGCAGGTAGTCGTAGAGCGTATAGGGCGTCTGCCCCGGCTCTCGTCCATCCAGCCAGCGCGAATAGTTCTCGACGCCGTGACAGAATCCCATCGTCTCGAGCATCTCGAGATCGTAGAGCGTTCGTTGTTCGAGACGCTGGGCCTCGAGCAGCTTGTTCTCCCGGTTGAAGAGTGCGAGGCGCTCCTGGAGTTCTTCGCGAATCCCATCGCAGGCTCGTGCGATCCGTTCCTGCGTGGCGACGTAGTGGCTGGCGGGATAGATCATCGCTTTCTTGGGTCGCGCAACGACCTTGCCCCGCAACGGATCGATCTCCGCGATCGACTCGACCTCGTCGCCGAAGAACTCGACCCGCACCGCCATCTCGCCTTCGTATTGCGGGAAGATCTCGACGACATCACCGCGTACGCGGAATGTCCCGCGATGGAAGTCATGGTCGTTTCGGTCGTATTGGAGATCGACCAGGCGACGCAGCAGATCATCACGCACCAGATTCATCCCGGTTTCGATGTACACGAACATCGATCCGTAATTCTCTGGCGCACCGAGTCCGTAGATGCACGACACGCTCGCAACCACGAGCACGTCATCGCGTGTCAGCAGCGAGTGCGTCGCAGAATGTCGCAACTTGTCGATCTCATCGTTGATCGACGAATCCTTCTCGATGTAGGTATCCGTCGAGGGAATATACGCCTCGGGCTGGTAATAGTCGTAATAGGAAACAAAATACTCGACTGCGTTCTCGGGAAAGAGATCCTTGAACTCCTCATAAAGCTGTGCGGCGAGGGTCTTGTTGGGCGACATGACCAGCGCCGGCCGATTCAGCCGTTCGACCATGCAGGCGATCGAAAAGGTCTTGCCACTCCCGGTCACGCCGAGAAGCGTCTGGTGTTTGTCGCCTCTTTCCATCCCTTCGCAGAGGGCAGCGATCGCCTCGGGTTGATCTCCCGACGGATCAAAGTCCGAGACGAGTTTGAAAGAGTTGCTCTGGCGTTCACTGCTCATGGGAGGCGAGTATAGGGGGCGGTGGGACTCAATCGCCGCTGCGCCGCCAGCGGGGCCCTTCGGACGAGTCCACGATCTCGATTCCCTCCGCCTTGAGATCGTCTCGGATCTGGTCCGCCTTCGCCCAATCCTTGGCCGCCCGTGCGGCCTGGCGTTCTGCGAGCAAGTCGTCGATTCGTGGATCCTGCTCCCTCTCCTCGTCCGCGGCAGCGCTGGACGCCTCTCCCAGGCGGAGGCCAAGGACGACATCGAAGCGGCGTAGCAGGTCTCTCCGGTCGACCGCCGCGAGTTCATCGCTCCGGGCAACCTTCCAAAGGACCGCGGACGCTTCTGGTGCGTTCAGATCGTCCGCGAGGGCATCCCGGAAGCGCTCGGCGAACGGCGCCTGCGCCTCTGGATCACCCTCACCCTCCACCTCCTCGAGGGCCATCGCGATCCTTTGGAGTCGCTTGTAGCCCTTCGCTGCGTCCTGGATCGCCTTGTCACTGAAGGCGTGTTGGCTCCGATAGTGTGCCTGAAGAAAGTAATATCGGAAGGCCATCGGATCGATCCCGCGATCGATCAGATCGGACAACGTCTTCACGTCGCCCTTCGATTTGGACATCTTCTCGCCGCCATCGTCGTCCTCACCCGGCCCCTCGAGTGTGAGGAATTCGTTGTGCATCCAGAAGCCGACCCAGGGATGGACTCCATAGCCACATTCGCTCTGGGCGACTTCGTTCGTGTGGTGCACGGTCGCGAGATCGATGCCGCCCGTGTGAATGTCGAACCGTTCACCGAGATATCGCACGCTCATCGCCGAGCACTCGAGATGCCATCCGGGAAAGCCAACGCCCCAGGGCGAGTCCCATTCCTGGAGGCGCTTGTCCTCCCCTTTCTTCGCGATTTTCCAGACCGCGAAGTCCGCCGGGTTCCGTTTTCCTTCCGTGACGCCGATGCGAATACCCTCGGATTGCCCGTCGAGATCGAGGCCGGCGAGTTCCGCGTAGCTCGGGAAGCGACTGGTATCGAAGTAGAGGCCGTCATCGGGGATCGAGTAGAGGTAGCCTTCGGTCTCGAGCTTCTCGGCCAATTCGATCTGATCCGGAATATGATCGGTCGCCTTGGGGTTGTGCTCGGGGACGAGGCAGTTGACCGCCTCGCCATCCTGGCGCCAGAGCTCGGTGTAGTGGTCTGCGATCTCGGAGGCGCTCTGCTCGGCTTTCCTGGCGGCGGCCTCCATCTTGTCCTCGCCCTCGTCGGCGTCGGAGACCAGATGACCCACGTCGGTGATGTTGATGACGTGGGTCACCTCGAAGCCCTCGCTGATGAGAAAGCGCTTGAGCAGGTCGGAGAAGAGGCGCGAGCGGAGATTCCCGACGTGCTGCTCGGCGTAGACGGTCGGACCACAGCTGTAGATGCCGACTTTCCCTGGCGAGAGGGGTACAAAGGGCCGCTGCGAACGGCTGCGCGTGTCGTAGAACTCGATCTGGCTCACGCCCGGGTCTTCTCCTGTTCTTGTCCTTCGAGCAGGACGACCGCCAGGCCGGCGATCCCCTCTCCGCGTCCGATCGCGCCGAGATGATCCGCACTCGTCACCTTGATATTGACCCGCTCCGGTGCCACATCGAGCAGACCCGCCAGGTTCTCGGTCATCGCCTTCTGAAACGGGGATAGACGCGGCGCCTGGGCCACGATCGTCGCATCGACATTCCCGATCCGGTAGCCGGCCTCCCGCATCATCAGCACGACCTGGGCGAGGATCTCTGCACTTGCGATTCCGCGCCAGCGCTCGTCACTCGACGGGAAATGCCGGCCGAGGTCCGCCGCTCCGAGGGCTCCGAGGATCGCGTCCGTGACCGCGTGCAGCAGCGCATCACCATCAGAATGGCCCTCGAGCCCCTTGTCATGGGGAATCTCGATCCCGCCGAGCATCAATCGACGGTCGGGAACGAGTCGGTGCACGTCGTAGCCCTGCCCGATCCTCATGCCAGCCGCCCTCCCGCCAGTCGTGCCTCACCGAGGAGAGCCTCCGCGAGAAGCAGATCCTCCGCGCGAGTGATTTTCGGATTCGGCGCCACCGCCTCTACGATGCGAACCGGATGCCCCATCCATTCGATCAACTCGGCATCATCGGTCCCCCAACGACCGGCGTCGACGGCCGCTTCCACGGCTCCCGCGAGCCAGTCCCGCCGGATGACCTGGGGCGTCTGCGCCGCCCAACATTCCTCTCGTGCCAGCGTCTCGACCACGTGCCCGCCCGCGACGCGCTTGATGGTATCCCGTGACCGCTCGGCGAGGATGGCCGCTCCGGCCTCGCGCGCGGCTGCGACGACCGCCCGCAGATCCGCTTCCGAGACCAGGCAGCGAGCCGCATCGTGCACCGCCACGAATTCGACCTCGTCCGGTAACGCCGCCAATCCCGCATGCATGGAGTCCTGACGCTCCTTTCCGCCCTCGACAGGCGCCACCACCTCCTCGATCGACGCCACGAGCCCGAGTGCTTCGAACCGCTCGAATTCGCTCCTGGCCAGGACCGGCTGGATGCGACAGAACTCACCGGACCCGGACAGGGCACGAATCGATCTCTCGATCAGCGTGCGCCCCGCCAGGGGGACGAAGGCCTTGGGAAGCGCGTGCCCCAGTCGTTCACCCCGACCCGCTCCGAGCACGAGCACCGCGACCGTGGGAGCGGACATGCCTAACGCGTAGGCATCGCGACATCGTCCAGTACGACGTCGTAAAAGTCGAGAATCGTTCCCTGAGCGCGTTCCAGAGCAACCTCCGCGGAACGATAGGTCTGCAATGCGTTGATCTTCTGGCTCTCCGCCTCGACCAGGTCACTCTCACGCTGGAGGACCTCAAAGGGTGTAGACTCGCCGTGCTCGAGGCGAATTCGCTCGGCCCGAAGCTGCTCCGCGGCGGCCAGGCGGCGCCGCTCCGCAGCCTCGATCCCCTGCGACGAGGCGAGCAGCGTTCGCGCCGAGCTTCGAACCTCCAGGATGATCGACTGTTCGAGCCGCACGCGTCGAGTGCGCGCGCGACGGAGCTCGAGTTCGCTCGTCACGACGCGCTTGCGCGCCGTCGTATTCGGAAACGGGATCGAAAAAGTTCCGGTGACGCGAATGTTCTCCGATCCGTTGGACTGGAAGAAATCGTCATCGGCCTGGTCGAAGGGGACGTTTGATGGAGGCATTGCCCCGACCGGAAAGCCGAGTCCCGAGTTTCCTTCCCCGGAGACCCCGACGTACCCGAAACGCACCTCAGCATCGAATTGCGGGAGCCGCTGATTCTTCGCAAATTTCAGGCTGATCTCGCTCTGATCGATTTTCCGGCTCAACTGCTGGAGTTCGGGTCGATTCCGAAAGGCCTCCCGCACCGCCTGCGAAACATCCACGGAACGCGACGCGAATGCGGCCGGATCCTCGGAGGGTGAGAAATGCAGATCGGTCAGCGCGGAGAGTTCGCGGCCGAGCACGAAGTCGATCAGCTGATCCTGTGCATTGCGATAGACATTCGCATTTCGGATCACATCGAATTCCCGGCCCGCCACTCCGGCCTCTGCCTCGACGACTTCGACGCGAGAAACGACACCCACCTCATATTGGGTGGTCGTTTGACTGAGCAGCGCATGTGCGGTTTCGAGACTCTTCTGGGCGACGCGCACCTGGTCCCCGGCGGCCACGAGATCCCAATAGGCATCGACTGTCGTTTGGACGGTGTCCATCAGCGCCGTTCGGAAACCCTCGCGCGAAGACGAATAGGCCAATCCCGATACCTTGACGTTGGTCCAGGCCTCGTTCCAGATCAGCCCGCGGGCCAGGGGCACCCTGGCGGTGATGAAGAAGCTCGCATCGTACTGCTCGTCTCGACTCTGAATGGAGCTGCGAGTCGATGTAGACGAGGCGTCGTAGCGCAGCCCTAGACTCGCCCCGAGATACGGAATCAGCTGGTCGACACCGACACCGCCGCCCTTGAACCGGTCCCGGTTGGCCGACGCGGTGTTGAGCGAGAACGTGTTGGGTGATTTGACGACATCGTATGTCATGTCCGCCGAGATCGTGGGATCGTAGGCGCCCCAGGCTCCGGCGTTGTCCGCCTGCGAGATCATGGGGGCGAAGCGCTCGACTTCGACGTCGAGGTTGTTGCGGATCGAGAGCGCCACGGCCTCATCGATCCCCAGGGCTCGACCATCCCGAACGATCTGCGCATTGGGAGCCAGATCACCCGTCGTAGCGGTCGACACCTGGGACACGTAGAACGCCGCATCGGGTTCCGCCGCTTGCACGAAAGATGCGGGCACCATCGCCGCGACCCCCAGGAACAAGAGGGTCGGGATGGAAAGGGAGGCTGATCTCGCAAACCGAATCGTTGCGAGAGCGGCAAGAACCGCGCGCTCAGCGAACGATCCCTCGACCGCAAGAATGGACCCTACACGTGTCATGAAATTCCTCCGGCCGGGATACTATCCGAGCCCTAGCGCCCTCGCTCCGCTCTCGGGAGCCGAGCCGCCTACGTTGTGGCCTCGGCCTCTGCATCCGAGGCCGGGCCGAGCCGACACCGGCTCGCACGCGTTTCAGCATGCAATGCGAGTGGGTTTTCCGATCTCTGCTCGGGGGCGCGAGCCGGATGATGCGCGGGCGCCTTGCCCGATGCAACCGAACCGACCTTTTTCCCCTGTCGCTTATTCGGCGGTCGACTCGACCCGGTCGACGCGCCGGGGATCGACCTCAACCGCCACCTGATAGCCGATGAGTGCCGTCCGATCGCATCGAAGATCTACAGCCTGAGCGTGAAGAGGACGAACTGTGAGGCAAGAAAAAGACGGCATCGATTTGGACTGCGGCGATCGTGGTCACGGACGGGAGACAGGAAGGGAATCGAGGATCGGGGTTCCAGAAAGCGATTTGCAGACGAGCCGGATGCGTTAAGCTCCGCCGCCTGATCCCGGGATGACCCGGGACCCAAGCGTTCGGAGGGGTCACGTGGGGCTTTTCAGCTTGAGGAGACGTGGGGATGATACCTCACATGCACCCGACCCAGAATCCGCAAAGCCAACGGGACGGGCTGTCGCGGTCAAACAGCGAACCCAATCATCGCCACCCCGCCCAGTCGCTCCATCGGCATCGAAGGGCAGCGGATCTAACATGCGGTCAAGAGAAGATGGATCCGTGCCCGGGCAGACGGCCGGAGCACAAACGAAGGGCACGAGCAATCGCTCGGAGGGAGAAAAGCGCATGGCCACGATTGGTCAATCGATCGTATTCAAGGGTGAGATGACGGGTGACGAGGACCTCGAGATCGAGGGCCAGGTCGACGGCGTGGTCCAACTCGTCAACCACCAACTCACGATCGGCGCGAATGGTCGGCTCAAGGCCGAGGTCAACGCGAAGTCGATCATCGTGATCGGCCAGGTGATCGGAAATCTCAGCGCGTCCGAGCGCATCGAGATCCAGGCGACCGGTGTCGTCACGGGAGACCTGAAGGCACCCCGGCTGAATGTGCAGGAAGGTGCCGTGCTCAACGGCAGTATCGACATGTCCGCCCCGAGCGCAAGCGATGCCAAGAAGCCCGCTACGCCGCTCGCTCAGCCTCAACAGAAAGCAAGCTCGCCGGACGAGGCGTTGAAGAGCGCCTGATTCCGCCGGACACGTGACCGCGTGTAAAACCAGGCATCGGGAGGCTACGCCCGGACTGCCTTGTTCACTCCTGCCCCTTTCTTGCTGCGATCCCCCTTGTCAGTATCGCCGAAGCGCTGTTCCAGGAAGAGCAGCAGCGGCGACGCAATGAAGATCGAGGAATAGGTTCCGACGAAAACTCCGATCAGCATCGTCTTGGCGAACGGCTGAATCACTTGCCCGCCCAGGAAGTAGAGCGAGAGCAACGCGAGCGCCGTCGTGATCGATGTGAGTACCGTGCGAGAGAGCGTCTGATTCACGCTCGTATTCAGGACGTCTTCGAGATCCGCAGCGGTGTGGAGCTGCATGTTTTCGCGAATACGGTCATAGATGATGATCGTATCGTTCAGGCTATAGCCGAGGATCGCGAGCATCGCGGCCAGGATCCGCAGATCGAATTCCTCGCCTATCATGACGAGCAGGCCGGCGGTAATCGCCAGGTCATGTATGACCGCGACGACCGCACCCGGTGCGAAGCGCGCATTGAAGCGGAAAGCCACATAGGCCAGGATCACGATCGCCGAGTAGAGAAGCGCCTTCGCGCCGTCCTCCCGCAGTTCGGCTCCCACTTTTGGTCCGACGAATTCGACGCGTTGTTCGGTGAAATTGCCCACTGCCCCCCTAATCGCGGCCTCGAGCTGGATGACCCGCGTGTTGGCCGCGAGGCCGTCCGGGGTATCGTCCTCAGGCTCCGCAACTCCAGAAGCATCCTTGAATTTGATCAGGAATTCGCGCTTGTCCGTCTCTCCGAAGCGGATGACCGATGCATCGAGGAATCCCGCACCGGTTGCCACTTCTCGCAGCGCGGCCTCGTCGACGACCACGCCTTCATCGAAGAGCAACTGCACTTCGGTACCGCCGTCGAAATCGAGACCGACCTTGACCCCCTGCGTCGCAGCGACGATGGCGCTCAGTACCAGCAGGCCAACGGAGATCGCGAGGCAGATCCGTCGCTGTCCGAGAAAATTGATATTCGTGCCGGGCGGGACGAGTTCAAAGGGCACAGAATTCTCCTAGATCGCTTCTCTGGCTGATCGCATCGGGATCGAATCAGATAGAGAGGGAAGCAACGCTGCGGTTGCCGGGATAGAGCTGAAAGAGCAGTCGGGTCACGACCAGTGCCGCAAAGACGCTGGTCACGATGCCCACCGAAAGTGTGACTGCGAAACCCTTGATCGGACCGGTCCCGAATTCGAAGAGAATCACTGCCGTAAAGAGGGTCGTCAGGTTGGCGTCGAGCACGGTTAGCGTCGCCTTGCTGAACCCCGTGGCGATCGCGGCACGAACAGCCCGCCCCGCCCGCAACTCCTCACGAATTCGCTCGAAGATGATCACATTGGCATCGACCGCCATTCCCACCGTGAGCACGAGTCCCGCGATCCCGGGCAGCGTGAGCGTCGCCTCGAAGAGGGACATCAGGCCGATCAGGAAGATGAGGTTTGCCAACAACGCGAAGGCAGCAAATGCCCCCGACAAGCGGTAGTAAGCGATGGCGAAGGCGAGCACGACGATCAGGCCGATCAAGCAGGCGCGCGCTCCGCTCTCGATCGAGTCCTGGCCAAGACCGGGGCCGACCGTACGTTCCTCTTCGATGACCACCGGAACCGACAGAGAGCCCGCTCGCAGGATGACCGCGAGGTTCGCCGCCTCTTCCGAGGTGTAGTTGCCCGTAATCTGGCCGCGGGTCGATATCCGGCCCCGAACGCTCGGCGCGCTGTAGACCTCCTCGTCGAGAATGATCGCGAGGGGCTTGCCGATATTCGATTCGGTCAAGTCACCGAAGATCTCACCGCCCGCCGGATTGAAGCGGAATTCGACGATCGGACGCTGTTGCTGATCGAATTGAAGGCGTGCGTCCTCGAGATAATCCCCGGTGATATCCGCGACCCGGGGCACAAGGAACGCCGCGACGACCGCATCCGTCACGGGGTCGATCTGGGGAACGATGACCTGGTCCGCTGGGATCCCCTCTGGATATCGCGCCCGCAGCGCCTCCTCCGAATTATCCGAATCGACCACGATCTTGAATTCGAGAAATCCGGTGGTCTCGACCAGAGCACGCGCCCTCAGCCGATCGATCTGTTCGCCGGGAATCTGGACCAATACCCGATCCTTGCCCTGACGCGTGACCACCGAATCCGGAACGCCGGTCTGGGGATCGTCGATCCGCCGACGCATGACCTCCAGGACCTGGGACATCGTCCGTTCGCGCACTTCCGTCTTCCAGTCCTCGCTCAGGCGGTATCGCAGTTCGAGACCCGACCCCCCCGACTTCTCGAGGACCGTGGTGTCGTCGGCCTCACCGATCACCTTCGAGCGGTCGCCCTCGCTGGCGAGAACCAGAATGAGTTCCGCCGCTTCGACCCGCGAAGACGCGAACGTGACCGCGTCATCCTCGAGACGCTCCTCGATCGATTTGCGTAGGAATTCGAGCTCCCGAGTCACCGCCTCTCCGAGTTCGACGCCGAGAACCCAGTGGATCCCACCGCGCAGATCGAGCCCGAGTCGGAGGCCGTCGTCGGGCCAGAAATCGCTCTCGATCCGATCCTTTTTCGGCACGAAATTGGCGGCCGCCACGAACGTGAAGAGGGCGAGCAGTGCCACGATGGCGAGTGCCCTTAAACGTATCGAACCGTCCACGTTGCGTTCTCCCTTGCCCTAGCTATTCGCGTTCTTGACGGCTGCGACCGAGTCGGACTTCTTGCTGCCCGAATCCGAGGCGCCCTTGCTCCCCGCCTGCCCTGACTTCGTCAACTGATCGACGCGGCCGAGGCTGATCCTGAGCTTCACCTTCTCTCCACGGACGCGCGCGACTTCCACCTCGAGGACATCGCCGTCGACGGCGACGACCTTGCCGTGGATTCCACCCTGAGTGACGACCTCATCGCCCTTGGCGGCGGTCGTGAGGAACGCCTCGCGCTCCTTTTGCTTCTTCTGCTGCGGGCGGATGACCAGCATGTAGAAAATGAGGAAGATCGCCCCCATCATCAGAAAAAAGGAGAAGTCCGCCCCCCCAGGCTGAGCCTGAAGCGGAACAAAACCAAGCGAACTCATCTCACCTCTCCTCCGTTGGCCCCTTGGAGGGAGCCGTCAAACAATCTCGCGGGCGCGGCGATTCGCCGCAAGTTCCAGTTCTCGAGTCGAGTACCGGGATAGAAGCGCGCGAGGATACGCTGATACGAGGCACCGCGCTCAGCCAGGGCACGCGCTCCCCATTGACTCATCCCGACACCGTGTCCGAAGCCAGACCCCACGAAGGCGAATTCGTCCGCGGTCGTGCGAACGTCGAAGAGGGTGCTCCGCAAGCCCAGGCTCCCCACGACGCTCCTCAGTCTGGATCCGCGAAGCTCGTCGACCTGGGTCGTTCCCCTCACCTCGATCCGCTCGACGCGACCACTCGAGGTCCGCCGCGTCACCGACACCCCCCGTAGCACGCCGACATCGATCCCGGCCGCGCCCAGGACGTCCTGCAGGTCTTCTCGCGAGAACACGGTCCGCCAGTACGTGTGGGGCGCCTCGTCCTCTTCGTCCACCTCCACCACGCGCAGATAGGGGAGATCCTGGCCCCAGACCTCCCCGGCGGTCGCGGTGCGGCCCCCCGCGGTCGAATGAAACACGGCCAGGATCGGCTCCCCCCGATAGGTCAATACCTCGCTCTCCGTCGCGCGAGCCGCAGATCGGGTCTCGTTGCTTTCCGCGGCAATCCCGCGATACACCTGGCTGACGGCCGTCGCGCGAACGTCCCAGTCCGACCGGCGACGCTTCGCGGCTTGATGAAGGACATAGGTCCGCGCTGCCACCGCCTGGGCCCGGAGCGCCTCACGCGGCCAGCTCGCGGACATTTCGCCGCCCACCGTCGAAGCCACATAATCCTCGAGGCCGATGCGATTCAGGACCTGAACCCGTCCGGCGTCGGCCCGCAGAGTGATCCGACCCCGAAGCTTGCGCGAGCCCACACGAAACGGACCCGCTCCGCTCGGCGACCACCGCTCGCCGACCAATCGACCGTCGACGACGAGCCCTTCCGCCACCACGGCAACCTCCTGAACAGCCCCGGAATCGCCGACTCGGATCGGTTCAGTCCCGTCGTAGATCAGAACACGGACCTCAGTGGGGCTGCCCGCGCGCGCTGACGCACAACCGAGTGACCCACCGCTGACCAGCGCGGCCGCGATCATGCCGACCGACGCGGCCTGCCGAGCGCGGAGTCCGCACCCTCGCCAACGCTTGCTCGGCAACTCTTCCCCCAATTCGTGCGATGCGACGGCACCCGTTGTCGATCGACCGCCGGACGTCGATGCCGCCCGCCGCCCCGGCCTGCCGACTCTCCTTGATCAGGCGGAGAGCGAAGGCGGGTGGCAAGATCAAAGATCGGAGCGAATGGCCTCGGCCTTCTCAGTGGATTCCCACGGCAGACCCACGTTCTCACGACCGAAATGCCCGTGGTACGACGTCGCCCGATAGATCGGTCGCCGCAAATCCAGAGCCTCGTCGATTCCGCGCGGCGTCAGATCGAAATGCTTGCGCACGATCTGTTCGAGGCGGTCGCGATCCAGCGAACTGGTTCCAAACGTATCGACTCGGATCGAAACCGGCTCGGCAACACCGATCGCGTAGGCAAGCTGAACCTCGGCTCGTCGAGCAGCCCCCGCAGCCACGAGGTTCTTCGCGACATAGCGTGCGGCATAGGCCGCGCTGCGATCGACTTTCGACGGGTCCTTGCCGGAGAAGGCGCCCCCACCATGACGGCCCATGCCACCATAGGTGTCGACGATGATCTTCCGCCCGGTCAAGCCCGCATCACCCATCGGGCCCCCGACGACGAATCGACCGGTCGGGTTCACGTGAAAGATCGTGTCATCGTCGATCAACTCCGCCGGGAGCGTCGCACGGATGCACTTCTCGATGATCTCTTCGCGAAGCTGCTTGTGAGTGACATCGGGTGAGTGCTGCGTCGAGAGCACGACGGTTCCGATCCGCTGAGGTCGGCTCTCGTCATCGTATTCGATCGTGACCTGGCTCTTGGCGTCGGGACGGAGATAGTCGAGTTCGCCGCTCTCGAACAGTTCTCGCTGGCTCTCGATCAGCTTGTGCGCATAGCGTATGGGCGCAGGCATCAACTCCGGCGTTTCGTCGCACGCATAACCGAACATCATTCCCTGATCGCCGGCGCCCTGTTCCTTGTGGAGCCCTTCGCCCTCGCTCACGCCTTGGGAAATGTCGACACTCTGCCTGCCGAGCGCCACTTGAACCGCACAGGTCGTGGCATCGAAACCCATATCCGAACTCGTGTAGCCGATGTCGTGGACGACATTTCGAACGATCGTCGGAATATCGACCTGGGCCGAGGTCGTCACCTCACCACAAACGAGCACCAGGCCGGTCGTGGTTGCAGTTTCACAGGCGACACGGGACTGCGGATCCTGGGCCAGCATCGCATCCAGTATCGAGTCCGAAATCTGGTCGCACATCTTGTCCGGATGTCCCATCGACACGGATTCAGAGGTGAACATCAAACGCGATCCCATCGGGGTCTCCAATTGATTGAGCGCCGCAGGGTAGGCGTTTGATCCCCCCGGATCAAACAGGAGCGGGCTGGTTTTTTGCGGATTCCGGCCGCTTGGAGGCGCTGCTCGGTGGGAGGGGCCGGGCCTAGGCCTCGCCCAAGGTCAAATCATCTTCGTCGGACTCGATCAGCGCGCCGAGCTCGATCACAGCCTGTTCTGCATCGGCTCCGACCGCCCGCACCCGCAACGTCGTCCCCTGTGTCGCCGCGAGACACAGAATCGAAAGCACACTCGAAGCACTCACCCACTCGTCGCCACGTCCGAGAGTGATCTCGCACTCGAATCGGCCGGCGACCGAAGCGAGCCGACCGGCCGGGCGTGCGTGCAGCCCGAGTTCGGATCGAACCGTGAATTGCTTCTCGACGGTGGAAGCAGTTCTCATACGTCCCCTTCCGGGACCAGCTCGCTCGCGACCGAGATATTCCTCTGGCCGTAGGCCTTGATGAACGCGGCGAGTTCGTCGAGGGGCTTCTCGTCTCGGAGCGTCGCGAGCTTGATGAGCATCGGCAGATTCATCCCAGTCACGACCTCGACCTGGTGTTCGTCGTGGAAGGACAGGCTCATATTCGATGGCGTCCCGCCGAACATGTCGGTCAAGATCAAGACTCCACCGCCCTTGTCGGAGGCCTTGAGTCCGGCTGCGATCGCCCCTCTCACCTCTTCGACGGGCATCTTCGGGTCGACGGACACCGCATCCCAGCGTGGCGCATCCGGCAGGATCAGCCGCAGTGCCAGCAAGAATTCCTCGCCCAGTCGATAGTGCGTCACGATCAAGACGCCGATTTCAACCTCGCGTGCCCGCTCCGAGCCCTGCGACGATTCTGAATTTTCCACTTTTTGATTCCCTGCCTCTTTGGCCCGCTCGGCTGCCATCCTGTCCACCGTCGTGTCCACTCCTATAGGGGTCTCTCTACGTCTCGGTGTGAAACATTCACCTCGCGGCCCTGCTTGCGCAGGCGACCCGCGATCGCCTCGGCAACCGCGACCGATCGGTGTCGTCCGCCCGTGCAACCCATACCGATCGTCAGATACGCCTTGCCCTCTTCGTCGTAGAAGGGGAGCAGGTAGTCGACGAATCCATCGAGTCGTCGGAAGAACTCCCGACCGCGCTCGCTCCCGAGAACATAGTCCGCGACGGACGCCTCGAGTCCAGTCCCCGACCGCAGCGATTTCTCGAAATACGGATTCGGCAAGAAACGCACGTCGAAGAGCAGCTCGACAGCACCGGGCGTGCCGTAGCGGTACCCGAACGAGACGAGATTGACGACCGTCTCTCGCCCGGCCCCGGAGACGTGCCGGACGATGGTGTCTTTCAGCTGGTGGACGTTGAGCGTCGTCGTATCGATCTTCAGGTCCGCCAGGCTCACGACTTGATCGAGGAGGCTGCGCTCCCGCTCGATGCCGTCCAACACGGAGCCTTCGGGCGAGAGCGGATGCACCCTTCGGGTCTCCCGATAGCGCCGCTCCAGGGTCTCGTTCGAGCAATCGAGGAAGAGCACCTCGACCGCAGCGTGCTGGGTGCGCAGTTCGGCAACGACCTCGGGAAAGCTCTCGAGAAAGTCCTTCTCCCGAGCATCCAGGGCGAGGGCAATCTTCTCGATCGAAGTGGACGCGGTCGCACAGAGCGCGAGGAACTGCGGTACGAGCTGCACGGGAAGATTGTCGACGCAGTAGAACGAGAGATCCTCGAGCGCCGCCATCGCCGTCGTCTTCCCCGAACCGGAAAGGCCACTCACGAATACGATCTGTTGCGAGCTGACGCTGATCAACCGTCCTCCCCCTTGTCTCCGCCATCGAGGATGCCACCCCTCGCGCGCAATCGCTCATCGAGTCGTCTCGCCGCGTTCACCCCGCGCAACCGAAGTTGCCAATCGCGAACAGCGAGTTCCACCAGGGTCGCAAGGTTGCTCGCCGCGTGGACGGGTAGTTGAACCGTTGGGATTTCGACTCCAAGCAGGGTCTCCCGCGCGCGCTCCAGACCGATCCGCTCGAACTGGACGCCTGATCCCATGTCCTCGAGGCGAACGACGAAACCCACCTCGCACTCGTCGAGCGTGGCCTCGGTGCCAAAGAGATCTGCCACGCTCATCAGCCCGAGACCGCGCACTTCGATGAAATGCCGGATATGCGGAGGGGCCCAGCCGATCAGTCGACCCGTCTCGGAATCCGCCCTCAACCGGACGACATCATCGGCAACGAGCCGCTGCCCCCGGCGAACCAGCTCGATTACGCACTCGCTCTTGCCGACCCCACTCGGGCCGAGGATGAGCACTCCGAGACTGGCAACCTCGACGAGAGAGCCGTGGATCTGATCGGTCTGGCCTTCGCCGTCAGGGATTTCATTCGCGGGGATGGAAGACGCTTCGTCGAACAATGGCTCGTTTCCCGGATTGCCGAGGGCGAAGGGGGGCCAGCGTGCGCTGCAGAAGAGATTGGCACAGGAAGACCCTGCGAATGACCGGCCAAGCGCCGAACAGGGTCCGAGGGAGTGTATCCCGTTCGCGAGACCCGGGATCAAGGTCAGAACTTCGCGTCTTCCTCTTCGATCGCGCGAAAAATCTCATCGAGATCGGTGGCACTCAGCAGCTTCTCACGAAAACTGGCGTCGCGGAAAAATCGCGAGATGCGTGCGAGCGCCTTGAGGTGCTGCCCCCCGGATTGTTCAGGCACCACCAATAGGAAAAATAGCTGCGTGGGCTGGCCGTCGATCGACTCGAAATCGACGCCGCCCTTGCTGCGGGCGAAGGTCGCGACCAGTCGATCGAGCCCCTGGACCTTCCCATGGGGAATCGCGACGCCCTCACCGATTCCGGTGCTCTGGAGCGCTTCGCGCTCGCACAGAACCGTCAGCAGTCCGTCGCGATCCAGAGCGGATTCCGTGGCGGACAGCGAGCCCGCAAGTTCCGCCAGGATGTCGGTCTTGGTGGTGGCGGCCAGATCCAGGATCGAGGCTTCGCGTACGAGAATGTCGGTGATCTTCATCGAGGCTCCGGAGGTGCGAGCGCACTCTATCCCACCGCAACCCCCTCTCGCTATCCCCCGTCAGACCGATGCACCGCCCGCTCGAGCGCTTTCACCATGCCCTCACCCCAGAGTTCGGAATCGAGCGGTTCTCGCCAGATTGGCGGACCGAAAGGTCTCCCGATCGAAGATCTGCCGAGAACGGCTCAGCAGATCTGTCGACGTTTGGTCGACGACAGGATGTTCATCGCCTCCCGGTATTTCGTGACGGTCCGACGGGCGATATCGATATTGGCGGCCTTCAGCATCTCGGCGATCCGCTGGTCGGACATGGGCCGGCCGGAATCCTCGTTCTCGATGATCTTGCGGATCTTGTCCTTCACGCTCTCGCTCGCCAGCGCCTCGCCGTCGAAGCGACTGATGCTCGAGTTGAAGAAATACTTGAGTTCGAAGATCCCCTGCGGCGTGTGTACGTATTTGTTGGTCGTGACGCGACTGACGGTCGACTCGTGCATCTCGATGTCGTCGGCGACGTCGCGCAGATTCAGCGGCTTGAGATGAGCGACCCCGTGTTCGAAGAAGTCGCGCTGATACTGGATGATGCTCTGCATCACCTTGTAGATCGTCCGCTGCCGCTGGTGGATTGACTTGATCAGCCACATCGCGGACCGAACCTTGTCGTGGACGTAGTTCTTCGTCTCCCTCTCACCGAGTTCGGCGCTGCGAACCGGATTCGCCGACCCGGCGCCGCGATCCTTCGAAAGCACATCGCGGTAGATCGAATTGATCTTGAGCTTCGGTAGGCCGTCCTCGTTCAGGAGGACGTGAAAATCGTCGCCTACCTTGTAGACATAGATATCCGGGGTGATGTAGACGGGGTCGTCGCCGCCGAAGCCCCGTCCGGGACGCGGCTCGAGTTTTCCGATCACCCGCGCGGCGTCCGCAACTTCCTGGAGGGTCGCGCCCGTCAGTCGTGTCAGGCCGCGAAAGTCCCGCTTCTGGAGCAGGTCGATATGTTCGTCGACAAGGGTGCGCACGAGGTCATTCCCGACCTCGAGCGTGTCGATCTGTATCAACAGGCATTCGCGTAGATCACGCGCGGCGACGCCGATCGGGTCGAGCTTCTGAATCTCGCGCAGCACGCGCAAGACCTCGTATTCCTGCGCTTGCGCCTGCCCCGCAATTTCCTCGATGCTCGAGCGGAGGAATCCGCGGTCGTCGATATTGCCGATGATCCAACTCGCGATCTCGAGAGCGGCCCCGTCGAGGTCGGTGACCTGGAGCTGCCATTCCAGATGTTCGCCGAGACTGGGGCGTCGGGCGTAGGTGGCTTCGAGCGAGGGCCGATCGTCCTCTCCCGCCACTCCGCCGGTCTCGAGGCCCGTCATCGGGTGACTCTCGAGATATTGTTCCCACTCGACGTCCGCGATCTTCTCGGCGTCCGTCGGCCCGACCTCCTCCGCAGCCGCCCCATCGGGCTCGTGATCTGCGCCGTCGAGCTGCTCGTCGATCCGCCCGTCGGATTCGCTCGATTCGTCTTGCGGATCCGAGCCCTCGTGCGTCGCGTCCTCACGTTCCGCCTGGGTCTCTTCCTCGACCTCGGTTTCCTCGAGAACGGGGTTCTCCTGGAGCTCCTGTTGGACGAGGTTGACCAGTTCGAGTTGATTCAACTGCAACAACTTGATCGCCTGCTGCAGCTGCGGCGTCATCACCAGCTGCTGCGAGATCCGGAGTTGTTGTTTCAGCTCTATCGCCATCGAATCAAAAATCCTCTTTTCCACGCCTCGTGGGTCCCGCACGTTTCGTGCGCCGACTCACCCAATCCTCTTCGCGTCCTGCGGGCTCGATCTCTTGAGCTGAAGAATGCCCTAGTCGTCCCACAAGAAAAGCCAAACGGTCGAAACAACCCCTCAGATCATACGCCCGCCCCTCGGGCAACCTCCCGTTCGGGCCGGAGATCGCCCCGCGATCAGTTCAAACTGAAATTTTTCCCGAGGTAGACTTCGCGAACCTCTGGATCGTCCGCGATCTCAGCGGGCGTCCCCAATCGCAGGATCTTCCCGTCCTTGATGATGTAGGCGCGATCGCAGATCGACAGAGTCTCCCGGACGTTGTGGTCGGTGATGATGACGCCGATATTTCGAGCCTTGAGTTGTTCGATGATCTTCTGGATGTCGATCACCGCAATCGGGTCGACCCCGGCAAAGGGCTCATCGAGCATCATGAATTGGGGATCGAGAACGAGGGCTCGAGTGATCTCGACGCGGCGGCGCTCGCCGCCCGAGAGATCCGCACCCTTCCGGTTGGCCTTCTCCGTCAGGCCGAGTTCTGCCAGGAGCTCCGCGAGACGCTCCTTCCTCCGCGCGCGATTCGATTCGACGGTCTCGAGAATCGCTCCAACGTTGTCCGCAACGCTGAGCTTTCTAAAGATGGAGGCTTCCTGCGGCAGATAGGTGATCCCCATTCGCGCACGGCGGTACATCGGAAGCTCGGTGATGTCCTCGTCCCCGAGAAAGACCTGCCCCTCAGTGGGGCGAACACTGCCTGCCATCATGTTGAAGGTCGTCGTCTTACCCGCGCCGTTCGGACCGAGCAGACCCACCACCTCCGCACTTCGGACCTCGAGGTCAATCCCGCGAACCGCTTCCTTTTCACCGTACCGCTTCACCAACCGCGAGGCCACGAGCACCTGCTTGCTCACATCACACCTCTCGCTTTTCCGCAGGTCGCTTGGGCATCACCGTTGGCAAGGATCACGATCGACGCCGCCCCGTCGACGCGAGCACGGTCCCTGGCGAGGTCGAACTGGATGGATTTGCCCCGCACGATGTCGCATCCCTGGAAGAGTTCAGCGTGCCCTGTACAAGTCAATTGCTGCGCATCACGAAGATAGATCGCACGATCGCATCGGGCCCGTCGGTGGCCCTGATCGATATTCACGCGACCCCTCGCTACGAGCCTCTCCGGCTCCGATTCACCCTTTCGATAGGTTGCCTTGAGATGATCACTGCGAAGCGTCACGTTGGCCTGTCGAACGACCACGTTGCGTTGGAAGATGAGTTCACGTCCATACTTACGATTGACGATCTCCGCTTGGTCGGCCTTGATCTCGATCGGTGCATCGTTGTCGAAGCCGGCGAGGACGAGAGCGGAGTCCAATCCGCGACGGTTCCCCTGCCCCCTCGGCGCGGAACCACCATCGGACCGTGGGGCCCATGCGCTCCGAGGACCGAATCCAACGCGGTGCTGGGAAACCTGCGAAACACCCTCCCCGCTTCCGGAGTCGGAGGAGCCGAGGTCGCTTAGGATGGCCGCCGCGAGGCGTCCCCCGGCGTCCTGGATCTGCTCCAGATTCGCAATCACCGTGTCATGTCGCGAGAGTTCGGCTCCGGAGTGCCCCGAACGCAAGACGATCTCGATCCGGTGCTCACCATCCGATCCCTCGACCGCACCATTCGAGGCAATCAGCCGACCGACCACCACGGTCTCGACGGCCGCGTTGTACGCCCATCGCCGAATCTTCTCGGCGGAGGGTTCGAGGCGCGGCTCCGCAACGAAATCACCGGGCGTGATCAGGCGATCCAGTGGGTCCAGAGTGTGTTGGCGGAGTTCCCCAACGATCGCTTCCGCGACTCGCTCAGCCTGAACGCCCCCGGCAAAGGGAGCCACTGCAATGCGTATCGGATCCGATGCGGCCTCCGCGGGAACCAACAACACGAACGTCCAGACGAAGGCGGCCCTCGAAAAGGACTGGAGGGCCAGCCAAAATTTCGGGTCCAGGGCAGCCAGGCTTCTTCGCTTCATAGATCCTGTACGACCGTCGCGCCTCCCTCGAGTTGGAAGCGGTCCTCGTTCACGAAATACCGGAAGCCGCCCCCCCGATACCGTCCGTCCTGATCCACGATCAGTACGGGGTCGTCGGAGTAGAGCACCCCCTTCGCTTCATCATAGGCCACCCAGAGCGCTTCGAACTGCCGGTCTCCCTCGATCGTCCCGACGACATGTC
The DNA here is from genome assembly GCA_029941885.1 of Myxococcota bacterium. Taxonomy (GTDB): domain Bacteria; phylum Myxococcota_A; class UBA9160; order UBA9160; family UBA4427; genus UBA4427. Next base: position 24,703 of record JAPYTP010000027.1, read on the forward strand.
CTTCGGCGACGAACGCCCGGGTCGAGAGGTTGAGCCGTCCCTTGTCGCAGCGCATCTGAAAGCCCGTTCGACCTTCTCCCGGAGCGACCTGAACGTCGAGCGTGTCGAGGTCGGCGACCTCCCGTTCCGGATAGAATTTGGCAGTCTCCGCGCGGAGGAGAATCTCGTTCGCCGACCCAGCGCTCGCCACGAAGATCATCCCAGTCACGTGTAGGACCTGCCCGAGATCGCCGTCGAGCCATCCGAGATCGGGTGCCTCCGCCCTTACCGACCCCGCAGCTCCCAGAATGGACACGAGTGTCAGCAGGACGATCGTGACGATGCGACCGGCCATTGGGACGAGTCAGTCCTCGTGGCCGAAGGCGGTCTTGAAGGGCTCGTGGCTGACGAGCCAATGGGCCGGGCGAAGCAGGAGATAGTCGAGCGCCACTCCCAGTGGATGGAGCATGTAGGCAACGATCCGCAGAGGATGCCCACCCTCGCTCGGATCGTATTCATCCGCCGCCACCGGGCTCGCCAGGGCCAGAAGGAGCGCCGCGACAACCGCCGCAATCCAGCCTCCCCCACGAGGCCATCGCCGAGGCACCGCTCTCCCGATCTTCTCTTCTCGTCGCATATTCGTCTCCTCGCGGCCTCGGCCGCGTTTGCTCCGTCCCAGTGCGCCGCCCGTTCGACGATCGCGAGTCGCCTTCGGGACCCCTCGATGGGCTGGGACAACCACCACACCGGGTCGGGTTCTTCCTGCTCCTCCCTCGATCGGGAGGGTCGCGGCGCAGCTTAACGAGTTCCCCGGTCCGGCGCCCGGGGGGTGCCGTGCTTTCACAACGCAGCCCGACTTCGATCGATTCCAAGAAGTATCTCGATGCGATCAAGATTGAAACTTAGAATGTTATCTTTCTAGAAAGTCAATTTTTGAGTTATTTTTGACAGATATGGATTCATTCGAGCCGATATCTCCATATAATGTGAGATAAAACAATGTTTATGTCATACCCAGAGTCGTATCTTCCAGATTTATGACGAATTCTATCATATTATCCGAAATATCAAGGGTTCAAGAAACCTCCTGGTCGGCACTACGGCCCAATTCGAGTCCAAGAATCATCGCAGAGAGTGAGTCATGATGGAAAACAGGGTTCCCACAGGGGCAGAGAAGCTGATCCAATGCCTGGAGCGCGAAGGTGTCGAGTATATTTTCGGCTACTCGGGTGGAGCGGCGATGCCGATCTTCGACGCCCTGGTCGACTCGGATATCGAGTTGATTCTCGTCCGTCACGAGCAGGGCGCTGCCCATGCGGCCGATGGATACGCGCGCGCAACCGGAAGACCGGGCGTGATACTGGTGACCTCGGGCCCAGGCGCGACCAATATTGTGACCGGACTCCTGACCTCCCACATGGACTCGGTGCCGGTGATCGTACTCACGGGACAGACGGTCACGGCGATGCTCGGCAAGGACGGCTTCCAGGAGGCTGACGTCACCGGGATCACCTATGCCGTGGTCAAGCACAGCTATCTAGTGAAGGATGGGATGGATATCCCGAGGGTGACTCGCGAGGCATTCTATATCGCGACCACCGGCCGACCGGGCCCGGTCCTGATCGATCTCCCGAAAGATGTGACCCAGGGGCCCTGCGACGCGCCGTTTGTAGATGACATCGACTTGCCCGGGTACACGGTGCCCACGCACGGTGATCCCCAGGCAATCCGACAGGCGGCAGACCTTCTCAACGCCGCGCGGCGGCCCCTGCTCTACGTGGGTCATGGCGCCGTCATCTCTAACGCGGGAAAGGCGGTCATCCGGCTCGCCGAGAAATTGCGCGCCCCGATCGTCAACACGCTGCTCGGCAAGGGGGCTGCAGACGAAACGCATCCGCTCCATCTCGGCATGCTCGGGATGCACGGAACGGCCTACGCCAACAAGGCGGTCGACGCCTGCGATTGCATCATGGCCATCGGTGCGCGCTGGGACGACCGCATTACGGGCAAGCTCGACGAGTTCTGCCTCGGCGCCAGCAAGATCCACGTGGACATCGATCCCTCCGAATTCGGCAAGATGGTCACACCGGACGTCGCGATCGCGGGGGACGCACGCCTCGTCCTCGAGGAGCTGATCCCCCAGGTTGCCCCGGGCGATACAGAAGAGTGGCTCTCCCAATGCCAGGGATGGCGAAAGCGCTACCCGCTCAAATACGCCAAACAGGGCGGGCTGCGCACACAGCACGTACTCGATCGGCTCAACGCCGTCACCGAAGGAAACGCCATCATCACGACCGATGTCGGCCAGCACCAGATGTGGGCTGCCCAATTCTGTCTTTCGACGACGAACCGCCACTGGATCTCCTCGGGTGGTGCCGGGACCATGGGATTCGGCCTACCCGCGGCGCTCGGTGCTCAGCTCGGCTGCCCCGGCAAGAAGGTCTGGGCGGTCGTAGGAGATGGTGGCTTTCAGATGACGCAGATGGAGCTCGCGACCGCCGCGATCCATTCGCTTCCCGCGAAATGCCTGATCATCAACAACAACTTCCTGGGCATGGTGCGACAGTGGCAAGAACTCTTTTTCGAGAACCGGCTCTCGGGGGTCGATCTGGTCGGCAATCCCGATTTCGTGAAACTGGCGCAAGCCTATGGCGTCAAGGCGTGGCGGATCCGTCGCCCCTCGGATGTCGATCGGATCCTTGCGGAAGCACACGCCTTTGACGAAGGACCCTGTGTCGTCGTCGCGGAGGTCGTCAAGGAGGACAACGTCTTTCCGATGATTCCCGCCGGTGCGCCGCTCAGCGGAATGATCATCGAAAAGCCGAAAGAGCAGATGGCCAAGCCAACGGGCAGCACCTGATCGTCCCGCGATACGCAGACGATGCCGTCCCCGACCAATCGGAGCTCGACCCTCGACATCGAATCGCTCGGAAGAATGGACCCGAGCCAGGCAAGGATCTCACAACGATGAGCATTTCGAACTCGCATGCAAGCATTGATCAGAGCACCCGGGATTCCTCTGCGGAGAAAGCCGACAAGGACCTGCACACGATCTCGCTGCTCGTGCGCGATGCGCCGGGTGTGCTCGTCCGGGTTGCGATGGTCTTCTCGCGCCGGGGCTACAACATCGAGAGCCTGGTCGTCAGCCCCGCTGCGCGAGCCGGAACCTCCCGGATGACGGTGACGTGTTCGGGGGACCCGTCGATTCTCGAGCAGATGATCAAGCAGCTGGCCAAGCTGGTCGACGTCGTGCACGCCCTCGATCACACGACCTCTGATCGCTTCGAGACCGAAATCGCGTTGATCAAGATTCGTTGCGAAGGAGACATTCGGCGCGAGACGCTCGAAATCGCAGAACACTTCAATGCCAAGGTCGTCGACTACGCGGCCGAGAGCGTGATTCTCCGGGTCTACGGGGACAGCGACAAGCTGGACGCGATGATCGCTCTCTTTCCCGACGAAAATATCATCGAACTCATCCGCTCCGGAAAGATCGTCATGACACGCGCGCTGGAAGTGACCTGAAGCGGAAGCGGAAGCGGAAGAGTACCGCCTTGCCGGCGCCTCACTAGACCCTCCGCATGACCCAGTCGTACGCATCGCGCTGATGCGTCCAGACATCGGACGGGGTCAGCGACAGCTCCTCGGTGATTTCAGCGAGCTCTGCGAATTCACCCGTGTCGATACACTCCGCGAGTCGCAGAAAGCGACCGATATCCCCCTCGTACTTCAGGAGCGCCCTGCCCATCTCGTCGGGCAGGATGAGGCCCGAGATCGCCTGCTTGCGATTGATCCCGAGCAGCACATGAACGAGGGACAGGATCCCGACCAGAAAAGCCGTCTCGCCCTTCTGCGTGGTTTTGGGATCGCCCTGTTCTCCACTCGCCGAAACGATGACTTCCATCAGCCGTGCACGACTCGCCGCGACCCGAAACAGCGGCCCGCGGGTTCCACATGACTGCTGCCAATCTGGAAGAGAAGCAGGTTGAGCCAGCGGCTCAGACCCTTGGCGCCGATCAGGAGGAGTGCCTGCCCGACGCTCTCGATCTTCTGGGCACGAGCGAGCTCGAGGGAGTTGACAAGCCGCAAAAGCCCCTCTTCCAGCGACGGTAACGCTTCGAGCTGGCGCGTTACCGGTTCGATCTCGAGTTCGCCCCGAGCCTCGACGAGCAGCTGAAGCAGAACCTTCCCTTCCGCGGTCGCCTGAGTCTCCTCGTTGTCCGACCCCTCCGAATAGCTTCGGCCGGTAAAGAGTTCAAATCCAGAATCGCGTATGCGGACGAAATCGGCGTCATGTTCTACCGACGTCGCGAGCACCTGCAGCTTCCGACGCTGTGCTCTTCGAATCAGAAGAGAGCGCGCATCCTCTCCTAGATTCTGTGTGTCGACGTGAACGGCGTCCGCCAAGTCGAGCAGCTGCTCGCGTGGATCCCGGCGGCCGTAGTCGAAGAAAAGCAACCGAGTGCCTCGTCGACTGTGAAGGTCGTGCAGCCGATTCGACAGGTTTGTATCGATCTCCTCGCACGGTGAGAGACCGAGCAAGAATCGATTGCGGGGCATGTGTTCGAGGACATCACTGAAGATGATACGGCGGTCTACGGGGAGTAGCCCGCGACCCCCGCATAACAGCGAATCCCAACTCGCCGTCTGCGCAAACTCCATGAGGGCAGCGAGATAGGCGTCGCCCAACTCCTCGGAACCCGCGAGCTCCTGGCCACTGGCGGATCCAAAGGCGAGTTCCCAGCCGACCAATCGGCGCTCACCCGCAACGATAGGCTGGCGACTGAAGGAAGAATCCCTCGTTTTCATATTCCGACGACATACAGCCTCGCGACAACACGGTCTGGCGGAATCGCGAACCCTCGTGATCCACCACACCAGAATCATCATCTGGGAGCATGATCAACTCAAGTAACTCAGGGGGGTATGGAAAAAATGGACACCCGGGGTCGGAAATTCGATCGACAGAAGGCCTGCTAGGCTCCGTCGCGATCTAGGCTCTTTTCCCGACGGAAGTCAGGTGGAAGATTGAGAATCTCCGACGGGAAAGACTCCACCAGGAATTCGACGATGTCGCGCACCGACAGGATGAAGGCTGGCCAGCCCCGTTCATCGGTGACAGGCAGATGACGGAATCCGCCAACGGACATCATGTTGAGCGCCCACGCGAGCTTGGCGTCGATCGCCAGTGATTCGGGGTCGCGAGTCATCACCTCGCCGAGTGGGATCGTGACCGGATTGCGACCACAGTCGATGATCTTCAGGAGCACATCGCGCTCCGTGAAGATTCCGATCAGGGGAGACCGCAGCGAACCGTCCTTCGTCACCAGCACGCAGCCTCGATGACGACGTTTCATCGCCTGCATAGCATCCTTCACAGATGCTTCTTCGGACATCGCGAGCGGAGGTCGAGTCGGAAGCAGCGTTAGCGGCTCCTCGAGCAGGCCGGAGTCGAACCCTCGTCGTCGCACGGAAGCATCATCGAAATACGCTTCGTCGTGGTCGAGATCATCGATCGTATCGTTCGGCCGGCCGGTGGGGGCGATCGACATGGACTTGAGGCTCCCTATTCGAGCCAAAGGGCTCCAACCCCATCTTGCCCCAATCCCGCCGGGATGCCAGTCGTGGGAAAGCACGCACGTCAACCCCTCCGGGCAACGGCAAACCGCCCCGCGGGCGGTACCGCTCGAGGATCGATGCGATATCCAGTGGCGGGCCTCAGTGTGTTTCGCCCCGATCCCGTAGGTGGGCCATCACATGCGTCCGCCACAATCGCCGCAGCAGACGCTCCCGGAAGACCGGATCCGGCGGAAGCAATTCGCCGAGGTCGGTCTCGGAATCCCCGATCATGAAATCGGCAAACTCGGCAAGCAATTCGGCGTCGTCCTGCTTCTCGCCCATCGGGTCATCCAACGCGTGACGAAACGATGCGACATCCAGGATCGGTGTCGGCCTCCTCGCCCCCGCGACATCCCGCCGCAGATTCCGCACTTTCGGTCCCCCCACCACGTCGTCGTTCGTACGCTTCATCGACCGACACCTCCGGCGGCGAAAGCAGTACTCCCGCTCGCTGCTGCCGCATCGAAGAACATGCGTTTGACCCGATAGAGACTCGACCGAACGGCATCGCTCGAGCGCGCGGTCCGTTCCGAAATCTCAGGGATCGAAAGATTTTCGAAGTGGCGCATCTCAAAGATCTCGGCCTGCCAGGTCGCGAGAGTGTCGAGCCGTTCGGTCAACTGCTCGCGGAAGCGACGAAGATCGAGCTGTTCGTCCGGCATCGCGAGTTCGATCGACGGACGTGGAACCAGGTCCTCCTCGTCGGCCAGGTCGATCCGCTCATGCTGACTCTTCGCCCGACGCAGGGAGTTGTTCGCCGTATTCTTTGCAATCCCGTAGACCCAGGAGAGCAGCGAAGACTGACCTCGATAGTTTCCGAAGGATTTGAATACCGCGAGGAAGGTCTCCTGAACCACCTCTTCCGTCTCGGCGTGGTTTCGCATCCGCACGTAGACGAAATTGTAGATCCGTTGGAAATACCGATTGTAGAGCTCGGTAAAATGAGCCTCGCTCTCGGCGCGAATCCCTTCGAGCAGGTCCTGATCGCTCATCGAAGCGAAGTCCAGCGCACCGGACGATTCGGAGGACGCAGGGCCGGGGTCCGGCCGTTCGTCCTCGAGTGGGTCGCTCACCGGATCGACCCGCAAGGGATCGCCCGGCAAGGCAGGCGGATCCGCCAGCACGAGACCAGATGGCTCAGCGAGATTCAAGTTCAGTAGCTTGTCAGATTCTGAGTATTTGGCGTGTACGTCATCGATGACGGACGCCACAGCGGCGGACGTGCGGGACACAACAGCTCCTCACTGCGCCGTCCCAGCCCTTGATTGAGCCTTCGCGACGCTGTGAATCCGCACTTCTGCTGTCATGTGTTTCGTGTCCGAGGACGCAACTTCCCTGTCGCAGCCGTCAGCACGTGGATGGAGTCGGATGGTCGATCGACGATGGACCCGTCCACGGGCCCACCGAGGAGCGCCAAGGCTTCATCCACCTTCTATTAACGGGCCAAGCCAACTGGCTGCCTGGAGCGTTGCCTCCTACGACAGCGGTCCATCTCCCCAACTCGGAGGTTGGTTCGATGGCTCGATGTTCGTGGACACACGTCCAGAAACCAGCGCCGGCTTAGACCGAACGGCGGACAAAGAGCGGCATTCGCTCACACGCAGCACAAGCGCGTAGCCTCGTTCCAAGTCCCAGAAATTGACAGGGCCCCCCCATGTCATAGGGATAAGTGACCCATTCCGGAAAGACGTGGCGCTGTTTCGCCCGAAAAGCCCGAATTCTCTCCGCACGACCTCCTGAGGGGCTTCCGATGCGCCTCGGCTGCCACCGGGCGGAATACCCTCATCGCAGCCTCGCTGCGTGTCGGCTAGGTCAGCAGAGCGAGCGCAGATCGTGGCGAGATATTGGCCTGTGCCGCTCGTGCCCTGGCAGGCAGAGCAAGAATCTGATCGCGCGTCCGCTGTGACTTCTTGGTCACATCGGAAAATTCCGACAACACGGCCGATGCCGTCTGCTTGCTCGCCAAGGCCGCGTCCGTTTCTCGAATGCGATCGGCCAGACGCTCTTCGACCCGGCTGTAGACCCGGTTCAACGAATCGATCTCGTTGATCGTGGTCGGACTCGTGCTCGCCGGAATCAGTACGGGACTCACTCAACCCTCCCTCAGCACGATGGTCGCGTCCTCGGTCGAAGACCAGGATCATGGGATCGCGATCTCACCGATGTCGACGACGACGGGAATCGGCGCTGTAGCCGGTATCTCGATTCTCACCGCGCTCTGCGCGGATGTCGGCACGCCGGAATCCTTCCGCGACGGATATCTCCTGGGTGCGGTATTCGCGGCGCTCGGCATCGCGGCGAGTCTCATGCTCCGCCGCATCGATTACGCATCAGGGGGGTCCGCCGCCGCGAGCGCAGAGCGAGCGCTCGAAGGGGCCCGTCCCCTGAAGGTCGCTGCGACACCGATTCCGAACGACGAACTCGACGAAGAGGGATTGGCACCGGTCGGCTAGCGAGGGCTCAGTCGAGATCGGTGGACTTCCCGCCGCGGGTCCCGCAATCGGCCGCACGCATGAACTGGACTCCGCCTTCGAGGCGGCAGGACACCAGGCGTTCCCCATCGGGCGGACCCTTCGCGGCTCCGGTGAATCGAGCACGCACGTCGGCACCGAAACGGGTGAGCCGGGAACTTCGCGTTGCCTCGGCCGGCGCAGAGGTCTTCGCGCCGGGGCCCGAAGTGGCCTGTGCGGCGGCGAGTTCCGCTTCCACCTGCTCGAGTTCCGCGATCTCCGCCTCCACACCCTCCGGCGTAGCCACGACGATCCGGATCCCGAGGACCGCCGCCACGAGGAAAAGGCCTCCCGCGAGCTTCAGCCCGGCCTTCATGAATGCGCTCTTGAGCCCCACTTCCATGAGCAATGGATCGGCGGGCTGGAGCAAGGCCTTGAGGCCCTCTCTCGCCGGAACGATCGACGCCTTCGGTATGGCCGGTCGCCTCTCCGGTTGGATGGATCAGCTCGTCTTGCGCAGATCCCGGGGCAATCCATATCCACGCTCACCGATGATGTTGAGCTGAATATTGGTGGCCCCGCCGGCAATCGCCGGCCCCATCGAGAAGATGTATTGAAGGACCCAGCCCGTCGAGGTGGTCGTGCGTCCCCAGGTGTCGAGTTCGTCTTCCGCCGGCGCGAGCGCCCCGTCTCCTCCGATCAAGTCGTAGGCGCATTTCATGATCATCTGCATCACATCCGTCGAGAACACCTTGTTCATCATCATGGGGCGCATGACCTTCTCCATCTCGCCGCGATTGGCCGCCGTGAACTGGCGCATTCCGGAGAGCTCGCTCGTCTGGACGTAGCCTTCGATCTCGGCGATACGACGACGAATTCCCGGATCTTCGATCGCCGGACGACCCGCAATCTGCCGCGCGCGCGCCAGATTGAGAAGATCGGAGAACGCCTCCCGCATCATGTTCGGATTTCCGATCAGATTGCGTTCGTGAACGAGCGTCGCTCGGGAGACCTGCCAGCCCTGGCCCCGACTCGCCACGATACTGTCGGCGGGGATCCGCGCATCGGTGAAGAACACTTCGTTGAACTCGTAGCCGCCGCCCATCTCTCGCAAGGGCCGAACTTCGAGTCCCGGGGTATCCATCGGAACGAGCAGGTAGGAGATGCCCTGGTGCTTCTTGGCGTCGGGCTCCGTACGGAAGAGACCGAACATCATCTGCGCCCGCTGCGCGCTGCTCGTCCAGATCTTCTGGCCATTCAGGACCCACTCGTCGCCTTCGAGACGCGCCTGACACTGGAGCGACGCGAGGTCGCTGCCCGAGCCGGGCTCGCTATAGCCCTGGCACCAGTTCTCTTCGCCCGAAAGCGCCGGAGGGATATATCGCCCCTTCTGTTCCTCGGTTCCGAACTCGAGCAATGTAGGCACGAGCATGCCCGCTCCCTGACTCGAGAGATCCCGTGGCGCGTCCGCCGCGTGGAATTCCTCCTGGATGATCTTGTCCTTGAGAGCATCGCTCGGCTGCTCGGAGCCACCGTATTTCGCCGGCACCTTGCGATAGACGAAACCCGCCTCGATGCCGCGCTTTCGAAAGATCGATTGCTGCTGCTCGATCGGCAACTCTGCCTCGGCTCCCTGCAAGGGCCAGCCCTTCAAAAAGTCGCGGACGGATTCGCGGAAAGCTTCGTGCTCCTGACCGTATTCGAGATCCATCTCAGTAGCCTCCGACCGTCGCGGTTCGTTCACGATGCTGGTCCGGAGTCCCGAAGGAAGATCGATCGAGCATGATTCGCTTGAACCACATCTGGACCTCACATTCCCAAGTGAAGCCATAACCACCGTGGAGTTCGACCGACTGCCGCGCCGCGCTCATCGCGCGATCCGTGATATGTGCCTTGGCAACCGACGCCACGCGGGGGGCTTCCTCCGGCAGATGATCGAGGGCGTGAGCCGCGTACCACCAGAGCGCCCGCGTCGGCTCCACGTCGGTTCCGAGCCGCGCGATCGTGTGCTTGATGGCCTGGAACTGGGCAATCGGTTGGTCGAATTGTTCGCGCTCGAGCGCGTAGGCAACATCGAGATCGATCAGCTTCGAGGCCGCGCCAAAGGCGTCCGTCGCCAGCAGGACGACCGCTGCGTCGGTCAACTGTTCTGCCGTTCCGGATCCACCCGACAGGCGTTCGGCGGGTGCACCAGTGAAGGTGACCGTTGCGATGGGTCGAGTTCGATCGATGCCATTGACCGGCTCGATCTGGACACCCTCGCCCTTCGGGTCGACCCAGACGAGATCGCCGCCCTGCACGCCCACCAGCATTCGATCGGCCAGGGTCGCGTGAGATACGATCGTCTTGACCCCCGAAACCCGGTCGCCATCGAGCTTCGCGGTCCATGTCTCGGGCGCCCAGGCGGAGTCGCTCTCCTGGAGCGCGACCGTCGCAATCTGCTCACCATTCGCAAGCGCCGGGAGCATCGCTTCGCACTGGGAAGCGCTACCCCGCAAGCAGATGCCGTGTACCGCCAGCGAATGAGCGAGGAAAGGACTCGGCAAGGCGAACTCGCCGAGCACTTCCGCCACGAGGGCGAGGTCGAGCAGCTCCATCCCGGCACCGCCCTGTTTCTCGGGCACGATCAATCCAGCAACGCCCATCTCGACCAAAGCCGACCAGAGCGCCGGATCATGGCCCGCTCCTCCATCGAAGAGCTCTCGCAGACGCGTTGTCGGGCATTCGTTCTGCGCGAACCCCCGAATCGTCTCCTGAAGCATCTCCTGCTCTTCACTCAGTCCGAAATCCATCGTCACTCCCGGTCCGTTTGGTCCGCCGTGCGGACGCATGCCCCTTGTTCGACACCCCACCCGCGGCCGATCCAGAATCAATGGGTGGGTCCAGCACCGAGCTCTCGAGGCGACATCGCCTGCGAGAGAGATCCCGTGCCGGGTCTCGCCCCAATTCATCCGCGCCGCGACTGGAGGAAACCGCGGACGGCGCAGAGGCGTCGGCGGGCCGGCGGCATTTTAGCGGTTCAGATCCGACATGGGGGCCCACCATGACGCGGATCCCAACTCATGCGAAGTTCGAACCGATCGGGGTGATCGAGTCCAACTGTCGGGTTTCCCCGTGAAATCAGCCCGCTCGAAGACGATTCGCCGACTCGATGCACGTGCCCGAGGCGCATCGGGACCCTGAGAAATTCTTCCCCGCGGTTCTCGCCGACCGAGTTCCGACTCTGCGTCGCAAGAGCGGCGCTCGCCCCGGCACCCGACGCGTCGGAGCCAGAAGCGGTCGTCTAGCCGTTCAAGCCGAGCTGATTCTTGGCGTGCTCCTCGTAGCTCCTGCGGTCGACGAAAACGTGAAGACCGCCCGTCATCATGTCCCGGAAGCATCGCTGTACGACACTCGGATTCCGCAGCCCCTCACTTCCGGCGAAGCGATAGGCCCAGATCGCAATCTCCTCACAGATCTGGGTCAGATAGGCGACCGCTCCCATCATCTCGTCGTTGTCCGGCTTGGCGAGCTTCTCTCCGGCGTGAAGACGCTCCTCGATTCGGCCGTAGACTTCGTGCACGAGGGTTCGAACGGAATCCAGTGCGAAGGACCTCTCGCCGAACTCGCGTTGAAAGATCTGCTGATCCGCCACCGGCACCGATCCCAGTCGTGAGCGCCCCCCGGTCGCGATCTTCGCGATTTCATCGAGCGCCCGCCTTGCGACTCCGAGTCCCCAACCCGCGTGACCCAATCCCGCCAGCGACGCCGCACCGATTCCGTACAAAGCGCCCCCGCTCTTCACGGAAGGGTCGAAGAGCCAGAACGTGTATTTCGGATCGACGACCTGTTCCGGTACTCCGTAGTCGAAGCTCCCGGTCCCACGAAGACCCAATGTGTCCCATCCGTTCTTCATTTCGACATTGGCTTTCGGAACGAAATAACAGAGATAGGCGGGCATTCCGCTTGGCAGGATCTCGGGGCTACCGTCGTCTCCCAACACGAATCCACCCCCGCCGACGTAGGATGCGTGCCCGGTTCCGCTGCCGAAGCCGTACTCACCGCTCAATCGAAAGCCGTTTCCGTCCCTCTTGATCGAACCCCGCGGCGCGAATTGTCCTGCGAAGACAGATCCCGCCTTGTTTCCAACCATCTCCCTCGCCACGCCGGGCTCGAGAAATGCGCAATAGGAAGTCGCGCTGGCGTTCGCCATCTGCGACCAACCGATCGAGCCGTCCTGGTGACAGAGTTCTTCGAAGACATTCATGATCGTCGAGCAGTCAGCCTCGAACCCACCCAACTCCTTCGGAACCATGAGGTGGAAGAGGCCGGTCTTCTCGAAAGCGTCGATCACGGCAGGTGTCATCGTCAGTGTCTCATCCGTCGCATCGGCCTCTGCCTCGATCAGCGGGCGGAGCGTGCGGGCGACGGCCAACAGGTCAACATCGGGGGGCATGGCGATTCCTTCGAGGAGGTTCGATCTCGGATCGTGTGCGGCTCCGAACAGACTGGCAACCTGCCGCAGTCGGAAAGAGCGGGAACACGTTCTACCACCGCCGATCCACGGACGCTGCCCTTCGACATCGAAAACGAGGGCCGGGAATCGGAGGCCGATCGCCCCTACACCACCGATAAGTCTACTTTCTCATATTATCAAGATCCGTTGCGAATCCGCTAATCCCAGCGGGGCCTCATCGGGGCGGCGCGGATCCTCGGACTTCGCTGATATGCTCGCCGGATGATCGACCTGCACTATTTCCCGACTCCGAACGGCTGGAAGGTGAGCATCGCGCTCGAGGAGCTTGAGCTGCCCTACCGGATCGTCGGCTGCAACATCGCCCGGGGCGAACAATTCGAGCCCGCGTTCCTCGCGATCAGCCCGAACAACCGCATGCCTGCAATCGTCGACCACGCCCCGGCAGATGGAGGCGAACCGATCCCGGTGTTCGAATCCGGGGCGATCCTGCAATATCTCGCAGACAAGACGGGCGAGCTCCTGCCCAGCGACTCGCGGCGTCGCGTCCAGGCCATGGAATGGATGCATTGGCAGATGGCGAATCAGGGACCCATGTGCGGTCAGGCCGGTCATTTCCGGAACTACGCGCCGACCCCGATCGACTACGCGATCGATCGCTATACGCGAGAGGCACGCCGCCTCTACCAGGTCCTCGACAGGCGCCTTGCCGATCGTCGTTACCTGGCCGAGGAATTCTCGATGGCAGACATCCTGTGTTGGCCCTGGGTCCACATGCGCGAGCACCATGCGCAGACCCTGGATGACCTGCCAGACCTCCGGCGCTGGTTCGAAGAACTCGCGGCGCGCCCGGCTTTCGTCCGCGGGCTCGAGGCGGGCTTGGATCTCGCAAAGGGTATGGAGGGCGGCCTCGACGACGAGGCGAAGAAGAACCTCTTCGGTCATTGAGCCCGGGCCGGAGCGCTCGCCAGAGACCACACACTGCAACTCCGGGAAATGCGGGTCAGCCGAAGCCGCCCTCGAAAGCGGTCTGATAGCCGGGACGCGCAGCGAGCCCGGCGAGCCAGTGGTGAAGCGATTCGGGTTCTTCCGGGAGTTCCCCTACCATTTTCGCGAGCGTCAGGCTATAGGCCACCATGATGTCCGCGGCGCTGAGTTCATCGTCGACCAGGAATGCCTTGCCCTCGACCGACCCCGCCAGGACACGCAAGGCGTTCGCGAGCTGACGTCGGGCAACGCTCAGGGCAGCCTCACTGCGGTCCTCTTCCGTGAGCACGAATCGGTTGCCCATGATGACACCCATAGGAGGCATCAAGGTGGCCTCGGCCCAATGGAACCATTGCAGGAAGATCGGTCTCGATGGAGAGTCGATCGCCGGGGCGAGTCGTCCCTTGCCGTAGCGTTCCAATAGATATTGTAGGATCGCGCCGGATTCGTAGAAGATGACGCCGTCGTCCTCGAGGGTCGGCACCTTGCCATTCGGGTTCTTCGCGAGGTACTCCGGACTGCGAAGTGAGCCGTCGCGAAGTTCTTTCTGATCGAGTTCGTACTCGATGCCGAGTTCTTCGAGGAGCCACCGAACGCGACAGGAACGAGCACCGGGAACGTGATGAAGCTTCATGGCGGAAAACTCTCGAAATGAGTCTGAAAGACGACGTGAACGGTGACGGCAGCAGCCCTCGGCGACGGTATCCGAGACGCCACGCCCGCACCAGCACAACTGCCCGAGGAGGCAGTGGAGTGGCGCGATGATCTCCAAAGCTTCTCTGCTCGACTCGCTTCGCGCGCGCGTCGCCGTAGATCTCGAGGCGCTCGAAAGACGGCAGAAGGACACCCAGGAGGGTGCGACTCACGAAGAGAGTCGCGCCGAACATTCCAAGGACACCCGTGCGACCGAGCAGGGCTACCTGGCACGCGGGTTGGCGGAGCGGGTCGCCGACCTGAAACGAACCGCCGCAGCCCTCGACGCCCTCGAGCTTCGTGCCTTCGGCCCCGCTGACCCGATCGCGGTGACTGCGCTCGTACTCGTGGAAAGCGACGACGAGGAAGCGCCCAAGCGACAGATGTGGTTCCTCGTGCCGGGCGCGGGCGGGCTCGAACTGGACGAGGCGGGAATTCGGGTTCGGACGGTGACTCCGATCTCCCCCCTCGGTCGAGCGCTCCTCGGCCTGCGCGAAGGCGACGAAGGGCGCGTTGGAACACCGAGTGGCGAGCGCACGCTCGAAGTCCTCGAGGTCCGCTGAGTTCGTCATTCGTGGCGACTCACTAGCCGCTCCGAACCTCGCGCATCGCTTCGACCCAGGCCATGAACTCGGGATCGATCAGTGTGATATTCGAGACCCCCTCGTGATCGGGCGGGAGATCGCCGTCGGGCGTCGCGTGGTCGCGCTCGCCTCGCGCCGGCTCACCCATACTCGGAGTCCAGATCGATCGGGTCATCTCGGTCGGGACTTCGCGACCGAGGGCGGCGTGCAGGAGCCGGTGGAGACGACGCGCCGAATCGAACCAGGCGCGCGCCCGCACCCGCTCGATCCGATCGAGTTTCATCGGGGCTTCCGTGAAGACGATCAACAGCCGAGCCAGTCCAGGGTCGCCCGCCACTTTCTCATTCAGCAGACAGAGGGCGAGCACGAGATCATCCACGCGTTCCCTTCGGGCGGACTGGTCCCGTCGCCAGACAGACCAGCTGCCCAACACGCCTCCAACCAGCATCATTACCCCGATGCCCCACCAGGGCGAGAGCGTTGTGATCCCCAACGACATGACCCCTGTCTCGTTCACGGGTCGGACGAGATCCTTCCGAAGAAGGAGTGCCCGGGGCCCCGGGCGAGGTTCCACACGGCCGCAGCTTCGAATCGCGCGCGCTCAGGAGTCGGCGGCAGGCTGAGCCTCGCGCACGATCGCCCCGTTCCCCACGCCCGAATTCAGCCGGACGAAGCAAAACAGACGGGAGAACCGACGCACGCGCAGGTCGAGGCCCACGGGGAGCTGGCTCGCTATTCGAGCAGACCGACCCAGTCGTCGTTCTCGAACCACTTGTTCCGAAGCGTATCCAGCAACCCGATATGCTCGAGGGTTCGCAGATCGCTCTCGGCGAGATTGACGAAGAGCGGATCCCTGGGCGAGATGGCGCTTCCAATCGGCTCGGCCGTGAAGCTCGACTCGACAAAAGCGAGACCCGATCCCGGATGGCGCAGGAAAGCGAAGCGAACGACGGGATCATCCGCGACGAGTACGTCGGCATCCCCACTGAGGACGAGAGACAGCGCATCGTCCTGGCTGGCTACGAAGAGATGGGACGAATTCGGCAGTCGGCGTCGGACGAGATCCTCGCTCGTGCCCCCGTCGACGGCGGCCACACGCAGCCCACGACCGGCCAGCTGGGCGATATTATCGATCCGCTCGAGGGGGTCTGGGGCGTAGTGACGAGAGCCTTGCGAGCGAGGTAATAGGGCCCGGCGAAGGCTACGTCGAGGTTTCGGCGCGGAGTCATCGTCAACCCCGAGATCGCGACGTCGATCTCGCCTGCGCCCACCGCATCCAGCAGATCGCCCAGTGGCATCTCCACGAGTTCGCGCTCGACCTAAAAAATCGACGCGAGAGCAGCGGCGAGATCGGCGTCGAGCCCGATCAATCGCCCATCCCTCGTGCGCGCGTTCACCCAGGGATAGTCGCCCGCCATTCCAACGCGAAGCTATCCCGTTCGCTCGATCCGATGAGTGCCGCTCACGCCCAGATCGAGTGTGCTGCATCCGACGAGCAAGAGCCCGCTCAGAATTCCAATCCCGAAGACCCGAAACCGAGTCATCGACATAACAATCCCCCATTGAGAACCATGCTCGTCATTGTACGTCTTTTCGCTCGTCCGGCGCTTGCCACGTGTCAGCCGCGCCCGGCTTCCTTGCGGAAGGCCTCGACAAGGGGAGAGAGCATCTCCTCAACCGCTGCTTCTTGCTTCGGAAGATTCAGTGTGACGCGGAAATCAGTCACCCCGGCCTCCGCCATCGCACCGACGGAAGCCATTGTCTTCGCCGCGTCGATCTTGCCGCCCTCTTCCGCGACCTGTAGGTAGCTCGACGCCTGAAAACCCTTCATGTCGCGACCCGCCTTCTCCATCACCTCGCCGATCTTCGCGAGGCCCGCGATCGGGTCCATCGCGTCCGGACCCCAAGGAATCCAACCACTGCCGAAACGCACGATACGGCGCAAGACATTCTTGTTGAGGGTGCCACTGATCCAGAGGGGCACGCCACCGGGATCGAGCGGCTTCGGATTCAGGTGGATCTTCTCGAATCGGACGCGGTCTGAATGATAGGCCGCTGCCTGTTGGGTCCAGAGCGATTGGCAGATTTCGAGCGTCTCGTCCAGAAGTTGCCCGCGCCCGGCGTACTCGACGCCATTGGCTTCGTATTCCTCTCGCTGCCAGCCAACGCCCACGCCGATATCGAGACGCCCCTCCGAAAGGACGTCGATCGTCGCGAGCTGTTTGGCCAGGGTCGCCGGACGCCGAAGGGCCGCGATCAGGATCCCTGTCATGAAGCGGGCATGCGTCGTCCGCGCGGCCCACATCGAGATGATGGTCAGGGGGTCGAGCCAGTGACCATCCGGTCCCGTCGGCTGAACGCCGCCCTCGGTGCCACCGGCTTTGGGATCACCATAGACCTCGAGATTTTCGCCGAGAATGACATGGTCCGAGACGACCAAACGGTCGATCCCCGCCTTGTCTGCGCCCGTCCCCTGATCGAGGAGTCCGCGCCATCCGCCGACACCGGGATCTTCACTCGAGAAGTTGACGGGTTGAAGAGAGAGCGCCGGGGTGACATCGGCGGGCGTATGGGCTTGCGGCATGGTTTTCGTCCTCGTGCTGTGGGTCGGTTGGTTTCGGGCGGGGACAACGCTAGGACAGCGCAGGCGGCCTCCGCATCCCACATCGTGCCTGGGGCCCGACAAGAGGATCGATGACTAGCCCCCCGTCTTCAATTCCTTGAACGGCAGATCCCGGTCGAAACGGGGCTCTCTAGGCAGACCGAGGGCTCGCTCCCCAAGCCCGTTGCGATGAACCTCGAGGGTCCCACCGCCGACCGTCATCGCACCGCGAGACAGGACCTGGTCCTGCCACAATCCGTGCATCGGCGCGTCGCCGCCGGCGAGCAACCCGTCCGCTCTCTGGAGCCAGGTCGCGGTGAGGGCGCGCTCGTGTCCCCATTCGGCGGTCAGGATCTTGAGAACCGAGCCGTCGACGTCGGGCATCCGCCCATCGAGAAGAGCCGCCTTCAATCTCTCTTGAAGCAATCCGAGTACGCGCTCTCGCGCGTAAGTCTCCCCAAGACGCTGGCGCACGAGACTTTCCTCGATTCTTCCGGTGCGCTTCGCGTCCTCGATGAGCGAGGTCGCCGTCGTGCGAGTCTGAATCGTCGTCCCGATGAAGGCGCCCTCGTTCATCAGGACGAAAGTCGTCACAGGCCAGCCCTGGTCGATTCCGTTCACGACATGATCGAGTGGCGTACGGACGTCATTCAGGAAGACTTCGTTGAAATGACGGTCCCCGCGCATCGTGACGAGCGGCCGGACTTCGATGCCCGGCTGCTTCATGTCGATCAACGCAAAGCTGATACCCATGTGTTTAGGCACATCGGGATTCGTACGCAGAACGATGAAGCCCTTGTCGGCGAATTGCGCGCTGGTTGTCCAGACCTTCTGACCGTTGATGACGAGCTCATCCCCCTCGACGCGGCCACTGGTGCGAACGGCCGCCAGATCCGAGCCGGCTTCGGGCTCGCTGAAGAGCTGACACCAGACCTCGTCGCCGCGCAGCATCGTCTTCAGGTATTTCTTCTGGCCCTCGGTTCCGAAGCGCATCAAAGCGGGTCCGATCATCCCGAGCGAGGCCGCGATGAATCCGATCGGCACGTCGAATCTCGACTGTTCCTCGTTGAAGATCATCGACTCGATCGTCGTTCCGCCGCGCCCGCCGTATTCGGTCGGCCAGGTGATCGCGGCCCAGCCGGCGTCGAATTTCTTGCGCTGCCAGTCCTTCATCTTCTCCCAGGCATCCGCCTCGGCTTCGGGGGAATGGTCGAGAGGTCCGACCGGCTCGTCGCTGCGCAGCGCCGCGTTGTCTTCCAACCAGCCGCGAACCCCAGCGCGAAAAACGGCTTCCTCGAGTGTGTCTTCTCTCCGCACGACTATTCACCGCCTCCGACGGAACGGTTCGCGACCTCGCGCGCGAGCCGCTCCTGATGTTCCGTGGAATCTCCGAGCAATGCCTGCGACGCCATTGCGCGGCGATAGTAGAGATGGGCGTCATACTCCCATGTGTAACCGACGCCGCCCTGAATCTGCATGCTCTCAGTCGTCATCCGGAGATAGGCCGGACCGATATGTGATTTCGCCACCGATGCCAGGATCGACCGCTCCGAATCCCCTTCCTCGAAGGCCGAGATCGCGCTGTCGGACACCGTGCGAGCGCCCTCGAAATCGATCAGGAGATCTGCACATTTGTGCTTGATGGCTTGGAAGGACCCGATCGCGCGTGAAAATTGATGGCGCGTCGCCGCGTAGTCGACCGCCGTCTCGAGGATCACCTGCATTCCGCCGACCATCTCCGAACACAGCAGTGCGAGGGCTTCGTCGAGGCCCGCGCAAATCGCCGCCCCGGACTCCCCGGCCGCGCCGACGGCGTACGCCGGGACCCCATCGAGATGAAGCGTCGAGAGGGGACGGGTCAGGTCGAACGTCTCGCGCCCATCGATTTCGAGACCCTCCGCACCGGCATCGACGGCGAAGAGACCGAGGCCCTCATGCCCCGAGGTTTCAGGCACTCGGGCGACGATGAAGAAATGCTCGGCCTGGGGCGCAGCGAGCACGAAATGTTTTTGCCCACGCAGGCGATACGCGTTGCCATCCGAGACCGCCTCCATCTTCGCGGAGGCGGGGTCCCAGCCGCCGTTCGACTCGACCCAGGCGAGGGTCGAGACCCGGCCGGCCGCGATCGGCTCGAGCCATCGCGCACCGGGACCCTCACCCACTACCGCGTGCACCACGCGGCCCGCGAGCGCCGCCGAGGCGAAGAGCGGAATCGGGGCCAGGGAACGACCCGACTCGCCCAGAGCGATCGCGAGTTCCCTGAGACCGAATCCCTGCCCGCCAC
>JAPYTP010000028.1 GCA_029941885.1 Myxococcota bacterium
GTACACGCCTGGACTGGGGTATGCTGCGCGCCCGCGCGCGTAGTGATGATTCGAGGAGACCTCAACCCTGGCCGATTCCGCCTCACGACAAGCTTCTTCGCCGCCGTGGCTGCTCCTGGCGGGCGCTGCGATCGGACTCGGAATCGCGACCCTGGGGCTGCTCGAGCGGCGAGAGGATGCCGCAGTGCTCCCGCCCGAGGCCGCAGCCGTCGTGGGCGAGCGCACGATCCGGCGCGTCGACTACCAGCGCGTGCTCGCCGGCGTCGAAGGCGATCTGCGAAACCCCATCGACGACGCCATGCGCCGCCGAGTACTCGAGCGGATGATCGACGAGGAACTCCTCGTCCAACACGCCCTCGGGCTCGGCCTCGCGGTGATCGATCGAAGGGTCCGGGGCGAGCTGACTTCGGGTCTGATCGACTCGATCGTGAGCGAGGTCGACGCCGAAGAGTCGAGCGAAAGAGAGGTTGCGCGCCACTACGCGGAAAACGTCGACTTCTTTACGCGACCCGGCCGGCTCCGCGCCCGTACGATCTTCTTCTCCGCCCGCCGGGATGAAAGCGATCCGCGCGGGACCGCGAAGATCCGTGCCGCAGAGGCTCGGAATCGCCTGCAAAGAGGTGATTCTGCGATCGAAGTCGAACGGGTCCTGGGCGATTCCCAGATCTCCCCCGTGCCGGACACGTTACTACCGGCCAACAAGGTCCGTGACTACGTGGGCCCGAAGATCCTCGAGACTCTCGTCGGGTTGGACACGGGAATCTGGAGCGCTCCGATCGCGAGCGGCAGCGGGCTCTACCTGGCCAACGCCATCGAACGCGAGAGCCCGGTCGTCCCGAGACTCGACGAGATCGAGCTCCTGGTGCGCCAGGATCTCAAGCGCCGCCGAGGTGACGACGCGCTCCGCGACTACCTGACCGCGCTGCGGACACAGATTCCCGTCGCGGTCGATGAATCGCTCTTCGAGCCGAGCGACGTTCCTCGCTGACTCGAGACCGAGCGAGCGAAAAGGCACGCTCGCTCGACAGGGCGCGAGTGCTCGGCTCGAGAACACTCACGTGATGGCTGGGATTGGCCTAGTGACGTGACGTCAGCAGGCCCTGCATCAGGGTCGCGGTCGTCTCGACGAGTTCCCGCCGGGAGCCTCCGAGATCCTCGATCCAGATGTGATACATCGACAACCGCTCGAGACACGAGGCCAGGGCGGTCGCTCCGACGAGCGGGTCGACCGGTCCGCCGTCCCATTCGCCTTCCACCTCGGAAGCGGATCGATCGCCGCACGGCCGATGCGCTCCGTGCGAGCGGATGATCGACTCTTTGAACGCATCGACGAGAGGGAGCATCGCGGCCATGCGCTCCGCGCGAAGGGCGAGATTGCCCTCATCGGAAGCGTTATTTCGCGCACGCAGGACCGGCGCGAACTTCTCCCAGTGGTCGATCACGAGATTCGCAATCTGGCATCCTCGTTCGTGACCGGCGCGACCTTCCCATTCTCCGGCGATCAGCTCGACGATTTCGGGCGTCGCTTCCTTCGCCACGCCCGCGAGGTGCAGCACGACATCTTCGACGTCCTTGAAATATTGGTAGAAGGTGGCCGGGGAAGATCCGATCCGGCGTGCGATGTCGATGACACGCATGTTTCGCATCGGTTTCTCGGAGAGCAATGCAACGCTCGCTTCCAGGATCTTGCGGCGCGTCTGCAAGGCACGCGGGCCGAGCGGTCGTCCGGCCTGATCGACGAGGACCTCGTCACTCGGATCCGGAGCATCGGCGATCACGATGGAATTTTCTGCAACGGGGTGGGTCATGCCGAGAGCATCGTTCTCGCTCAACAGAACTGCATCCTGAAGGGGGTCGGATTCTCGATTTACCGCCGGGCCGGGTGCGTCGTTCGAAGTGGGCGCTTCAGTCATGTGCCCGAGCATACTCGATCTACATCGGTGTTACGCAGATCAGTTTCCTGAGGGGGCGTCAGAAACGAATGTGTCTGAGTTCACGTATTTTTTGATTGATTACTCGATCATGTATGAGAATCCAAGATCGACCATTCCGAGGTCGATCGAGTACAGTGTGGGTCAAAAACGCCCACCTGGTTGTCAAAAACTGTTAATCCCGTAGTTTGGTTCGGGGCGACACCGTCGCGCATGGATTCTGCTTTGGCCCCCGTTCCCGGAGAAATTCAACGGAGTCACGAGTACTCGTAACCACGAGCGCTCTCGACGAGCAGGAGGTCGGATGGCCAAGCTCACGATCGAAATCGACATGGAAGATCCCCAGGAAACCTGGGACGCCCTCTACCGTCGCATCGAAGAGTTCAGCGATGACCCCGGGGTCGACAAATCCAAGTCCCCGAATCCGACCGCCATCCCCATGACCTACGACCTGCTACTGGACCCCGAACGAGCCACGGGCTCGATCGGCGATCTCTTCGCCGTATTCAGCCGTCCGGACTGAATACGTCTCGTTACTTCTTCTTCGGCACGATCTTCGGCACGATGACGATGCGCGCTTTGGCCATCGGGTGCTGCCTGATGAAGATCTCGTAGGTGCCTGCTTTCTCGAAGGTGTAGTGCCAGCCGTCGCCCGGCTTCTCGAGCGGCGGGCTCTCCAGCGTTCCCCCCTCGTCGACCACGACGTGTCCACCGGGCATCGCGACCGTATTCGAGAAATGCACGGTCGTCCCCAGGAATAGATTGAGGAGCGTTGGCTTCAGCTCGTGATGGCTGATTTCGAGCGTCGGTCCATGAGCCCGTGCGACCCCTGTAAGAGCAACGACCAGAGCGGCTACACAAACGGCGGCGGACCGACGCGGGCAACGGAAACGGATCGTGCGCGCAGCGGGCGAGATTCTCTTTTGCATGGGTCCTCCGGACGGGGCAAAGCCGCACGATCGCATGCCGCGCCGAGGATGGGTAGGCTTGGCCCGCGCGTTCGCCCCTTTGCCCCATCAGCCGAGTCGTCGATGTCCCCCGCTCCCTCATTCGAACCCGCGCCCGAACCCTCTCCCCATTCTGAATTCCGCACACTTTTCGGTCTCTCCGCGCCGATTGCCGCCAGCCAGCTCGGCATGATGACGATGGGCGTCATCGACACGATGATGGTCGCGCGAGTGGGGGCGGCGGAGCTTGCCGCCGTCGCGATCGCGTCGACCTGGGCATGGTCCTCCGGATCCCTCGCCCAGGGAATGGTCCAGGGCATGGACCCCTTGGTGAGCCAGGCCCATGGTGCCGGTGACGGCGAGGGAGCCGCCCTCGCCTTGCAGCGCGGACTGATCATCTCCGTCGCCGTGTCGATTCCTCTCATGCTTCTCTGGATCGCGACCGGACCCGCACTCGTCGGACTCGGGCAGGACCCGGAGGTTTCCGAACTCGCCGGCGCCTACATGCTCGCGCGCCTCCCAAACGCCCTCGGATTCCTCCTCTTCATCGCGATGCGTCAATACCTCGCGGGTCGAACGCTCACACGACCCGCGATGTGGGCGATGTTCCTGTGCAACGCGCTGAACGTGTTTCTCAATTGGGTGCTGATCTTCGGCAATCTGGGCTTTCCAGCCCTCGGGCTCGTCGGTGCCGGCCTCGCTACCGGAATCACCAGCGTCGTGCTTCCGATCCTCCTCTGGGCCTGGATCCTGCGATTCCGGCTCCATGAGGGAGCGTGGCGTCCGTGGGATCGTCGCTCATTCGAATGGAAGGGCATGCTTCGCTATGTCGGGCTCGGGTTTCCGGTCGGCCTG
The DNA here is from genome assembly GCA_029941885.1 of Myxococcota bacterium. Classification (GTDB taxonomy): domain Bacteria; phylum Myxococcota_A; class UBA9160; order UBA9160; family UBA4427; genus UBA4427. The sequence goes on from JAPYTP010000028.1 coordinate 3,734, forward strand.
CAGCTGGCCCTCGAAGCGAATGCTTTCACTCTCGCGATGATCATGGTCGGCTGGATGGGCGTCGTGGAATTGGGCGCACATCAGATCGTCATGAACATGGCGAGTTTCACCTTCATGGTGCCCCTGGGTATCTCGATCGGGGCTAGCGCTCGCGCCGGCAACCTGATCGGTGCGGGCAACGCCGACCAACTTCGCGTCGCCTGCCGAACGGGCTTCCTGATGGGGGCGGGGGTGATGGTCATCGCCGCATTCTGCTTCATCGCCTTTCGCAACGTGTTGCCGACCTTCTACGGCGCGGAGCCGACTGTCGTCGCGTTGGCTGCGACCTTGCTCCCGATCGCTGGCGCCTTCCAGATCGCCGATGGCGTCCAGGTCGTGGGCGGCGGGTTGATGCGCGGAATGGGACGACCCAGGGCCGGCGCAATCGTGAACCTGATCGGGTTCTACGCCTTCGGACTCCCCCTCGCCTATGTGCTCGCATTCCCCCTTGGATTCGGCATGCCGGGAATCTGGTGGGGGCTGGCCGCCGGGCTCGGGGGCGTGGCTCTCATGCTCGTCGTATGGGTCACCAGCACCAGTCGACGATCGCTCGACGAGCTGAACGTCCTCTTCGACTGAGGCCAGCTCGCGAGTCGCTCAGTGGATCCGGATCGATTCGACCATCTCTTCGAACTCGCCCAACATCCGGGGGAGATTCTGCGTCGAGGCCGTGGCGGTCAGGACGAGGGTCTCACCGACATGACGTTGGAGCTGGTACTGAAGCGTCGTCGTCCCGGGAATCGCGCCATCGAATTGCAGATAGAGCGCCAGTCGATTCGCGAGCACCCGCATCTCACATTGATCGAGCCCGATTGGCCGCCCGAAGACCCGCGAGAATTCGCTGGGAAGGACACGGCAGACCCCGGAGAGCTGATTCTCGGTCGAGGGCAGGTCGGCCGGCTGGCGCATGATGTTCACGTTGTCCACGAAAGACCCCGAGAAGCCCTCGCGGCGATAGAAGATCTCGAGCTGACCGGCCTCGATCCGCTCGAGCACCGCCCGGCGCATCGCCGCCGGGACGGACCCGAAACGACCGTCCCCTTCGTCCTCGAAGAGCGAGGCATTCGCCGTCACCTCACTCCGGGTCAGCACGAGCCAGACATCCGGAACGCTGATCCCGAAGCCGAAGCCACTCTCGTAGTCGCCCGCCTGGGCGGGAGCCCCGAACGCTAGAATCGACCCGGCCAGGGCGAGAAACCGCCGCATCATCAACCCCCATCGGCCCAGTCGACGCACACTTGGGCCCTGCTGCGCTCGTCGGCCCCTCAGCGAAAAGCCTTGAGGCCGGCCCGCACACGAGCCCAGCTGCCGCCGGGACCCGGGGGCCCGAGCCGCAGGATCAAGGGCCTCTAGACTGCTACTTTGCCAGCGGTTGCCCCATGCTCGATACCTTCCGATCCTTCTTTTCGCCGCCGATCACCGCCGACCCTGAGCAGAGCACCGCGAAGCTCGCCTGGGTCGTTCGATTGCGTTGGGTCGCCATCGCCGCCCAGCTCCTCTCGATCCTCCCGGCTCTCGAATACCAGGTTCTCGAGCCCGAGATGCTTCCGCTCTTCTCCGCGATCGTCGCAACCCTCGCCGCCCTCAACATCGGAACCTGGGTCGGTCTGCGACGCGGCACGAAGGGGAGTCCGGGACACCTGATGATCCAACTGGGTGCGGATATTCTCGGACTCTCCGCGCTCTTGATCCTGACGGGCGGGGCGTGGAATCCGATGGTGCCGATCCTGTTCGTGCATTCCGTGCTCGGTGCGCTCCTGCTCGAGGGGCGACTCGGACTCATCTTTTTCGGACTCCTGATCGCGAGCCTCGGGATCATCCAGTTCAACAGCCACATCCCGCCGGGCCTCTCCGGGACTCTGGTCCCCTCCAATATCCTCTTCCCTGCCCAGATCCTCGTCGCCCTCGTGTTCTGGATCCTGACCGCGTGGCTCTCTCGCACACTCGACAGTCTGAAGATGTGGTTCGCAGAAGCCCAGGAACGGAAGACGCGAATCGATCGCCTGCGCGCGGTCGGTGCGCTCGCCGCAGGCCTCTCCCACGAGTTCGCCACACCGCTTAACACCGCACAGCTGCGACTCGCTCGCGTCGGCCGTACGCATGACCTCGCCAATGACGAGGACCTGCGCACGGCCATCGAAGAGCTCGATCGCTGTGGCGACATCCTGCGACACATGGCGGGCTCTCAGCTTCAGCCCGATCGACTTTCGCTGGAGATCGTCGACCTGGAATCCTTGGTCCGTCAGGTCTGCGAAAGCGTCGGCCGGGTTCACGACGAGGCGACGATCCGATTCCTGAGCGACGGACGTGGGCCCAAGCCCGTACTCCTGCCGCCGGTGGCCTTCTCCCAGGCGCTGATCAATCTCGTCGACAACTCGATCGAATCCGGCGGCCCCCGAAGCGAGGTCGAGATCGTGCTCTCCCGAAACGGGGCGCGCGCCGAGCTCGCGGTCCAGGATCGCGGATCCGGCTGGCCCGAAGTCGTGCGCCGACACCTGGGCGAACCCTTCGTGACCACCAAGCCTGAGGGGGTCGGACTCGGGCTCTATTATGTCCACTCCCTCGCGGAGGCGATCGGCGCAGAACTGAAACTCGACGACCGCGAATTCGGCGGAGCAGTCGCCATGATGTCGATCCCGATCGTACCCTCCGCGCCCAGCGGTGAGGCGGTCGCCGCATTGACCGTGCCCGCACCCGAGTGGAGAACCCAGAATGGATGAGCCGACATCGCGAAACTTCACGGATCCGATGGGGAGCAGCGGCCGCGAACGCTCCCTGCTGATCGTCGAGGACAACGACCGCTTCGCCGAAACCCTCGGCTCCGAGCTGCGCGATCGCGGGTATCTCGTCCAGCGGGCCCGGGACCTCGCCGAAGTCGATGCGATCAAGAATCTCGATGTCGACTTCGCCGTCGTCGATCTGCGACTCGGAGCCGATTCCGGGCTCGATGCGATCTCGAAGATCCTCGCTCGTTCCCCGAAGGCCAGGATCGTCGTCCTCACCGGCTACGGCAGCATCGCGACCGCCGTGAAGGCCACAAAACTAGGCGCTGTCGGCTATCTCATGAAACCGACCGATGTCGACCAGGTCGAACGCGCTCTACACGAAGAAGAGGACGAGGAAGGCGAGGTTCCGATCCCGGACGAGTTCCAGAGCCTCTATCGTCACGAACGAGAGTACATCGAGTTCGTGCTCGCGGAATGTGAAGGCAATATTTCCAAGGCTGCACGTCGCCTCGGGCTCCATCGACAGAGCCTGCAACGCAAACTCCGAAAGTACACACCGCAATGACCTTCGAAGCGAATCGACCCGTCCTGATCGGCGCCGCTCAATTTTCCCAGCGCGACGTCACCCTCGAAACCGCCCAGAACCCCCTCGACATGTTCGTGCGGATCGCACGCGAGGCTGCCGAGTCGAGTGGCGCGGGGACCGGGTTCCTCGAATCGATCGACACGATCGCGATCACCGGGACCGCCGGATGGAAGGCCCAGAATCCGCCGCGGTTGATCGCTGAGGCTCTTGGCGCCAAGCCGCGAACCGAGTGGGTCGCCTACACCGGGGGCGAGACATCCCTCGCCCTGGTAAACGGCGTCGCAGAGCAGATCACCCGTGGAGAGACCGCTCTCGGGTTCGTCGCCGGCTGCAACAACATGAAGAGCTTCGCTCTCGCGCAGAAATCCGAGACCAAACTCGATTGGCCGCAGGGCGGCGAGGGCCGCCCCGATCTGATCGGAAAGGACGGCCGGGGGAGCAACGCCTTCGAAGCATCCGTCGGGATGGTCATGCCGATTAACATATATCCGCTCTTCGAGAACGGATTGCGTCACGCTCGTGGGCAATCTCTTGAGGAACATCGCCAGGCCATGGGTGCGCTGATGCATCCCTTCACGCAGACCGCCGCCGCGAACCCCCATGCCTGGTTCCCGACCGAGCGGAGTCCGGAAGAACTCGTCACCCCGACGCCGACCAATCGTATGATCTTCTTCCCCTATCCGAAATATCTGAACGCTGTCCTGGTAACGGAACAGGCCGCGGGCACCCTGATCGCATCACAGGAGATGGCCGAGCGACTCGGCGTGCCACGTGAGAAATGGGTCTATTGGCGCGGTGGAGCCGTCGAAGTCGAGGATCCGTGGCACGTCAGCGAACGACCGTCCTTCGACCAGTCTCCCGCGCTCGGTACCTGCCATAACACGGCGCTCGCCAATGCGGGAATCGCGCTCGACGAAATCGATCTGATCGACTTCTACTCGTGCTTCCCGGTCGCCGTCGCGATGGCTGGCGAAATGCTCGGGCTCGAACCCGGCGATCCCCGAGGCTTCTCCCTCACCGGCGGGCTGCCCTACGCGGGCGGCCCGGGAAGCAGTTACAGCTTCCACTCCCTGGCCACCGCGATCGACCGCCTCCAGAAGCAGGAAGCCGAAAGCGCTCTCGTGACCGGCAACGGTTGGTACCTGACCAAACATTCAGCCAGCGTGCTCTCACGCGTGCCCCACGCGGAGGGCCGCCTACCGAGCGCCGCTCCCGCGACAGAAGCGACCCGAACGAGATGGAATGCTCCGCCCGTCGTCCTCGACGCGAAACCGGACGGACCCGCCACCGTCGAGACCTACACGATCGGCCACGACCGCGACGGCACCCCCAACCAGGGCATCATCATCGGCCGCCTGACCGACACCAACGCCCGCTTCCTCGCCAACACCCCCGCCGACTCCAAGCTGCTCGAGTCGCTGGAACAGCAAGAGTTGATCGGCACCGAGGGAACCGTCAAACACAACGACGGCAATTCCATTTTCACCCCGGCCTGATTTCCACCCCGGTCTGGTGAAGAGCGCAGATGAGGATCCGATCCGACCCTAGAGCTCGAACATCGCCGTAACGGCTTCGAGCGACTCGGGCTGCTTCAAGACGACCCGCCCACGCCCAAGTTCTACGATCCCCTGCTCCTCCCAGGCCCGCAGCTGCTTGTTCACGCTCTCGCGCGTCGTCCCCACCAGATCCGCCAGATCCTGTTGCGGCATCCTCACCTCGACCGGACCGCCGACGATCGGCCGCTTTCCGTATTCCGCGGAGAGCGAGAGCAGCCGTTTCGCGATGCGTCCGGGCAGGGGCATCGTCTGCCGATCCTCCGCGCGATCCGAGAGTTGTCGCACCCGCGCGGCCAGCACGCCTGCCAGTCCGATCGCGGCCTGGGGATTCGTCTCGAGGAAAGGGGTGAGCTCGCGGCGATGGAGCGTCAGGAGTTCGGTCGCCTCGACCGCCGTCACCGTCGCCGAGCGTTCTTCGCCGTCGAGAAGGGCGATCTCGCCGATCACTTCGCCCGGACCCATCAAGCCGAACATGACGTCCTTTCCGTCGGTACCGGTCGTCGTGACCTTGAGCGAACCGGATAGGATCCCATAAAGCTGATTGCCAGGGTCACCCTTTCGACACAGCACCTCCTTCGGCTTCAGGTTCTTGATCGTGGTCGATTGGAGCAGGAGGTCGAGTTCCTTCTCGCCCAGGGACGAGAAGATCGAGACGCTGCCCAGGAGTTCGCGACGGTCCATCGTGGAGTCCTCACTTCGAATTCGTGTGAGTCGAAGCATCGTCGCTACGACAGTGCTCGACCGTGAAGATGTTCACACTCCCGCAGGCTTTTCGCCGGCGGGATCACGGAAGATTCGCACGCGGCCCGTCTGAGTATCGAGCTCCACACGCGGCGCGGGACGAAGGCGCAGCGATCGGCCTTGCGTGCTCCGCCCGGTCTCGACGTCGAATCCGTATCCGTGCCAGGGGCAGATGACGACGCCGTCATCGATCGGGCATTCCGCGAGGGGCCCTAGCCAATGTGGACACTCCACCGAATGAGCGACCGGGCGCCCCCCCAATTCGACGAGCCGAAATCGATGACCTCCGAACTCGATGAGCAGCGGCAGGCGAGGAGCCAGCTCCGTCCAGGCACCGAGGTCGTTCGACACCGTATCGGAGTCCGCGTGGGAGGATTCCGCCGGCAGACGCTCGCAGTCGCTTGTCGCAGACTTCCCACGCCCGGCGAACGCGCGCTCGCGAACCTGCATCATCTCCTCGTCCTGATCCCAGAGTCCGGTGTAGAGCGCCACATAGGCCGTCCCGATCCGATCGAGGTCACCCTCGGGAAGTGGCAACACACAGAATTCGACGCGGATCCGAGTGCGACCGGATTCCACGGGTTCGAGCCGGGTCCATATCTCCCCCGGCGACCCGGCCCCATCGAGCGTGCGCGCGACGTAGTGATTCGCGGGCCGGTCGACGACGAGTTCGAGTTCGGCCCGCCCACCCCCTGGAAACCCGAGATCCGCCTGCCATCCCCAGTCCCCCGAATCCCGCAGCTCGATCGAGTCGAAGGCCTGGGAATGCAACCAAGGCAGATGTTCCCAGTCGAAAACGTTCTCCCACACCGAGTCCAGGGATGCCCGGATCTCGCGCTCGTAGACACTCGCGATCACGAGGTCCCGATTCCGATCGAGAGAGCGGGAAGTCATCGTGTCAGGCACGCGCCGGATCCGTCTCACCCGCGGAATCGGAGGCGTCCACGTCGGGAGTTTCGGGATGCGGTTCGTCTGGCTCGGCGTTCATCGGCGACGGCTGCCAGCCCCGGTCTCGAAGTTGGCGCAGGGCATCGTCGCGCTCGGGCAGATGCAATGCGATCGCCACCCGGTCTCCCTCGCGAAACTGCCAGTCCCCGTCCATCACCAGGGTCGCCCCGTCGCGCTCGACCGCGAGCATGACGAAGTGCTCGCTCATGCCGACGATCGCGATCGATCCCGCCGCCTCCTCTTCCTCTTTTGCGTCGACGGGGATGTGCAGAAAATACTCCACGCCGACATCTCCGCGACGTCCGCGCACATCCCAGCGTTCGACATCGTGGGGTCCCTCGAAAACGATCTTGGCCTCTCCACTTCCCACCTGCTCCGACACTAGACCGACCCCCATCTCCGACGTCGCAACGAGTCCATTGGGAACACTGAATCGATCCCGCGCCCGCGACACGAACACGCTGTTCAAAGTCTTGTTGGCCGTGAGTGCAACCACCGTTCGCACGAAGGCGAAGCGCGCACGCTGCATGACGGTTTCCTGGAGAGCGTCTCCATAGACGACGCTGAACCCCGCCTCTTGTGCGCGGCGGATGCCGGCGGGGTTCGAGTCGAGAAACACGATCGGAACTCCGCCTCGCTGAAGTTCCTTGCCGAGTGCGAGTCCCAGGGTCTGGGCGGACAGGATCGCCACCGTGTCTCGACGACGCAGCCGCACGCCCAGTAGATTCCCGATCGGTCCTGCCGTGAGCCCCGCGAGTGTGACCGTCACGGCGATCGTGAGAAAAACGAGCGCCCGCAATTCGGCGCCACCGGGTAGGCCCGCGCGCTCGAGGTCGGCGGCGACCAACGAGGCGATCGCCGCAGCAACGATGCCCCGCGGCGCGACCCACGCCAGGAAGAGACGTTCGCGGGGTGCGAGATCCGTACCGAGAGTCGAGAGCCAGACCCCCACCGGTCGAACGACCACGATCAGCGCAACGACGACGCCGAGCCCGGCCCAACCGAGAGAGCGAACCTGTTCGAAGCGGACATCTGCGGCCAACACCACGAAGAGCAGGCCGATCAGCATCACCGTCAGCTGATCCTTGAACTCTCGCAGGTCGCGCTCGACGGGCGATCGCGTGTTCCCGACCACGACCCCCGCGATCGTGACCGCGAGAACCCCACTATGCGAGAGCAGCGACTCGGAACCCGCATAGAGCAAGAGGACCGAAGAGAGCACGAACACGTTCTCGAGTCCCTCGGGCACCAGACGCGAGATCCGCAGGGCTCGGGCGAGCATGAACCCGGCCGCCACGCCGAGAACGGACCCCGCAGCGATTCGCGCGAGTCCCGCCCCACTCTGGGCGAGCAGCAACGATCCCGGATCGCCGGACAACGCGAGCTTCAAGATCACGACCGACAGGATCGCACCCACCGGATCGATCAGTACGCCCTCCGCCTCGAGGACCGTCGCAACCTTGGGACGCAGCCGCAGTTCAGAAATGAGGGGACCGACGACGGTGGGCCCCGTGACGATGACGAGGGCACCGAAGAGCAGCGACTCCATCAGCCCCCATCCGATGACGAGGTGCACGGCGAGGGCGCCGCCGATCATCGTGACGAGGGCGCCCCAGGTGATCAGCCGCCGGATTGCCGCGCCGGATCGACGCAGTCGGGAGATCTCGAGATTGAGCCCGCCCTCGAAGAGGATGATTGCGACGGCAAAATCAACGATCGCGTAGAGGCCCGTGCCGAGCTGCCGGGGATCCACCCAGCCCAGCCCGTCTGGGCCCAGCGAAACGCCGGCAATCAGCAGGAGAACGATCCCGGGGACCCGCAGATGGCGAGCGAGCGCCTGCGCAAACATGCCCGCCAACAGGGCCAATGCGAACGTCAGTCTCGGATCGGCTATGGCCGTGCTCATCTCACCTCGATCGTTCTCTTTACGATTCGCCTCTATCCTGAGCGTTTTCGGATGAACGGCGGACCGGGTGAACCGTGTTGCGGGGAATCCAGATCGGCGTGTCGCGAGTCGGGGAAGACTCGCTTCCGGTCGGCCTGCGGGATGCACCGCATGATCCCAGGATCCCACATCGGGCTATGAGGGTGAAGCCGCGTCTCGCGCCAATCTGATCCCACTGAACTGCCATCGCGCGTCCGGATAAAAGAAGTTGCGATAGCTCGCTCGAAGATGCGAGCGGGGCGACACACACGACCCGCCCTTCAAGACGATCTGGCTGGACATGAATTTCCCGTTGTATTCACCCAGGGCGCCTGCGGCCGGGTGGTAGCCCGGATAGGGAGCGTAGGCGCTCGCCGTCCATTCCCAGACATCTCCGAAGAGTTGCAGCGGACCCTCGTGCCCGGCTCGCGCGAGAGCCCCTTCCGGATGGAAACGACCCCCCTCGAGCAGGTTTCCTTCGACCGCGCGGCCAGCCGCCGCGTGCTCCCACTCGGCTTCCGATGGAAGACGACAGTCGGCCCAGCGAGCAAAGGCATCCGCCTCGAACAAGCTCACGTGACAGACTGGCTCCTCGCTCTGAACCGGTCGCCATCCCGCGAGCGTGAAGGTCCACCAGCGTTCGTCTTGACGCTGCCAGTAGAGGGGAGCATGCCAGCCGTCGGACCGAACCTTCGAAAATCCCTCTGAGAGCCAGAACTCGGGGCGTCGATAGCCCCCGTCCTCGATGAACGCGGCGAATTCGCCATTCCGAATCGGCCGCGAGGCGAGTTCAAAGGGCAGGAGATGGACCCGGTGACGAGGGCACTCGTTGTCGAAGGAGAATCCCGCGCCTTCGTGGCCGACCTCGACGAGACCGCCCGCGAACTGATGCCACTCGAGAGAGCGGATCGGAACGGCCGCGATCTCTTTCAACTGTCGAAAGGTCGGCCTGAGCGGATTCTGAGCGAGTAGGTGTTTCACGTCGGTCAGCAGCAACTCCTGGTGTTGCTGTTCGTGATTGATCCCCAGTTCCAGAACGTCGAGCGCCTCCTGCGAGAGCCCACCCGGATCCTCGAGTAGCGCTGTCATCGCCACTTCGACGTGCGCACGATACTGACCGATCTCCTCGAGACTCGGCCGAGTCAGGAGACCACGATCGGGACGCGAGTATTGTTCGCCGACGCTGTCGTAGTAGGAGTTGTACAGATATTCGAAGCGGGGATGAAAGGCGCCGTAGCCGGGGCCTTCCCTCTTGAGGACGAAGGTTTCGAAGAACCAGGTCGTATGCGCGAGATGCCATTTCACGGGGCTCGCGTCGGGCATCGACTGCGCCGCGCAATCCTCGGCGGTCAGCGTCTCACACAGACGTAGCGTGATCTGTCGAATCGATCGAAAGCGTCGAGCGAGCGATTCGTTTCGCGCGATTCCATTCATGCGTCACTCCGCGAGGGCGAGGCGACAAAGCATAGTCGACGAGGGCGTCCGGGCGATGCAGGCCGCCAAAAAGATCGGCCTATCGCGCGCGCACATCACGCGCACGGGGGGGAGTCACGTGTCGGAGATAGAAGAGCAAATCCGAGAGTGTACCGGGGGCGCGGATGCCCGGGGAAACCATGCGGTTGCCGGGCACGAAGCCGGCGGGATTGCGGAGGAACGCCGCCAACGACCGATCATCCCATTCGATCGTCGCGGCGATCATCGATGGAGATCCCGAATAGTCGGGCGCAAGGCCGGATAGGCGGCCATAGACTCCCTGGAGCGAGGGCCCCACTTTCTTGACGGTGCCCGCGAGGTCATGACAGGTCCAGCAGGGGACGGCCACCTGGCGACCTCGCCGGAAACGCGCCTGCTCCGTATCGCTCATGCGCTCGAGAATCATCGCATCCGGATCGGAGCACCCAACAGCGGCGGCTCCGATGAGAACCACCGCTCCGAGACGGAGTGCGACAGGGATCACGCCGGATCGACGGCTCGACCTTCCGATACCTAACATAATACGGATAACACCGTCAACGCCGCCCATAGAGTAGGTCGAGCCGAACCTCTTGCTCGCTGGGCCGCCCTCCCTCCGACCAGGCAACCCGCACCTGCCTCTCGCAAGTCCGACAACGCACGACGACCTCGAAGTCGGCTCGCGAGGCGCACCGCGAATCCGCTACGATCCCGACTACCAATTCCTGCGACCCTCGCCGACACACCCGGCATCGGTAGGACTCGCGAGGTTCGCCACGCCGCGCCGCATCCATCTGCCCGGCGCCGAGCGCCGAGTCGAGCAGACGCACCTCACTGAAACAGCCATCACAACGAGCGAAGATCGGCAACCAGAACGGAGATTCCACCGGCTCGCCGCCCTGCATCGGAAGCCGCGCCTCTCTCCAGACCCGAGACAGCGTTCGCCAGAAAAAGCCCCCATTGCCCGTCACCACCCGGGGCCATCCGGAAAGATGGAAATGATCGATCCCACACGGACAGGCGAGCCCCACGTAGGACATCTCCGCGTCTCGACGTTCCGGGGCGAAAGTCGAGAGCGTCGTATCTCTAACGAGATCTCCGAGCAGGGTCGGGTCCACGAATGGAAATCTACCGCGTTCGAGCGGAGGGCGTGGACCGCTTTCCGTCAGTGCTCTCGTTCAGCGAAGATCTTCCGGATCGCGCGCCGATAATGCTCCGCCTCGGTCAGGTCCGGGTAACGCTCCTGCTCGACGGCGACGCGGCGAGCCACTTCCTCGAGGTCCCCGCCACAGGCAGAGCGTAGATAGTCGAGGTCCGCGGAAGAAGCGGCCCCGGGCACCCGGTCGCGAAAGCCGACCCGCTTCATGAGTTCCCGACCGGCGGTCGTCGTGGCGAAGATCGCGAGTGTCGCCCCGACTACGAGAATGAGTATCACTGCGCTCATCTGGAAATCCGACGAAGCCCGCTCACTCGTCCCTGGCGCCGGTCACCGCACCGCCCTCGAGATCGAGATCGAGATCGAGGGTCAAGCGATAGCGGAGTTCCTTGTGCATCCAGACGAAGCCGCCGCAGACGAGGCCGATTGCCCAGGCTTCTACGAGTAGCGATGGCTGCCAATCCCAGCCGATTGCATAACAACCGACGAGCGGATAGAGCACCAGGAAGAGCAGCCCCTTGTTGACGAGGTACCACATTGCACCCCGGGCGCGAACGCGTTCCCACCCATTGCGCTCGCCCTCGTTCATCTTCAGCTCATCCGGATTCGGCATCGATGGGCCCCGACCGTGATCGAACGCTTGAGCGCGTTCCCTCATCTCGATCGGACGAAATCGAGTGGGAGTTGACTCCCACAACGGCGGAATTGCTCAATTCGTGGCTTAAAATCTACATGTTTGAGATCCAGGCGGATGAAGCGTCCGCTCTAGACGGCGCGAGTCCCGTCCATCAGGAGGCCATTCCCAAATGAATTGGACCACTCCATTCGCGTCCGATTGGGGCCAGACAACGCCATGCGCATCGGTGAGGATTCGAGCGCACCCGCACGCTGCCTCTGAACGGAGACCCGACCGTGGACCGACGACAGACTTTTCGAGACCTCCACAAGACGCCCTTCATCATTCCGAACCCCTGGGATCTCGGGAGCGCAAGAGTCCTCGCCTCTCTCGGCTTTCAGGCCCTGGCGACAACGAGTGCTGGCTTCGCCAATTCCCTCGGTCGCCCCGACGGGCGCGTCACCCGCGACGAGGCGATCGCGCATTCGAGCGCGATCGTCGGGGCGACCCCGCTACCGGTCAGCGCCGACCTCGAGAACGGTTTCGGCGATTCTCCCGAAGACGTGGCCGAAACGATTCGGCGCGCCCTCGAAGTCGGATTGGCGGGATGTTCGATCGAGGATTTCGACACCGCCGAACTCTATGCCCCGGAACTCTCCGCAGAACGAATCCCGGCGGCCGTCGAGGCGAACCAATCGAGCGACTCGCCGCTCCTCCTGACCGCAAGGGCCGAGAACCATATCCGGGGCAACCCGGACCTGGCCGACACCATCGCGCGGCTACAGGCCTATCAGGAAGCCGGTGCGGACGTCCTCTACGCCCCGGGCCTCGCGACGACCGAGGAAATCGAGAATCTAACCTCCACCGTCGACCGACCGGTGAACGTCCTGATCATGCCGGGAGGACCCTCGGCGCCGCAGATTTTCGAGGCCGGAGCAACCCGCGTATCCGTCGGAAGCGCAATCTCGGCGGCGGCCCAGGCCACGATCGTCGAGGCCGGACGTGAACTCCTCGACCAGGGCACTCATGAATTCTGGATGAAAGCCGTGGGCAGCATGGGCGTCGTCATGGGAGCGATGTCCTCGGACGACTGACGCGATCCCACCGGGCCGGGCGTCCACCCGGGCACGCTCCTCAGTCGAGATCTGCCCAGAAGCGGTTGGGATAGATGTCGGCCGCCGGCTGATAGAGCCACTCGTCGCGATAGGCCTTGCGCGCGAGGGTTCGGATCAACGCGGCATCCTCGAGCTTTCCTGCGCGGATCGCTGCGCAGAGATCGGCATTCCCCTGGTCGACGGAAGTGGGCTTGCTTCCCAGTAGCGCGCCGATCTCCTGGCTCTCAGTCTCGTCGATCTCCGCGCCATAGCGTCTCTTGCGATCCATGCACTCGATCAGGACCTGGACGTCTCTGGCGCGCTGGGCGGCAAATGGATCCTCGATCGAGCCTGCGACGTCGTGCTGCTGGGCGTACATCGCCGCCTCCGCAACGACATCGCCCATGCCCACCCCTTCGGGCATCTCCGGCCGCTCGATCTCGACCTCCATCGCCGCCGCCAACATCTCGCAGGTGGTGCGGTCACCGACGTACCGATAGCAGAGATACCAGGCGAGGGATTCTCTCGGATGTGCGTTCAGACAGACGTAGTGGATCGGGATCATCCCCCGCACGTTCTGGTGGACGCTGTAGTACTGGGCGGCGAAACGCGAATAGGGAATTCCGGACTCTTCTTCGTAGAGTTCGAAAAGCCCGGATAGTCCGCCACAGGGATTCCACATCTCACGCACGACGATATTCCCGAGATCCTCCATCGGGTCGCCCCAATGGCCGATCTCCCAGTCGATGATGGAGCTCACCCGTTCGCCCTGGAACATGAAATTGACCGGACCAGTATCGCCCTGGACCAGCGACACCCGGGCGACTTCCTTCGGCACGAAGCGCCGCAACCAATCGATGCCATAGGTTGTGAGCGGATCGGTATAGCCGTCGAGGAAATGCTTCCACTGCGCAACGATCACGTCGACTTCCCCGAGTGCGGTTTCCTCGGCGCTGGTCGGGCGAGGCTCCATGATGTCGTCGAGATCGAGTGCGTCCAGATCGAGTTTGTGCATGCGCGCGACCACACGCATGAAGTCTTCCATGATGGCGCGCTGTTCGGTTGGGCTCTCGAGCTTGTCGATATCCGAACGCCCGGGATCCCGGGAGAAGAGCGTCGCGCGCAGGTCGGCGTTCCATCCATGGACGGTCGTCACCGGAATATCCGTCTGTGCGAGGGCCTGTGTGATTCGCGTCTCGCGTTCGAGGCGTCGCGGATCGACACCGCCATCGTCACGCTGCAAGCGAAGGAAGGCCTCGAGAATCGATCCGTCCGGGCGCGTCACGTCGACGACCCAGGCCTCGCGCCGAGCGACGTGGCGATGAAGACGGGTCACCTCCCCCCTGCCAACATCGGCGATCCACTCCAGCATGCCCTCGGGCAGATCGTGATTCAGCTCCCCCATCGCAACCTCCTCGTCCCGCATCGCGGCTCGCTGCGCCTCACGATCGCAGGTCACCGCGGACGGTATCGCGCCCGGACCGGCCAGGGGACCGCCCCCGGAAGGCTTCAAAATCGACCTCCCCAGTCTCACACGTGCGGCTATCGTTCATTTCCCGCGCAGCCTCTACCGACCTCCCAATCCGGGAGAAGAGACCAGGAGAACCGACCCCATGGAATTCCAGATCGCCGAATCGATGTGCGACATCGACCACTATCTGCCCATCGCCCAGGCAGCCGACGAAGTCGGCTTCGGCAGCTTTGGCCTCGGCGACAGCATCTTCTACCCCGAGACCGCCGAAGGCGACTATCCGTACACCCCGGACGGCAATCGATCCTTTCTCGACAACGCCAAGTTCCTCGATCCCTTTCAGCTCTTCGCGGCGATGTCCGTCGTCACCACGAATCTGAAATTCTCTGTCGGCGTTCTCAAGCTTCCGATCCGCGATCCGGTGCTCACGGCCAAGCAGGTCAGTTCCCTCGCGGTACTCTCGAACGAGCGCTTCATCCTGGGCGTCGGTCTGAGTCCCTGGGTCGAGGATTTCCGGGCTTGCGGACAGGATTGGGATTCTCGCGGTCCGCGTATGGACGAGCAGATCCAGATCATTCGGGGCCTCATGAGTGGCGAGTATTTCGAGTGGAAGAGCGAGCACTACGACATCCCGAAGATCAAGATGTGTCCGACACCCGCCAATTGCCCTCCGATCGTGATCGGCGGACACAGCAAGCCCGCCTATCGTCGCGCTGCGCAGTACGGAGACGGCGTGAATTTCGTCAGCCTGACCGAGGACGAACTCGTCGATCGACTCGGGACGGTGAATGAACTCCGCAAGAAATACGGTCGCGAGCACGAGCCCTTCATCGTCTCCGCGGGCATGCCCGCTTTCACGATCGACGAGATGAAGCGACTCGAGGAAAGGGGCGTGACCTCCCTCACCGTCGGCTACCGAAACCCCTACGAGCCCGACACGATGAAGCTCCAGGACAAGGTCGACTGGGTGAAGCGCTTCGGCGACGAAGTGATCGCCAAGTACTAGCGATCTCTCCGATCTGTTAGTCGCCTACCGCCTCGATTCCCGGGGCAGCGGAGGGTTTCTAGTCCCGGCCCAGCGCCTTGTTCGCGGGGACGACGGCCCGCATTTGTCGAGCGCGCAGCAAGAGTCGACCGTCCTGGCTCCAAAGCGCGATGTCCTCGTCCGTCAGGCCCTTTCGGCCGTTCGACAGGCGGTGCCGAACGAGCAGCGGCGTCCGCCCTTCGCAGGGGACGACAGCGCCGTCGGTCCCAAAGCGGCGATGGAAGTCGAATCGTTCATGCACGTGGGCCATGGAAAAGCCCACCATCTCCGTGTCGGGTTCCATCGGCGGAAGGACATCGGGAAGCGGATCGTCCAGAAAATCCGGCCCCTCTCCGTTCTCCGAGAAGATCGAGGTCGCGAGCCCGACGAGAGGGTCGCCCGAGGAGATTCGGGCCGAAACCGAGGTCGCGGCGCGACCCACGCGCTCGACCGAAACGTCGATCGCGATCTCGCCCGGACGGATCGCCGCCAGGAAATGTTGCGACAGCATCCGCGACGGCCGGGCGGGTTCCCGACCTTCACGCCTGTCGGCCCCATTCGATCCAGCGACCGTGGGAATCGCAGTGGGCAAGCACCCTTCGGCCCTTGCGTTCGCCGTCTTCGAAGGCCAGATGGTCGACGCGAGAGTCGCCCTTTCCGGTGCTCTCCATGATCACGAGGTCGACCGGCACCTGTCTGCTCGCACGCGCGATCGAGTCGAGCATGGCGAGCAGTCCCGCACGGGGAATCTGATAGACGACGTGGGTGGCGAAGAGAACGCGGGGGGCATCGATCGGAAGCTTGGCGATCTGATCCTCTAGTTCGCGGATCGCATCGCCCTGCTCGATCTCGATCGGCACCGTCGCCGCATGGGCCAGTGCTTCGTCCATCAGGCGTGCACGCTCCGTGTGCTCCGGCCAGATTAATGCCCGCAACCAGCGCAGCGCGAGTGGATCCTCGAGATCGATCACATTCAGATCGAGCCCGCGACGGGCTACGATTTCAAGCGATGTGGGCAGCGGTGGATGGACATCGCCTCGCACCTCACATCTGAGGACCGGTCTCGCGCGGCGTTCCCCCCATACGACGTCGCTCCCCGCCGCGCCGTGATATTCGTAGCGATAGCGATCTAGACGCAGATTCAGCCCCGCGCTCGGTCCGATCTCGAGCAGACCGACGCGACCGTGGGCCTCCGCGACCCGAGGCAAGCTCGCAAGAGCGGGTAGCACGATCGCGCAACGATGAACGACGCAGGTCTGGGTGCGCCCTTCTCGAAGTTTCGGAGCCAGTGTCTCGCGATGCGCGAGGCAGAAGGTGCGAAACGCCGGCCAAGGCGATTCCTCGGGAATCGGCCCCCCGCTGATCGCTGGGTAGAAGCGCGCCAACGCCTCCGCGGACGGGCCCCGCTTCGGGTCCTCGAGCAGCAGATCCTGAACCGAGGCGTAGAACACATTCGGCGCCGGCTGCCCAGTGTCGATCTCGGAGGCCATCGCCAGGAGTTCGTCATCGCCGGCGATCCCGAGCGAGAACACGGTGTAGGTATCGCAGTCCATCCTCGGCGTCTCGATCTCGCCGAAATAACGGAAGCTCTTCGCGAGTCCCTTCGAGTCGCGCGCGCGCACGTCGGGAAGGTCGACCATGACTGTGTCCCTTTCTCGGCTTTCGATCGGGTCTCGAGTCAGTCGCGGGCGCGGCCACGTCTTAGCTCGAAGAGCGAGATACCGCACGTTTCGCAACTCGACTCGTCCCAGATCCGTCTGAAACCCGCGGGCGAGCTTCGAAAGGGCGTGTCACAAGCCGGACATCGCGCCGACCAGACGATCGGCACCCAGATGGCGACCTGTCTCAAACGACGAAGTTGCTCGAGTCGTCTGCGTTCCCGCATGCCGCCTAATCGCCTTCCGGCCGTAGGGCTGCGAGGAACTCGCCGCCCTCGACCCGCCCGAGGGTCTCCATCCCGTAGCCGGCGCGCGTAGCGACATCGCGCAGATCCGATTCCGACAGATAGAGCCAGGGAAAGGGCTCGCCGTGCCAGCCGCGATAGCGGGTCGACAGCACGATCTCACCGCGGGTCGGCGATGTATCGCGTTCGTCCCCCTCCCAGGCCTCTCGAAGTTCACTGGAATCGACGACGAGTTCGGCCCCGGGCGCAAGCAATCCCTTCACGCGATCGAGCAGTCCAACGAGGGTCTCGACGCCCCCCGCGACTCCGATCGTCTGCATCCCGAACAAGAGCGTGTCGAATCGGCCCAATTCCTCTTCCGAGTCGAGCCTCATCACGTTACACACCCGGGCGTCCGGCACGCCGCGCAGGCGACAGAGCGAGACGGCGAGGGGACTCACATCGATCGCCACGACCTCGAGGCCCCGCGCGCCGAGGGCCAGAGCATGGCGGCCGGCCCCCGCGCCCACGTCGAGCACTCGTCCCCGACATCGGTCGAGGGCGAGCCCATCGAGTTCCGCGAGCTGGCCCTCGAGCGTAAAATATTCTTCCGTCTCGATCGCGAAGGAAGCCCCATCGGCGCGAGTTGCCTCGACCCGACGAGCCCGACCCGTGTGATGGTGGTCGAGCAGAGCCGCTGCCAGCGGATCCGCCGCTGCCACCCGCCGCGGCCAAAGCCTCGCCAATCGCTCGAATCGTCCCGCCCCACTCATCGCTGTGTCATCCGCACCAGACAGCGCCGGGAAGCTCAGGCTTCCGCGAGGTCGAATTTGAGGTGACGGGAGAGATCGCCGGCGAGCTTGGGCTTCATTCGACGTTCCGTAAAATGCCAGCCGTGTTCGTCGTCGTAGGCGAACTTGTCCTCGTAGTATCCAGTAATGACGCATTGCAGCGGAAAATCGGGAAGCTGCTGCATAACGGTGAACCGGGAGCGAACATCGGCGCTTCGACCGTCGTCGGCGAACTCGAAGATCAGATTCGTCGTAACGTGCTGCGTCATCGGCGTACCGTCCTCGTAGAGCTGGGTCGAGCGATCGTAGATCGCCCGGATCTCATCCTGGCCCTCGCCCTGAACCGACCCATCGGGCCCGATCATGCGCGCCCGCGAGAAGAGCTCGGCCAGCGCCTCGAAATCACCCCCATCGATTCGCTCGGCATACGTGAACATGATGTTCTCGATCGCCGTTCGCGCATTCGCCGGATCCAGCGGGTCCATGTAGACGGCCTCCAAGAAGTGGCTCATTCGGGAGAGTCGAGAGGACCGAGGAGCGCAGGACGACACCGCGGCAGTCGGTGAGCTGACGGCCGCTGCGAAAGGCCGCTGGGGGATTGGGGGCGACTCGGGTCGAGAACAGGACGGCTCGAGGCCGCTAGACGCCCTCGCCCTGCGGGAGGTAGACCACAGATTCTTTCACGAATCGCCGCCATTCCTCATCGTCGACCGCTTCCATGTGGTCTTCCATACAGCTCTTGAAGCGGAATCCGCAATTCATGCATTCGAGGTAGTGCTGCGACTCGGGACCTCGAGCGGACGAGACTTCGATCTCGGCGCGGACCCACAACCGACTCGGCCGGCCGGCAATTTCGCAGTCGTCGCAATACAGAGTGAATAAGGAATCGATCATCTGGTTCTCCACCCCTACGATAACCCATTCGCGACGGACCAGACTCGGTAAATTGGGGCGAATTCGAGCCGGTATCGACACAGCCAGGCGCAGATCGGCGGCAACTCCGAGATCTGACGGTTTAACAGTTCGGCTTTCACGAAAAGTCGAAGGTCGCTTCTCCGGCCCGATCGCGATACGAGACGAGCCCCTGGACACGCAGATCGGTCACCCACTCTCGGGCTCGCCCGATCGCCCGATCGCCCGATCGCGCGATCGCGCGGGCGAGCGCATCGACGCTGTCGGTACCGCGGATGATCTCCGGGCGATGGACGTCGGCGAGCACCAGCCGACATTGCCAACCCTCCCCTTCCGGACGGGGTTCGGGTGCCGCGATCGTCAGAGTCAATCGTTTCGAAGAGGTCTCGTTTTCGAACGCGAATATGTCGACGCTAGCGACCGCACCTTTCACGGCTCCAGCTCCCTCGGATTGGATCCGTCGTGGCCTTCCAGCGAATCGGATTCCGAGTCGGGGTTCCGGTCGGAACGGGGCCGGTCCGAATGCCCGAGTGCCCGCTCCGGCGCCACTCGGTCTCGCACGAGCTGCTTCAACTCTCGCAGCTCCGGAAAGCGCCTTGCCTCGGCTCGATCGAAGAGAATCTGCCCATCGAGGCGGACGATGAAAACACCCGCGGTCTCCCCGGGCACCAGCGCTACCTCGGCCAGCTCCAATTCGAAAGTCGTCAGCAATTCCTATGCGGTCCAGCCTGCACGCAGGAGCCATCGGCAGCCGGTGCAGTACTCGATCTCGATGCGCGGGCTCCTCGGGGCGACCCTCTCCGCATGATATTACCCTATCGCTCGAAACCGGGATCGATCCGATTCGAGGCGCACCGGGCGAGTCGGCTTCGAGCACGGCTTGCTACGTTGGCCGGATCGCGCGGAAGCAGGGCGTCGCGCGGGGGAGGCTCTCCGCGTGCCCGAATACCCGGACCTCACGGTCTACGTCGAAGCCCTCGAATCCCACGTCGTCGGCGAAATCCTCGAGAGGATTCGGATTCAGAGTCCATCGCTCCTCAAGTCCGTCCGCCCGACTCCGGCCTCACTCGAGGGCCTCCCGATCCTGGGCATCACCCTGATGGGCAAGCGGCTCGTCTTCGAATTCGAAGCGGAGCGTTTCCTCGTTCTTCACCTGATGGTCGCGGGGCGCCTTCACTGGAAGAAACGAGGCGTCGCGATTCCACGAAAACGCGCTCACGCGGCCTTCGATTTTCCGGGGGGCAGTCTTCTCCTCACGGAGGCCAGCAGCAAGAAGCGCGCCTCGCTTCACGTCATCGAGGGGCTGCGAGTGCTGTCCGAGATCGATCCCGGTGGCCTCGAGGTCTTCCGCGCCGGTCCCGAGGCCTTTCGCGAGGCGCTCGTGCGTGAACGTCACACGCTGAAACGCTCGCTCACGGATCCCCACCTCTTCTCGGGGATCGGAAACGCCTATTCAGATGAGATCCTGCATCGTGCGGGCCTCTCGCCGGTGAAAATGAGCGATCGTCTGAGCGACGACGAACATGTGCGCCTCTTCGAGAAGACCCGGGAAGTGCTCGAGGAGTGGACCGCTCGTCTTCGCGCAGAAGCCGGCGACGGCTTTCCCGAGAAGGTCACGGCCTTTCGGCCGGAGATGGCGGTTCACGGCAAGTATCGCGATCCCTGCCCCGTCTGCGAGACTCCGGTGCAGCGAATCGTTCGCGCCGAGAACGAGGTCAACTACTGCCCCGGTTGTCAGACCGGCGGAAAGATTCTCGCCGACCGCGCGCTCTCGAAGCTGCTCGGCAAGGATTGGCCTCGCACGATCGAAGAGCTGGAGAAGCGCCGGCCCCGTCTGGTGGGGGAATGATTCCAAACACCCGAGGAGAACAACGATCCATCGATCAGTCTTCCGAGGCTTGATCGGCACCCGACAGCATCAATTGCGCGAAGCGCCGGAGGAAGCGTTTCTGGCGTTCGAGCTGCTCGGGGGCAAGCGGGTCCACCTCGAAGAGCTCGCGTAGCAGGGGAGCCATCGCGAAATGGCCGAGGATGACGTGGATCCAGGCGGCGACCGCCATCGGCTGCTCGTCGTCGCTCCAGACCGTATCGGGATTGCTCTTCATGGCGGCCAGTCCCTGTGCGACGATCGGGCCGAGCCAGCCGTGCACGATATGGGACAAGCTCGCTCCGCCGGTCAGTGACTCGTGCTGGATCAGCTTCGCAATATCCGGGTGTTCGGCCAGATGATCCATGATCGCGTCGAGGACATGGATCGAGTTCTCCTCCGCCTGATCAGCCTGACCGAGACGGTCGATCAATCCAAAGAGCGGCTCGACGCCGCGAGTGAGCACCGCTTCGTAGAGCGCCTGCTTCCCGTCGAAATGGTTGTAGAGACTGGGCGCCGTCAGGTCGGCTTCCCGGGCGATATCGCGGACTGCCGTTCCCGCCAGACCGCGCTGTGCGAAGAGCCTCTCCGCGACGTCGAGAATCCGCTCGCGAGTCGATTCTGAATCCACTCCCGTCGAATCCCCGCTGCGCGCTCTGGGTTCGATCGCGTTGGCCATCGCAGTTCCCTCTCCGGAGTGTTGTCGGGTGTTGTCGCCGGATCAGTCTGATGGGCGCGCCCAGCGCCCTCTCGTCTAGGAGAAATAAAACAAACGTTCGTTCGCGAAATTCTTCCTGCTCGCGCACGGCCCGTCAATGGCGGGGCTCGATTCGGGCCTCGCCGCCCCCTGACGTCGTCGCCGTGAAGCGCTGCCGTGAGCCTCCCCACGACACCACCCGCGATTGCCCTCAGTCGACAGTCGTACCGGCCCAGACCGTGCGGTAGAGGGCCACGGCGAGAGAGGAGCCAATGATCGGGGCCGCCCAGTAGAGCCACTGAAACTCGAGCTGACCGGATATCAGGGCGGGGCCGAGAGAGCGGGCCGGGTTCATCGAGGCTCCCGTGAGGGGCCCTCCGAAAAGCGCGCACAGACCGACCGTCATGCCGATCGTCAGCCCGGCCGCGAAAGCGGCCAGCCGATGGCCGACCACGCAGGCCAGGATGACGAACATCAAGATCATGGTGAGCAGGACCTCCATCGCGAAGGCGGGAGCCGGCGCCGCGATCGGAAGCGTCACGCCAAGGGATTTTGAGCTGGGGTAGAGCAGGTGCAGCGTTGCGCTCGCCGCGATTGCGCCCGCGCATTGGCTCGCGATGTAGGGCACCACCTCTCGTCCTTCGAATTGGCGCGCGAGCCAGAAGCCGATCGTCACCGCCGGATTGATGTGGGCCCCGGAGACCGGCCCGAAGCCGACCACCATCGCCATCACGATCGCACCGAACACGATCGAGACCCCGATATGGGTCACCGCCCCCCCGCTCAATTCGTTCGCGACGACGGCCCCCGTCCCCGCAAAGACCAGCCCGAAGGTCCCTAACACCTCGGCCGCCCAGCGCCGTGCTCGTACGTTCACGAGGCCCCCTCTCTCGCGATCTTCCCGCTCCCGCCCACTTCATCCGAAGTGACGGCGGGACCTTCGCTGTGACCGATTCGAAAGCGGTGGCCGTTGTTGTCCTCGATCGTGAATTCACGCATGCCCCAAGGACGTGAAGCGATTTCTTCGACGATCGTGGCGCCCCGCTCGCGATAGGCCGCGAGGGCCTCGTCGGCGTTTCCGACATGGACAAAATTCCACGCAGGCCGGATCTCGCCGCTTTCTTGCGAGAAGAAGACCTCCGTCGCCCCGTGATAGACGGCGCCGTATTCCTCCTCGTAGGTCCACGCGATCTTGAAGCCCAGGACATCTCGGTAGTAGGCCTGGGCTTCGCGAACGTCCCGCACTGGAAGCTGGGATGTCCCGAACTGCCAATCGTTCACGCCTAACGAGTCATCCATCTGAGCTCCCTGATCCGCGTCTGCGACCGGTTTCGGGGATCGGAGACCATCCAAACACCTCCTCGAAGCGTTGCCTTCTCGGCGTCTTCACGGTTTCCGGCGCGCGACGAATATATTCCTCGGCACGCGAAAGCGCCGAACCCGCGAGGCTGTCGAGATGGGAAAGCAGGGAATCGAGGGACGGTGTCACGAAATTCCCGTCTGGCGCACGGGGCGGTAGCGCGGTCCAGACGACCGCGTCGAGGCTCTGCTCCGCGAGCCATGCCGCAATTCCCGAGCGCACACCCTCGTCGGTCTCCCCCGAGTTTCGCGGGGACGCATCCCGGGTCTGCACCCCGATCCATTCTCGGAGCCGCGCCGGGGCGATCTTTTCACGGATCCCGAGTTCCCGGATCGCGTCGTCGACGCTCGCCACTTCCATCCGCACGCAATGGGTCTGGATCGGCATCGCACTCGAGTCGATCACCAATGTGACCCGACCGTCCATCGCGACCCGAGAAAATTCGATCGGGAGCATCGGCCCCTCAGCGCGAAACGCCTCCGCCATCGGCAGCGTCCGCGGGTCCCAGACTAGCGATCCCCAACCGAGGCAGGCAACGCGCGGAGCGTTCACGAGACCACCGGGACGGGATACTCAGGGCGCGGCAGAAGAGGTACCCCGCAGCTCGAGGCAACGTTCCTCAGCCATGAGCCGCGCGATCGGGCTCGGTCGGTGACTCGTAGCCATAGGTCGGCGATAGCTCTGCCGCAACGAGTTCGTCGATCTGCGTCGACTCGTCATCAGTGAAATAGTCCTTGTAGCCGCCAACCTTCGCGCGACGAACCTTGTAGGAATCGGGATTGCCCTTCTTGCCAGGCTTCATCCGACCCCCCGCGAGCCAGAACACATTCTTCTCTTCGAGCTTTCGCATGTTCTCTAGACTCGCGAACTCGACCGCCTCTGACACGGCCTCAGCGTCAGCGGGTACTCCGTTCGCGAATTCCATCACCTGCCGAAGCGCCTCCTCGGGATCCGTGCGCATGTCCTCGTAGCGAATGACCAGCAAGTCGCTGACGTGGTCCGCCTCTCGAGCCCAGAGATTCAAGAAGTCGATGATCCCGGGAAGGCCGACGTGTTTGTCCATGACGAATTCGAAGGCGGGCACCTCGGTTCCATGCGCCGGGTACTTGTTGAGCTTCTTCTTGGCCGGGCGCATCCGATGTTGCCACTGGAAATATTGCGAGACCGCGATGTCTTTGGGGTTGCGAACGAGCAATACCACCTTCTTGGGATAAAAGGGGGCCTTCGAATCGAACTCACCCGTGTAGTCCTTGATGTAGTTGTCGTGCGTGAAGAATATCTTGGGAATCTCGGGGTTTCTGCGGTGGTAGTTGTCGAAGCCGAGTAGCACTCGCTCCGGGATCGAGAACGTAAGCTGGTAGTAGCGGGAGATCATCACGCGCAACCAGGTTCGTCCACTCTTGCCAAAGGACACGACTGCGACATCCGCGCGCTCGAGTCGGCGGGTCTCGTCGCGGCCGCGCAGCCAGCGTTCCAGCCGGATCTTTCGGGCTTCCGGCAGCCAGAAAAGCAGCGCCAGAATCACCTCGCGGCTTGCCTTCTTTAGGATCGAGTCCATGATGAGTCACCCCTCGGGTCGGGCGCCGACCGGAGCCGCGGCAATCTATCACAGCTGCCCCATCGTCTCCCGACAGAAGCGAGTCTTTGTCACCCCGGAAAAAACAAGGGATCCGCTGCGGTGGCCGCGGACCCTCACGAGGGCGAAACTCACGCCCCAAGAGGAAACCAGTGAACCCGACCCTCGCGCGGTCCCGTCGACCACACTCGAGCGCCACGCTGTCACGCTATCTGATTTCGGAGATGGTTCTGCCCTCGCTGTTTGCGTTGGTCGCCTTCGGCCTCGTCGTGCTGCTGACCGACCTGCTGGGCTACGTCGACCTGATCGTGAATCGCGGGCTCGGGACGAGCGAAGTGGCCGAGATCGCCGGTCTTCAGCTCCTCCCGACCCTCGCGCGAACACTCCCCTTTGCCATCCTCGTGGGCTCGCTCGTCGGCCTCGGCCGGCTCTCCGCCGATCGGGAACTTCTGGCCCTCGAAACCGCCGGTTACTCCGCGCGCCAGCTCGCTCGTCCGGGTCTCCTGTTCGCGTTCCTGGCGACGGTCTTCTCGGTCGTTCTGAGTGTCGCCATCTCGCCCGCGGCGCAGCGGTTGGTGCGAGACAAGATGATCGAATTGTCAGAAGAAAAGCCCGGTCTGGCACTTCGCGCGGGACTGGCGACGACCCTCGGCGGTTGGCGCATCGAAGCACGTGAAGTCGAAGACGAAGGCGCACGCCTCGCGGGGGTCCTGCTCTTCATGCCGACCCTCGGCGAAACCGTCTTCTCTAAACGCGGCGCCGTCCTGGTCGACGAACCCGGCGTGACGGGCTCGAGCGTGCGGAAGCGCCTCATCCTCGAGGATGGAATCGTACTTTCGAACGGCACCGAGCGCGCCTCGCTGCTGCGCTTCGATCGGATGGAGACGGAGCTTCCGGTGATCGAGGCCGAAGCCGACCTGCCCGTCGACGTGATCGTGACGCTTCCTTTTGGCGACGTCGTTCGCGCCGTCTGGGAACTCGAGGATCCGGTGGCAGCGCGCCCGGCACTCATCGAGGCCCATCGCCGGGTAGCCCTCGGCGCGGCCGCGCTGCCCTTCGGACTGCTCGCCATGGGTCTCGCCCTAGGCCGTCGTGATCTCTCCCGCTCGGGTGGCACCGTCATGGGCCTGATCGGCGCGATTGTCTACTACGCCCTTGTGCAGTTCTCGGAGAGCATGCTCTACAATCCTAAGATACCCGTCGGACCCGTCGTCTGGTTCCCCAACTTCGTCCTCGTCAGCGTCGCCGCGGGACTCATCTTCCGCGCCGGCCGGACCGCCTCGGCTTCGGACCGAAGTCACGGCCGTGGCGCCAGCAACCTGCTCGAACGCGCGGGACTCGCTCGCAAGAAGTTGCGCATGAAGCGGTTCGCGCTCCCTCGCTACGTGAGCAGCCAGTTCATCCGCACGGTGGCCGTCTGCATCGTCGGCCTCGTGTTCGCCTATCTCGTGATCGATGTCTTCGACAATCTCAAATATTTCAACCAATACGGCGCGACTCTCAGCGAGATCGCACGTTTCTACAGCGCCCGTCTGCCCATCCTTGTCTGTCGTGTCATCCCGATGGCACTCCTGATCGCGGTCGCCCTCACCATCAGCCTGCTAGGCGAAAATGGCGAACTCCTCGGTATGCGTGCCTGCGGGATCCCCGTCTTTCGAGTTCTAGCACCGGTGTGGTTGTTATGCGGACTCGCGGTACCCGCCTATCATCTTATCGCCAATGAAATCGTGCCTCATTCCAGCGAAAGAGCCAAACGACTCAAGGACACTGAGATCAAGAACCGGACCACTGGCCCCGAGCTCCAACGCGAACGTGTCTGGTATCGCGTCGGTTCGCGGATCTACGAAATGGGCCGATTGGACCTGCTCGATGGCATCGCGGACTCGGTGACTCTCTATGATCTCGGCGAAGACGGACTGCCGCGCCGACGAACCGACGCGGAACGAGCACGCAACATCGGCCGCGACAGCGGATTGTGGCTCCTCGAGAATCCGCGCAGCGTCGAGCTCACCCAAGAGGGCAGACTCACGCGACTGGAGGATGTCGGCCATCTCGCAGATTTCGGCGAGGAGACCCCCTCGGATATCGAAACCGCGCACATGACCCCGAGCGATCTTCGACTCGCCCTGGAGGATCCCGACCTCAACCCACCCCTCGCATCCGCCTACCGAACGGATCTGCAGATGAAGATCGCGGCCCCACTGGCGTGTCTGCTGTTGCCGTTGATCGTACTCTTCTTCGCCGCAACGGGACCGCCCTTTCCACGGCCGGTCCACACTCTGATCGCCTGCGCGATCATTGCGGTCAGTCACGCCCTCGCGACGAGTTTCTCGGGATCGATGGGATACGGTGGCACGCTCGACCCGATCCTCGCCGGCTGGGGTCCGTCCATGCTCTTTGGAGCGATTGCTACGGGAATGGGCTTTCGACTGCGCCGGAAGCTCAGCCGACCGGGCTAGCCGAGCATGCTCGGGAGCGCGAAGGCCGAAGACTCGTGCATGTCGAATACAGGGTGAGGTAGATTGCACGAACTGTGATCCGAAGCAGATCATGCACTGGGGGCGGGATTGCCGGGTCAGGAAGCGAACCAGAATCCGGCGAGATCGAGCCAGCAGTCGAGCGTTCCGCTCACCTGGCTTCTGATGGGAAATCGGGCAGGGGACAACTCCCAGGTCCTTGGGCTCGGAGAGGCCCTCGGCTGGCGTATCGAGGAGAAGCATTTCGCTTTCCAGCCCTACGAGAAGATCGTGAACCTTCCCTGGGGCGCCCACCTCCTGGGCGTCGCACGCGAGGAGTCCAGCGAGCTCGAGGCGCCCTGGCCCGACGTCGTGATCAGCGCAGGCCGAAAGAATGAACCGATCGCACGCTATATCCGCAAGCGAGCCTTGCGTGAGGCGGGAAAGCGCGTCCGACTGGTTCATGTCGGGCGCCCCTGGGCCGGCCCACCGACCTGGGATCTCGTCATTACGACGCCCCAATATCGTCTACCCCAGGACCCGAATATCGTCCACAACGATACCCCGCTCCACCGGGTCACCCGCGCCCGGCTCGATGGGGCGGCAGCGAACTGGCGCGATCGCGTAGCCGACCTGCCGCGGCCCCTCGTGGCGGTCCTGTGCGGGGGGAACTCGGGCCCCTACCCTTTCGACCGCGCGTCCGGCGAGAGATTGGCTGATCAGGCCGACGCTCTCGCACGGGAATTCGGAGGCTCGCTACTCGTCACGACCAGCGCGCGAACCCTCGACGAAACCACCGACGCCCTCTTCTCCCGGATCCAGTCGCCGTCGGTTCTCTATCGCTGGAAGATGGATGACCCCGACAACCCCTTCTTCGCGTTCCTGGGCCTCGCGGACCGTGTGATCGTAACCGCCGACAGCGTCTCGATGATGGCGGAATCCTGTGTGACGGGGCGGCCGGTCTATCTCTACGACACCGGCGAGGGCAAGACTTCGATGAAGCATAATCCCTGGCTCGACGGCGTCGGGGAGGCGTCGGAGATCGAGGACGGGACCTCCACGAGCGGATTCAGCCGCTGGCACCTCAAGGCGCAAATCTACCGCCTGACGATGCGCATGGGTCCACAACGCCTGACGCGCGACATTCGCATCGTCCAGCAGCTCCTGATCGACACGAAGCGCGCGGTCTGGTTGGGCGACGGGCATCCGGGCTCGGAGCCGCCACCGCTCGAGGACATGGCACGGGCGGTCGCGCGCGTGCGGGCGCTCATCTAGGCATCGGGCGTCTCTCCGAGCGAGAACGCGTCAGGCCGCGAGTGGAGCCACCCGGTCGAGGATCTCGAACGCATCGTGGCGCACGTGGTTCTGCGACATCTCCCCGCGAATGAAGTCTTCGCTGACGACACCCTTCTCGACACATTCGCGCAGCAATCCGAAGAAGAAGGCTTCCTGACTCCGGTCCGGATGAGATTTGTAGTCGGGCACGAACGCGTAATCGCCAAAGAGCCTGCGACGCATGCGCATCAGCCAGCGAAGCGGGGGGAAGAACTTGAACTTGTCGGCGGGGACATAGTCCGCGGACAAGCCGCTCTTCCAGGGCTGGGTGCGGCGCTTTGTATTGTGAATCAGCATCGTCTTCTCGCTCAGCTGGTCGAAGTCGTTCCATTCGTGCTCGAAGAGGCCGATCTTCGTCCGATCCTCTGTCTTGAGACCAATCAGGTCCGCGTAGTCGAGGCTTCGTTCGAAGAGCTGATCGAATTGCCGGCGCACGTTCCAATGCGTTAGCTGGGCGCAGTCGAGGAGCATGACGCTCGTCGCCAGAATTCCTTCCAATCCCTTCGCGCCCGAGCGCGGACGACACATGATCATGTTGCCTTGCATATCGCGATTGAGCAGTTCCATCACGTCGCCCACAGCGAAGACATCCGGGTCGGTCACGACAGCGCGACCCTGGTAGCCCATCAGCTCGGGCGGCATGAATCGCAGCGGGGTAAAGGATTGGAGATCGTCGTTCAGCCATACCCGGCTCACGCCATCCCGCAGATACTCGCGCCCCTCATAGCCCCGAAAGAAATCGTAGTCCCGATGCTCGATCAGATGGACGTCGAACCCGTCCGGATTCGCGGCCTGCCGCTTCATCGAATACTGGGAAACGAGCGCACCCAGCATCTGCCGATGATTGGTGTGGATGAATACGTTCGGTCGATCGTTCGAAACGTGGCTTGACCCATTCGTCGCGGTCATCGTTTCGTTCCCTCCTGCACTCACCCGTCGACCGGCTCTCCAGCGAGGAACCGCGTCACATCCGCCGGGTGAAACGGGCAACAGGTTATCACAGGCACCCTCTGCGAGCGGGGCCGAGGGCCCGAGATCACTCACTCGCTTCCACCGACGAGTGCTCGAATTCGCTCGGCGGCTCGTTCGAGGGCGTCGTCCTCATAGACCGCGGGCAGAACCTCCGGTTCTCCGAGCCATCCCGCCAGACCCATCTCGACGAGTCGCCGCGAGATCGCCGTCAGGTCCCGGGAATGGATCGGCCGCCCGATCGCCGCCAGCGCGCGTGCTGCCAGACCCCCGGCTGGAATCGGATCTGTTCGCGGCGAGGAGGTCTCGAGCAGCCCGACTGCCACGAGCCCGCGCTCGATCGCACCGGCCTCTCGCTCGAGTGGATGGATCCGCAGGGGGCGCCCCAGCTGTGCGACCTCGACCATCATGGACAGGCTGTCCGCGGTCACCACAAAATCGTCAGCGAGTGCCAGAAGTCCCTGGTAGGGATTCTCCTCCCAAGCCGAGTCCGGATCGTAGAAGTAGAGTTGAGCCGAATCGGAATACGATCCGCGAAGCCAATTGGCCACGGCTGCAGGAGTCCGCCTGCTCGTCGTTATGTAGAGCGAGCCGCGTTGGGCGGCGACGACCTCGAGAGTCTTTTCGAGAAGATCCTGCGCCGTTCTGACATCGAATCGAAGGCCACCCGTTGGCCCGCCGACCATCAGGGCGGTCAACGGAGGGGGAAGCAGGGTCAGGCGCCCCTGCCATGCCTTTTTCGCAGCGGCAAGAGCATCCGGATCTACCTGATTCAGCGGGAACGCATGGCGTGCCACATTGGGTGCGTCAGAAATAACATAGTGGGCCGCGACTACGATCAGATCGAACTTCTCTGCGCGCCCGCGCGGTTTCCCGATCACGACGAGCCGCGTTCGTCCCTGCGAGGCCCGTTTTATCCACAAGCCCACGCTCGCCAGCCGCCGGCCCGCCGTAATCACGAGATGGGGCCATGGTCCTTCTAGCGGGTCAGAGCGATCCCGATCGACGTGATCGAGCGACGCGCGCACGAGCGGCTTTCCGTCCACCCAGGCGGGTGCCACCCGGATCATCTTCTCCTCGAATGCCCAACCCACCGCGAGCGCAAGGTTGCGGATTTGCGCGTTGTCGCCGCGCTTCTCACCGACGATGAGCCAAACCCGGGGCGAATCCGCAACCGTTCCCATCCCGCGAATCGCTCGATCGACTTCTTCGGACATGCCCCCGCCTCGACTGGAAAATACCACCCTCTCCGATCGAGGCCCTTAAAGAGCGTCCACGGCAAGGACATTCCGGCAGTCCCCGCCGAAGGTACGGATCCCCGAACTCACCACGCCTCGAATCCCTGACCTATGCTCCGGCGCCCGATCGACCCGAGGCTCCAGATGACCGCAGCCATCCCCGCAATCCGATTCGAAGAAGAAGTCGTCCTCGACGAGGCGCGGCGGCGCGCGAAGCTCGATGATTTCGGCGGCGATCTCTTTCTCGACCCGATGCGCCGGCTGCTCGAGGGCCTCGAGAACGAGGCGAACCTGCACGCCGTCGGGCGGGTGACCCTATTCGAACGGATCGTCGGGAGCCTGGTGGGGCGTCTCTCCGCACAGAACTATTTCGTCCGGCATCCCGAGATCCTCGAAGAGGTCATCGTCGCACCAACGGTGATCGTTGGACTCGCGAGAACCGGGAGCACCATGATGCATCGGCTCCTCTCCGCCGATCCGAATGTCTACGCCGTACGTTGGTGGGAATGCCGTTCACCCTCGCCCTACCCGGGCTCGGATTGGCGCCACGCGGATCCGCGGATCCCGGATGCCCACGCCGAGGTCGAAGCGATTCTCGCGGCGGCGCCAGAGCTTGCCTCGATTCATCCCTGGGACGCCGAAGGCCCGGACGAGGAGATCATGCTGCTCGAGCACGCCTTTCTGTCCGGTGTGCCTGATGCCTTCTGCAATGTCCCGAGCTATCGGCGTTTCATCCTCGAGAGCGATCTCCGGGACGGTTACGCGTATATGAAGCGGATGCTGCAGTTCCTGCAATGGCAGAAGAAGGAAGCGGGACACCCCGCGGAGCGATGGATTCTCAAGGCGCCCTTCCACCTCGGCCGAATCCCCCAGATCTTCGAATTCTTCCCCGACGCGACGATCGTCCAGACTCACAGAGATCCCCTCGAGACTTCCCCGTCGATCGCGAGCCTCTACTGCTCGACGTGGCGCACGAACGCCGACGACGTGGATCCCCGGATCGTCGGTGAGCAGTGCCTCGAACTGTGGTCCTGGGGAATCGCGAAATGCCTTGCCGATCGCGACGCGGGTCTCGAAGACCGATTCATCGACGTGCTCTACGAGAATACACGCGAGGACCCGATGGGGTCGATCGAACTGATCTACGAGCGACTCGGGCGCCCCTTCACTGATGAGGCCCGCAAGGCGATGAAGCGATGGGGTGACGACAACCGCCGGGACAAGCGCGCCGCTCACGCCTATTCGCTCGAGGAATTCGGCTATACCCGCGAGGGAATCTGCGAGGCGTTCGACGAATATCGGCAGCGATTCATCGTAGGCGCCGCGACGAGTCGTTAGGCAGATTCGTGGTCGAGACGCGCTGCGAGACGCGCGAGTATCTCGTGACCTTCGTCGAAGGCGTCCCGCTTGTCATCAGAATCGAGCCGCGCCAGCGCACTCAGTCCAACCGCCGGCAAGAGCGCGCACCACGCCGAGGCCTCTGTGAGACCCCGCAGAAAACGACGTCGGTCGATCCGGGGATGTCGCCGGATTCCGCAGGCGAGCGCACCGACGGCGATCCACGCTGCAGAAAACTGAAAATGGGAGCGCTCTCGACGATCTGCTTCCTCTCGTCCCACGTCGAGCAGTTGGTGGGCGAGATCGAAGGTGCGCGGATCAGGCTTGATCCGCCGCGAAGCGGCGTAGGTCGTTGTCTCGAGACCGAGTCGCAACTCTGCGCGAAAGCCGAAATGATCGGATAGGGATCGGTCTTCTTCGCGAATCCGCGCGGGCTCCGCGAAGAGCAGACGAGCGTCGGCCGAGGTCCACGTGGTCTCCGCGCCAGGGCGCACGAAGAGAAAGTCGATTTGCTTGTCCTGCCCCGACCGATGGCGCTTGTAGAAATTGGTTCGCGAAAGTGTGGAATGCCGGCTTCCTCCGCCGAGCTCGATCGCCCCCCCCAGGGCGAGAAAGATCTCGTATTCGGGATCTCCCAATGCGCAGTTGAAGTCGCCGCCCAGGACGGTGGTCCCATCCAGCTCGACCAGGCGAGCGACGATCTGGAGCAGCTGTGCGGTGCGAACAGCACTGTTCAGCCGCGGACGCGAGCGGCGGTAGCGAGCGTGGAGATGGGTGTTGATGAGCGCCAGCGGTCCAGTCTCCGCTTCGATCGTCATCGTCTGGAAGCCTTTGCCACCCAGGAACTCCCCCTTGGCAAGGCGCTCCGGATCGCCCCGGAAATGGAATCGATCGAAACGCGCGGACCGGATCGGCCAGCGGGAAAGGGTCATCAATCCGCCGCTGCCATCGGGCCCCGCTGCCACTTCGAACCCCGCGGCCCGCGCACCGGCCACGAGCGTCTCTCGGACTTCATCGGTCCAGGCTTCCTGGATCAGCAGCAGGTCGAGGTCGGATCGGGAGAGCCGGTCGGCGATCACTCTCATGCGCGATGAGACGTCATCCCCGAACCCGAAGGTCTCGGGGAGCCCCCACACGTTGAAAGTGCCTATACGCAGCGACACGCAACCTCCGCGTTCCGTCTTCGAATACCCGTCCTTCTCCATGGTCCGGGCGGGCCCGCCTGTCCAGAATCTGTGCAAGGAGCAGGCCGGATAACGCGCCCGTTCGGGCCCGTTTCATATCCCCGAGACACCTCCGCGGTCTTCGAGGTGCACTGCCGATTTCCTGCGCTCCCGCAGACCTGTCGTGAGAGGTCGAAAGTCTCCCAATATGGGAAACGATCGTCCCATTTCCGGCGCTTCCGTTCCTCGTGAAGAGGATTCGTCGGGGAGGCCCGTTCGCGCCACCAGGCCGCGCGGCCTTCGCTATGGTGCGGCCTCCCTTCGACCCGCGGCCGCGTGCCGCCCCGAGGAAGCCGTGCAAAAGATCGACCTCGCAAGCGAACTCGAAGCCGCCGTCGTCGCGGTTCGCGATGCCGCCACCGTCTGTCTGAGCGTTCAGAAGAACCTCGTCACGGCCGCGACCCTGGAAAAGAAGGACCGCAGCCCCGTCACCGTCGCCGATTTCGCCTCCCAGGCCCTGGTCTGCTCCTCCCTCGCCGGGAGTTCGAAGATCTCCGCGGTGGTCGGCGAAGAGGACGCCGCGGAACTGCGCGACGCCGGCGCGGAAGAGACCCACGACAAGGTCGTCGAGCATGTCCGAAACGTGCGCGGTGCCGACATCGAAAGCGGCCAGGCACTCGATTGGATCGACCTCGGCGGCGTCACCCCCGACGCGTCAACCCCGCAGTACTGGACCCTCGATCCAATCGACGGAACCAAGGGCTTTCTGCGCGGCGAGCAGTACGCGATCGCCCTCGGGCTGCTCGAACATGGCCGCGTCGTCGTCGGCGTCCTCGGCTGCCCGAATCTTCCGGGGCCCGATGGCCAACCCGGTTGCCTGCTGACCGCCACCCGTGGCGGCGGCGCCCAGATCCGTCCGCTCGCGGCCTCGGGCCGGGACGGCGCCGTGGATATCCGCGTGAGCGACATTACAGACACCGCTGCGGCACGCTTCTGCGAGTCCGTCGAGTCCGGTCACAGTGACCAGGGCCAGAGCGCCCAGATCGCCAAGGCGCTCAACATCACGGCAGAACCCGTGCGCGTCGACAGTCAGTGCAAATACGCGATCGTCGGCCAGGGACAGGCGCAGATCTATCTGCGACTCCCGACCCGAAAGGATTATCGGGAAAAGATCTGGGATCATGCTGCGGGCTTGATCGTCGTCGAAGAAGCCGGAGGGCGGGTCACCGACGTTCGCGGCAACGATCTCGACTTCGGCCACGGCCGCCAGCTCGAGAACAACTCCGGGGTGATCGCGACCAACGGTCCGATCCACGACGAAGTACTGAAGGTCGTCGATCAGTTCGTCGACGTCTCGTAGGACCCTTCTCGATCAGCTCGGCGCGGTCGAAAAATACCAGGCCCAGGGCAACACGAAGAGGTGGAACACCACGCCTGCGACCGCCCAGGGAAGTTGACTAGCGGAGAGGGCGTCGCGACTTTCAATACCCGTGTGCTCGACCGCGATGCGATTCCCCACGAACCCGAGCGCCGCCCCGGCAGCGATTGGAATCGCTCCGACGAAGAGCAGTGGAATCCACATCTCTCGCTGGTGGAGTGGCCCGACCGCCAGATAAGGCGCGAGCAGGACCGCGCCCGGCAACAGCATCCCGTGACGCGGCATCCAGATCGGTGCGAGTAGCGCCGCCCCGATGTTGAACCCGGCCCGTGCATCGCCCCCCTCGAGGCCGCGCTGGCGTGCCAGTTCCTCCGCGGATTCGCGTCGACGATGCTGGAGGAAGACCAGGTAGAGGGCGAGTACGCCGAAGGTGATCGAGTAGGCGGCAATGGCGTAGATCACGTGTCGACACTCCGGGAATGGGGGATGCGCTGACCGAGCTTATCATTCTGCGAGCGGCGAGGCGGCTCCGTGGCGGAGCCATCGACCGCGTCGATGTGTTACGTCGGCCGGCTCGCGAGCCGGTCGCTTGGCTATTCGCAGCCAGCCTCACCCGCAGCCGGCGGCGATCCGGCGACGTGGGTTCGGCCGCGTTCCGCCAGCAGTCCTCGTAACCGCTCCACAGCGTCGACGGCCTGGCTCTTCATCATGCGATCACCGAGGGCGGCAGGAAACGATCCGCCCACCTCTGCTCGAGTGACGTAGGTCGCACTCGTCTGGCTCGGACCCCTCGGCCGAAACTCCCAATAACCCTCGGTTGCGAGGCGGAGCACGCCGGCAGCGACCGGCGGCAGCGCACCATTCTCGTCGACCCAGCCGATCCGATGGACGCCTGTCGCACGGTCGTCCGTGTGCCGGATTCGAACCGCGAGTTCACGATCCGAAAACATGAAGGGCAGATCGATATAGGTATGAACGAGGGCCTCACAGTCGCTGCGTTCGATCAGGCGGCGCTTCTCTCCGGGTGTCGTGCTTCCCGGCAGAGCCATCTCGTCCATCAATGTCACTGCTGCAACGAGCGGCGGCGCATCCAGGGTGGTTTCGATTCGGAACGCCGGACGCCCCGGCGTCTTCTCGACTTCGACATAGATCGACGATTCCACTCCGCCACGGGACCGGGTCGAGGCGATCTGCCAGCTCGCTCCCGGCGCGTCGCCGAAGGCCACGCCCGTCCAAGAACCGACCAGGAGCCCGGTCAGCAGAGAAGGCACCACAGTCGAGAGGGCGCACCGCATCAAGATCCTCCGTTCCTACCCTGGCGAGCCCCCCAGCGCGCGCTGCAGCGAGAGGGTAACCTGCTGGAGGGACGCGACGAACTAGACAGATTGGAGTCGACATGGCAGGGACTGCGACGGAATGGACCCCCGAGATGATGCGCGAGCTCGGCACGCGGCACGCGACCCTCGAAACCGAAGGCGATCTCGACGGGACGATGGCCACGCTGATCGAGGTTCCGGTCTACGAGTTCTGGCCGATGGGGAAGCGGATGGTCGGGCAGGACCGTGTACGGCGATATTACGAGCACCTGATCAAGGATTTCATGCCGAGACAGATCGCGTTCACGATGATCGAGGAAACCCTGAGCGCCGGCGCGCTTTCCCAGGAATACAGCATCGAGATGAAAGGTCTCGAAGGATCGGAGTTCTACCGGGTACTCGGCGTGCTCTACGCCGCCCCCGACTCCCCGGGGCTGCTCGGAGGCGAACGCATCTGGGGCAGCGAAGATTTTCTGCACCAGATGATCGGCCCGATCTGGCACGAACTCGAATCGATCGAAGAGTGATCGTTTCGATCGCCGCATCGCCAGTGCCCCACGCGGTCGTGACCAGGTCGGGATTCACTCCCGATCGGCTCACCCGCGACGCGTAGGCTCGCAATCTGCGGACGCGGGTGTCGCGGCTTCGTGCATCACGAGCGAGAAAACGGGGCGCGTCCGATTTCGGGCGCACCCGTACGACGTCGCCTCCCCTTGCGATAGAGTCTCTCCGCGGAAACCGTATCTACGAATCGAGAGCACTAGACGGCACGACGGATCTCGACGGACCCGTCGCGCTGTCTATCGCGCTGCGAATGTGACAGAGCATCTGGCGGAGAACCGCCTATCTGCCACCCGGCACGCGAAGCTGCAACGTCGCACCCTTGGTGGTCGCTTCTAGATTCGACCATTCTGCAAGAAGGCGACAGCGTGTCACCTGCGCGCTGCCAGGCGAACCCATCTTGATCTTGAGCTCGCCCTTCGTGCTGTTGTTAAGGCGGTCGATGACCGCCGACCAGTCTCTGACTTTCCTCATACCTGAACCTAACGATGTAGTGAACTGTTACGGACGCCAAGCATAACGATAGCCCGTTGTCGGAGCTAGCCACCCGTATAGTGGAAATATTTTTCCTCCCGACCCCTGACTAGCGTTCGAATTCGGTTGAACGAACATATCCAACCGGCCACTCGGGATTCGCATTACATCGAACACCGGATTCTCCTGGACTAATCCTTGAGAACCACCTCAGGGGCACGAGGTGTCTTTTTGTGAATCGAATTAGGTCTCGAGTGGTGCGTTAGAGAGCGTCGAGCGACTCGATAGGCCAGCACCAACCTGACCATTAGTTTGGAAACGTCAGAAATTCCCCACGGCGGCAGGCAAGCTGGCACCTAAGACTCGCGCGAAGACTCGTGGTTGCGAATCATCCGATCCGGCCGAGGGCTAGGCGGTACGATCTACCCGTTGTCGGGGAGATAGGTCTGGAACAACTCGCCGATCTCGGCATGGGAGTGGCGCGGGACCTTGTAGTAGGTGCGAATCACGAGGTCGCCGTTCTCCTCGAAACGATAGGTCTCGATCGAGAGACCGACGTGTTCTCGGCCATCCGATGTAAAGTGGTTCTCGAGTAGCCAGGCTACCTCGTTGTCGCACACGAAAAGTGATCCCGGGACGATTTGGAATCGGATATTAGGCTGAAAGAGATCCCACGAATCGGCACAGCAATGGTCGAATCCGACCTTTTCAGGCGTTCCGACCGGATCGAGCATCCGGACCATGCCCGGTGCAACCGCCTTGTAGCTATCGATCCAGGCCTGCTTGTCGCCCGCGTTCCAGAGCTTCGGATAGTTCTCGGCCCAGGTCTTGAGCGCTTCGAATGTGGGTTTGGGCATGGTCTGTGGCTCCTCTCGTAGAGCCCGCCTTCGCGAGCCCACCTGTGGTGCGGCGCGCCGTGCGGCTCAACGCGGGTTCTCGTAGAAAATATAGGAGGTCGAGTAGTCGCTGAACTCGAAATAGACCTTGGACTCCCCGGGATCGGCAGCGTTATTCAGGTTCTCATCAAGAATCCCGTATCCGAAGCGGTAGGGCCGAGCCTCGTTCGAGGAGGTCCCGGTTGCCGTCGTGAGCTTGTCGATCTTCACAAATCTCTTAATCAATTTGTCCCCGGCATAGATCTCGAGCATCCCGTCGGTCCCAGTCCAGTTCTGCACTGCGCGACCGAGTTCGTTCTGGGCTTCCTGAGTGCATCCGAGTCCGCCTAGGAGAAGACACGCGACCATCGCACGCCCTAGCAGCGAGCCCACGGGGCCTTTCATTCTTGCACTCCTCATGAATCGGTTCAGATCCATCGCGAAGCCCGAGGATCTCCATCAGCAAATGGTTTTCGGCCGCCTAGTGTAGTCCTGGAATTCGCGAGCGCCCTCACACACGTCTCCGGCGGGGAGTCCACCCAATCTCAGAGCGGTTTCGACACGAAGAACGTGGGCGGCGACCATCCTTCGAATCCAAACCGCGAATAGAGCCGCCTGGCCGCGTGATTCGAATCATGAACCTCGAGGGTCATTTTCGCTGCGCCCCGCTCCCGGGCCCTTCGCTCGAGTTCTCTGAGCAACGCGGTTCCGACCCCGAGCCCCCTGGCCTCGGGCAGAACCGAAAAATCGTGCAGATTGACCGAGGGGCGACCCGTGAATGTCGAGAAACTCCACACACACACCGCCGCGCCGACGATCCGTCCGTCGCGAGCACCAAATAGCACGAACGCATTCGGGTGTTCGTGAAGGCCGGGACCGAGGTTGTCCCGGGCCTCCTCGGAGAGCGGTGCATTCTGTCCACCTGGACCCCGCGCATAGGCATCGAGAATGGCGAAGAGCCTGTCGACGTCGGCGGATTCATCCAGGCGAGCCTCACGGACTTCGATCGTTGCAGCCTCCATCGCCGCGTATCTCCCTCTCAGTGAAGCGGCTCTTCATCCCGAGCCCTGCGAAGGACGA
Organism: Myxococcota bacterium; assembly: GCA_029941885.1. Taxonomy (GTDB): domain Bacteria; phylum Myxococcota_A; class UBA9160; order UBA9160; family UBA4427; genus UBA4427. The sequence continues at coordinate 42,335 of JAPYTP010000028.1, forward strand.
AGATCGTGGCCGCGGTCAGGGTCGCCTCGAGTACCAACCCCATCCGATGAAAATCGCCTAGATCTCCGTCCAGCACGATGCCGATCACCCGGCTCGAAAAGACGGCGCCGATCATCAGGACGGCCAACAGGAGCGCGGGGCGGAACCGATCGCGCGACTGCGCCGACCAGACCAGAAATGCGCCGGACCCGATTTGAAATCCGCCATAGGTCGCGCGGATATCGGTCGTCGCGGAGGGCGAGAGCGGTCCGAAGCCGGCGGGCCCCGTGAGAGCCAGGGGTGCGACGAGATAAGCGATCCCAAAGACGAGTGAGAACAGCCCGAACCCCAGCAAGTAGAACTTCGCAACTTTCACGCATCGATCCTCCGTTTTTCCTCGACTGCTACGCTAGGGAATGCTCTGCGCGTCTGCCTTCGGGGCGTACGCCCGCGAGGAGATCCGTTTGGGAACCGACCCCGAAGAGACGCCGGCACGAGGCGATTTCGCCTTGGATGAGATGCCCGGGGACGAACTCCACGCGCGACTCCGGTCCTATCGCGAACGCGGCCCGATCGGACCTGCCCATTTCCTCGGAATCCCGTGCTTCGTCATCACTGAATACGAAGCGCTCAGCGAGGCCTTCCGCGATGAACACGCGTTTCCCGGGCATCGCATGTACGAACACTCCTTCGAGCCGGCAATCGGCAAGAGTTTCATCTCGAATCCCGATGCCACCGATCATCTTCGCTACCGCCGGCTCACAACTCCCGCGTTCAGATCACGTGCCATCACGAACTACGCGAATGAGGGACTCGCCGCTCTCGCAAACGAGCTGGTCGATGAGATCGGAGAACGCGGAGAATTCGATCTGGTCAGCGAATTCACCGCCCGATTCCCCTACCTCGTCATCACACGAATGCTGGGACTGCCACGGGACCGCGAAGAGGATTTTCACGCTTGGGCCCTCGCCCTGCTCAGTTTTCGTGATCAACCCGAGCGCTCCATTGAGGCCAGAGAAGCATTCTCCGAATTCCTCTCGCCGGTCGTCGAGGAACGACGACGCGAGCCTCGCAACGACGTGATCAGCGAACTCGTCCAGGCCGAAGTCGAGGGTCGTCGCCTGACGGACGACGAGATCTTCTCGCATATCCGGCTGCTCTTCCCTACCGGTGGCGAGACGACGCACGGCTCCCTCGGAAATCTCATCTACGCACTGCTGACACACGATGGTCAGTGGCAGAACCTCGTGCGCAATCCCGGACGGATCGACGCGGCGGTCGAGGAGGGATTGCGCTGGGAGACACCGATTGCCGTGCTCCCCCGCATCAGTCGCAGCGAGCCCATCGAGTTTCGCGGCACCGCGATCCCCGCTGATTCCTGGGTGCTCTTCGCAGCGGCGGGCGCCAACAGGGACCCGAAGATCTTCGTAGATCCCGACCGCTTCGACCCCGGCCGCGAACAGCCCCCGAACCTCGTCTT
>JAPYTP010000029.1:0-18393 GCA_029941885.1 Myxococcota bacterium
CGGGAAGAGTTCGCGGCGGGGAGACGTTCCGAGGGGCATCTCGCTCACGAGGGCGCCACCCAGGCAGATCTCTGTTGCGAGATCTCGATGCTCCGGTGGATAGATCCGGTCGAGACCGCACGCGAGCACCGCGACCGTCCTGCCCCCACCCTCGAGCGCGCCACGATGCGCCTCGGAATCGATTCCTCGGGCGAGGCCAGAGACAATCGTGAATCCGACGGCGCCGAGTTCGCGGCCGAGTCGCCGCGCCTGATCCCGTGCGCTTTGGGTTGCCGCCCTGGCGCCCACGATCGCGACCGCTGGCGCCGACAACGCGCGGACACTGCCCCGTATCAGCAGGACGGGTGGGGTATCCGGCAGGGCCGCGAGGCGATCGGGATAGTCCGGGTGTCCCATCGGCAGCACGCACGCACCGAGCTCCAGGAGGCACTTCCGGTCTCGTTCGACCGCTTCCCTGTCCACGGCCTCCCAGCCCGTGTTCCATCCGGGCGCCGCTCGAGTGCGCGATTCGTTCGCCCGTGCGAGCCGAGGCTCGAGGAGGGCCAGGACGCGCGTCGGAGACACCCCGTCCCGCAGCGCCCGACCAACCGCCTCGGGATGATAGGCGAGCGTACGTTGGAGCCTGAGCCAGTCGAGTGCGTCATCCGGTGCCAACCCGCCGGCCGCACGCGGAGTGGAGGGGTTGCCTCGATGCCCCGAATGAGCGGGATCGGATCTGCCGGACACTTCGAAGGGGTCGATGAATCACCTCGACGGACCGACCGGGGCCCGGGATCAAAGCTCAACCCATTGCTTCGTGCAGGTGTCGTCCGCCGGTTCACGCCCGAGGTGGACACACGCTCACGCCAAAACGAAACGGGCCCGTGCGTTTTCGCACGGGCCCGTCGATCGCAGGCGCCCGGTGCGCCGCGAATGATTGGATCGGCTAGAGGCCAGCCAAGCGTGAAACGACCGGTCGCACCGTATCGCCGATCTCGAGCTCACGCGACGCGCTCAACACGAAGGCGACTGAACTCTCGGCCTCCACCGTGACGACAACGAGGACTGCGACATTCGCGTCGGGTGTTCGCACGTCGACCCGGCGCTCGGTTTCATTCATGATGAGGCCGCTGTCGAACACCTCGAGTTCGCTGCCGACCTCGATGCCATGGAACTCACCGCGGTTCAAGTAGACGTACCCGCCGTCCGCCATCACCGTTCGATCGGAAGGTAGAAAGACGATCTGTCCTTCGATCGCGTCCGGCGTGGTGCGCAAGGAAACGCGTCGCGAGACCTTCTCGCGCGGAGCGACGCGCGCCCCCCGTCGGATTTCGGCGTAGGACTGTCGAATTTCGCCGATCGACGTATCGCCGGTCAATTCGCGGACCTCGATCCAGCCGAGGTTCTCGACGTGGTGACCGAGCATCCGATTCGTCTCGACATCGCGAACCTCTTCCAAGACGCGAAAGATCGTGAACTGGTCTCCGCGCTCGACATCACCCTCGCCCATCCCCAGATACACGGGATCTCCCGCGGCGAGAAAGGTCCGCTCCGAGGAGCTGTCGACGATGCTCGAAGAGCCAGCAAGCGTTTCGGCTGTCACGAATCCCATCATCTCCCGACTAGCGACCGTGATCTGACGATTCGCCGGCATCGTTTCGGGCTCCTGACCCGGAATCGTGACCGGGAACACATCCAGGGTCGAGGGATCATCCTCGAGCGCCGCGAGCGGGGGGATCACGTCCTCGACAGCCGCCATCTCATCCATGAGCCCGGAGAGTGAATCCAGCTCCATCGTCGCCGCGACCGTCGTGTCTGCCACCGCCGGCTCGAGGAAGGATTCCGCTTCGGAATCGCTCACGACGCGCATCTCGTTGGCGGTGATCCAGATCTTGTCGCCGGGCTCGATCAGATGGGGGTTGGCGATGTCGTCATTGTCGATCCAGACCGAGGGCCAGACCCAGGGCGTTCCCAGATAGGCAGCGGACAGATCCCACAACGTGTCACCCTTGGCCACGGTGTGGAGTCGACCGGCGCGTCCTTCGTCGTCGATGCCCTCGGGTCCGAGAAGGACGCCGGATTCGGTCCGACCCACCGGCTCGACCGCGATCGAAAACTCGATCGACTCCCCAGGATCTTCGAGAGACGAGTCCGACGCGGCAGCCGAGCCCGCGTCTGCACCCGGAACGAATTCCGGGTCATCGAATTGGTCCCAAGCCAGATCCTCGCCGTCCGCAATGAGATCGGCTGGGGACGCCTCGGCTGCGCCGGGATCGGGCGTGTTCATCGGGTCGAGCGATTCTTCCGCAACGACCGCTCCCGGCAGCAGAAGAACCGTCAACGCGACGGAAAAGAGATGGCTGAGCCTCATGTGTTCCTCCATGGAGCTGGCCGGCTCGCAGTCGCGATACCGGTTGGAGGACGTCCGCCCGCGCGACGGGCGCACGGTTCCCCTCCGGCGAACCTATCGGCGCACACACGGGAACTCTTGACTCACTCGAAGGGGGTAGCCCACCACGATACCCGTGGGGCAGTCGGCTGTGACGAACGACACGCCCGCGCGACCCATCGTGCCGCGTCGCGAACCCAGCGCACTCCAGTCGAACCTCCGACCGGACTCAGGAGGTCGACTCGAGACTCTCGATGCGATTGCGCGCTTCCTTCGACCAATCGGGTTCGCTGACCTTGATTCCGCGCTTTTCCGCCGCCTCGGTCATGCGATCGTAGAGCGAGAGGGTCGCCCGACTCTCGCGGATTGCTTTCTCGTTCTCGCTGTTTCGAGCGTACGCCTCGGCGAGATGATTATGGACGATGCCCTGGACTTCGAGGGCGTTTGCCGGGAATTGCTCGGCGGCCTCCTCGAGGTAGCCGATGGCGGCGGAGGGAAGGCCTCGCTTGAGCAGAACCCAACCGAGGGTGTCCGCAGCGTTGCCGTCATCGGGCAGCTGTTCCTTTGCCTGCTGTGCGAGTTCCAGAGCACGATCGAGATCGCCCCCCGACTCGGCGAGCATATAGGCCAGGTTGTTCTTGGCCATCGCGAGGTCACCGTTGAGTGAGATCGCTTTCTCGTAGGCGCCGATCGCATCGGGTCGGCGTCCGTTCCGTTCGTAGGCCTGCGCAAGACGAAACTGGAGGTCCGAGGACTCTGGCACCGCGGCCGCCGCGCGTTCGATGGCGACGACGGTTCCGTCCATATTTCCCGCACGGAACTCGATGTCCGCCAGCGCCAGCTGGGCGGTGACGTTCCGGGGCTCCATCTCCACCGCTTTCTCGAACGTTGCCTTCGCCGTCTCGAAGTCCCCGCCTAGCAGCTGGGCCTCGGCCTGGAGCTCCATGATTTCCGAATCCTCCGGATTGACCTCGAGCGCCCGGGCGATGCGATCGACCGATGCCCCGAGATCATTCCTGCTGCGATCGATCGCGAGCAGGGACCGCAGAACCTGCGGATTCCCGGGCTCCAGCTCTTCCGCTCGACGCAGTTTCGCGGCGCCCTCTTCGACCCGGTTGTAGGCGAGGTCCAGACGACCCAACGCAAACAGCGACGCCGCGTCCCGCTGATCATCGGGAATGGTCGCGATTTCCTCATAGGCCTCGTTCGCGCGACCCACACGGATCAGGGCCTGGCCCACGACGATGCGGATCTCCGAATCTCCGGGTCGATCCTTCAGATAGGACCGCCCCTCCTCGATCGCGAATTCGTATTCGCCGAGCTCCGCGTAGACCTGCGTGAGCAACTTGCGGGCCGCGGCGAGCTGAGGCTCGTTCTCGACCGCGCTCTCGAGTTCGACACGCGCGCGGGTCAGTTCGCCGGCCGCGACCAGCGTCGAACCGAGCACGAAGCGGGCCTGACCCCAATCCGGACGCGCCTGCAGTGTCGTCTCCAGCGAGATCTTTGCCGCATCGAGATCGGCTTCCGCGAGTTCGATCTTCGCGCGCACGAAATGGGCCTCGGGACTCTCGGGTGCGGCCTCCAGGATCGAATCGACGATCATCCGACCCGCCTCCGTCGACTCGGCGTCCGTGTCACGGAAACCAATATCGACCAACAACTCGGCCTGTCGCAGCTGGGCAGCCCGATTATCGGGATCGGCCGCGACCGCCGCCCCTGCAGCCGCGAGAGCTCCATCCGTATCCCCCCTCTGACCGAGATAGGCGGAGAGCACGATCTGGGCGTTGGCATTGTCCGGCGCCTCTTCGGTGGCCCTTTGGATCATCGCGTGTTCGTCGTCCGGGCGGCCCTGGTTGCGATAGAGACTCGCCATCTGATAGATCAGTGGAACCTTTTCTTCGCTCTTCGAGACGCCTTCCTCGAGGGTGGCGATCGCGTCGTCCAGGCTGCCGTGCTCGAACTGGACCAGCGCCTTGAACGTGTAGGCACCGGTGATCGCGTCTTCCCGCAACACGTTGAAGAGAAGCGATGTCGTGCCGTGCTCCTCCGAGCTCGGGTCGATCTCGGGGGCTTCGATTGGCGCGACCTGGGCGAGTTCGACGACCTTCTCGAGCACCTGCCTGCTGTCCTCTAGGCGAAGAGGGTCTTTCAAGACGACGCGCGCCAGCGAGGTGGCAGCGACATAACTCTCTTCAACGGTCATCAATTTCCGGTAGGCGGCCTCAGCCTCCTCCGTGCGACCGCGACGTTCATAGAACCCGCCGAGCAGGAAGTGGAAGGCCGGTGCGGATGGTTCGGCAGCGATGGCCGCGCCGAAATCTTCCTCGGCGCCCGCATAGTCCTCGCGTGCCTCTCGCGACTGCCCGCGCAGCGTGTGGCCCCGGGCGCTATTCGAGTCGAGATTCAACACGATCTCCGCCTGCTCGAGCGATAACTCGTGATCACCCACCGCGGCGGCGATCGTTCCGTAGCGAAGGTGTGCCTCGATGTTGTCGGGGGCGACACGAGCCGTCTCCGACATCTCCCAGAACGCTTCTCGCGGCTTGTTCACGCGCAGATAAGCAAGGGACAAGGCCTCGTGGGCGGCGGCGTTCTCGGGGTCGCGCTGCAAGACGTTCTTGAATTCGATGATCGCTTCTTTGTCCTGCCCCTCCGCGACATAGGCGTCGCCGCGCTCGAGGAAGGTCGCGACGTGCTCCTCGTCGCTCTGGCAACCCAGAGTCAGAACCGCCCCGAGCAGGAACAGCGGGATCAGAGAGAGCCGGTTATGAGAAACAAAGCGGCGGGCGGAGGCCAGAGTGGTCACGCTGGGTCCTTCTTTTCTTCGCCCGGAATCGGGCCCGTGGGGAAAATCGAGTGGTGTTAGAGAGTGCGCCATCCCCTAAGAGAGCGCCACAAACCGACCCCATTCCGCATTCGGACGTCCGGAATCCGACCCTCATTCGGCCGAACGGCGCCTCGATCTTCGCCTGGGGCGAGAAACCGCGAAAACGAAGCCGGACGGTCTCCGTCCGAATGGCGAAGGCGGCCGTGACGGTCGATCCGGGTCGGATGTGGGGGCGCCGGACAGAGGTCTGAGCGAGGCAGCGGAGTCCGTCCGAGGGGGATCATCAGTCTGTCGGAATGACGTATCGCTTGCCTTCTTGGGACAGCCAGCCGGAGTTCTTGAGCTGCTTGATCGCTCTCGTGACGGTCTCGCGCGAGGTGCCAACCATATCGGCAATCTGCTGATGGGTGAGCACGGGCGTCATCCTCTGCCCGCTCCCCATCTCGTCCTCGCGCGAAATCCGCTCGAAGAGATTTCGGGTCCGTTCCTCGACCCCCTGGAATGAGAGGGATCGCGCCTGCTCGTTGGTCTCACGCAGTCGGTTCGCCAGTTCTTCGATGACGGCCAGCGCTAGGTCCGGACTCTGCCGAAGCAGATCGATGAAGTCCCGACGCGAGAGCGCCAGGAGGACCGAATCCTCGAGGGTCTTCACGCTCGCAGATCGCATCTCGTCTCCGAGCAGCGCCATGTCGCCGAAAAAGGCACCCGCCTCGAGAAAGTTCATGATCTTCTCGCGGCCGTCTTCGGACGCCTTGGTCACTTTCGCCCGGCCCTTGCAGATCACGTACATGTAGTCGCCAGGGAGTCCCTCTTCGACGACCGTGGCGTTCTTCGGAAAGCGTCGCTCGATCAGGTGTGTCGCGAGTTCGTCGAGGTCGCTCTCGGAGACCCGCCCAAAGAGCGGAATCGCCCGAAGGGAATCCAAGACGTCCTTCCGAATCGTGCCAGCCGTATGCATAGAAACCTCATCGCCGCGTCCGGGCCGGGGCTATCGAGAAGCCGCTGATCTCCGCCGCGTGACCACCGTACACGGATCGTACGTCTCAACGGGGTGCTGGCTTAGTGACCAGTATCACATAAAGTGGGTCGAATCGCAGTATTTTGCCCACAAATCAGCTTCGAGCCCTAAACACAGTCCAGAAAAGGGGTCAGCGCCCCACACCGATATACAGGAACCCCTCGGCCGCGATTCGTTCGGCATCGTAGATATTGCGCATATCCACCATGCGCGGCTCCGCCATCAGTTCCTTGGCCCGGGCCAGGTCGAGCATTCGGAACTCATTCCACTCGGTCACGATCGTCATCACATCCGCGTTCGTGAGCGCCTCATAGACGTCCTTGCACAGGATCAGGCCCGGCAGCGCCTCCCCGGCCGCCGCCATTGCCGCAGGGTCATAGGCTTGAACCCTCGCACCGCGCTCCATCAGGCCACGAATGATATCGAGCGCCGGTGCCTCTCGGATATCGTCGGTCTCGGGCTTGAACGAGAGGCCTAACACCGCCACCGTCTTCCCCTCGGCTTCGCCGTCGAGCGCACTCACGACCTTGTCGATCATGCGCAGGCGCTGTCTCTCGTTGACCCGGATCGAGGCTTCAACGATCTCGAACTCGTGCCCGAGTTCGCGAGCAAAAAAAGCGGCTGACTGCGTATCCTTGGGAAAACACGAGCCTCCGAAGCCTGGCCCGGCATGCAGAAATTTCTTGCCAATGCGTCGATCGAGCCCCATCACCCGGGCGATCGCCTGGACGTCGCCGCCCACCGACTCGCAGAGCATCGAAAGTTCGTTGATGAACGAGACCTTCGTTGCCAGGAACGCATTCGACGCATATTTCGACAGTTCTGCCGTGTGAATGTTCGTCTCGACAAAGGGGGTTTCGTTCAGATAGAGCGGGCGGTAGAGATCCTTGATGATCGCTAGCGCCTGATCATCGTCGCCCTCCGTGCCGATCACGACTCGGTCGGGGCGCATGAAATCCCCGATCGCAGCGCCCTCTCGAAGAAATTCTGGGTTCGAAGCAAGGCTGAAACGAATGCTCACGCCGCGCGCGTCGAGTTCTTCCTGGATACAGACCCGGACGCGATCGGACGTTCCGACCGGAACGGTGCTCTTGGTCACGATGACCTTGTAGCTCTCGATTCCTTTCCCGATCTCACGGGCAACGGTCTCGATGTATCGAAGATCGGTGCTTCCGTCCGCAGCAGCGGGAGTGCCGACGGCGATGAAGATCACGAGGGACTGATCGATCGCCTCGACGGTATCGATCGTGAACGAGAGACGGCCACTCTTGACGTTGCGAGCAACGATGTCGTCGAGCCCGGGCTCGTAGATCGGAATCTCGCCCCGCTCGAGGCGTTCGATCTTGTCCTCGTCCCGATCGACACAGGTGACGTGCACACCGAACTCCGAAAAGCACGCGCCCGTCACCAATCCAACGTATCCCGTGCCAATCACGGCAATATTCATTGCTTCCCCTTCGATCCACCGCACGAACGGCTCGCGCGCCAGCCATCCAATTCATGCAGTGGCCCGCACTGCCCTAGAAACATCCGCACTACGCTCACGACTTTCCCTCGCTTCGGTTGATCGACGCGGACGAGGTTCCCTCCTCTCTGTCATCCTGACGAGCTATCGGGTCCGCGAGAATGTCGAGCGAGAAGGCGTCCAGGTTTCGCAGTAATCGAACCGTCACGCCGACGACGGCTGCCAGATAGAGGAACGCGACCCAGCCGTCGAGTTGAGTAAATGAAACCGCGATCATGCAGAAGCAGGCCGTCAGGAAATAGAGCATCAGCACGGCGCTCTTGTGAGAGCCTTCGCGCTTCAACAGGCGGTGGTGCATGTGCAGGCGATCTGCGGAGAAGACGCTCCGCTGGTTGCGCAGCCTCCGAACGATTGAAATTCCCATATCGAGCAACGGGATCGCCAGGGCGAGAAGCGGAACGATAAACGCGAGCAGCGCCGTCTTCCTGTACCCCTCGAGGGCGAGAAGCGAGAGCCCGAATCCAATCAGTAGCGAACCTGTGTCGCCTAGAAAAATCCGTGCGGGCGGAAAATTGAAAGGGAGATAACCGATCAACGCGCCGAAGAGCGCGAGTCCTATCACGACCCCGATCCACTGATCCGCCTGCCAACAGATGACCGCAAGCGTCCCAGCGATGATAGCGCCCACGCCCGACGTCAACCCATCTAGACCATCGAGCAGATTCATTGCGTTCGTGACGCCGACGATCCATACCAGTGAGACCGGCCACATGATCCAGCCCGGAACATCTAGTGTCTCGCCAGCGATCGGATTGCTGAAAAGGTCTACCTGGAACCCCGCCTCGATCGCAATTGCGGCGGCAGCTATCTGGAAGACCAGCTTCGCGGCCGGGCGCAGATTGAAGAGGTCGTCCCAGACACCCACCAACACAAGGAGCGTGGCGCCTCCAGCGAATCCCGCGAGGCCACGCAATAGACGGGGCTCATCGAAAGTCAGGTATCCGGCCCCGAGCCCAACGACACACCCCAACCCCACTGCGAGTCCGCCAAGCAGCGGCATCGCTTCGCGGTGACTCACCTTTCGCTCGTTCGGTCGATCGACCGCACCGATACGATGCGCCAATCGGATGACCGCTGGCGTTGCGAGCGCTGCAGCGCCCGCGGCCGCCACGACGATTACGACTGCGTAGATGTGGTCCAAGCGGACCTCCGACGACTCAAATTACTCCACAAGGACAAGGACAAGGCAGAAAGGATTGCAGAGCATGTCCCGCCGACAACCAAGTTCTCAAATTCACCGCTAAGCGTTGACCACCACCGGGCACAGCCGACGGCCGCTACGAAGAACAGAGGCTCAATAGTATCCGTATTGCTCCCTGCTGACTTCCGAACCATTCAGGACTAGCCCGACCACGCGTCTGCGATCGAGGATGTCGAGGGCAGCTTGAACCTCTTCCTGAGAAGTCACACCGGCCCGCACGACCATGACGAGGCCATCGCAGAGCTCCGAAATACTCTTCGCATCCGGCAGACCAAGACAAGCGGGGGTATCGAGGATGACCCGGTCATACTTCACAGCGACCTCCTCGATGAGCTTCCGCATCTCCGGAGATGCGAGCAGCTCAGAGGGATTCGAGGGCACCGACCGGACCGGCATGATGTCGAGATTAACGCCATCGAGTTTCTGAATCGCCTCTTCGAGCGTCGCCTGATTGAGCAAGACTTCCGCAAGGCCGACCTGCGGCTGGAGTCCGAGAGTCCAATGAATCTTGGGACGACGCAGATCACAGTCGATCAAGAGCACGCTGCGACCCACGCTCATCGCGTTGACGCTCGCGAGGTTCACCGAACACGTCGACTTGCCCTCGCCGGAATTGGCGCTGGTGACTGCGAGGGTCTTGAGCGGACGCTGGGCGGCCAGGGAGTCGATGCGACCACGCAGGCTCCGATACTGCTCCGCAACATACGAGTCGGGCTGGAGAAGCGCGATGCGGCGTTTATTGGCTTCGTTGGTTTCCTCGGCCCCAGGTCCCTTTCGGTCACGAAAGAGCCGCGACAGGAAACCCCCGGCCTTCGCTCGCGGCGGCGGACGAGCCGGCCCCTCGAAAGAAACGGCGGCGGGCACAGGTGCATCGACGCCGGTGACTTTCCGTCGCCGCTCCTGCTCCGCACGCTGCAGTGCTTCATAATGCTTGGGCATCTTCGATCTCCCTAAACTCTCGACCCGGTTCGCCTAACGACCAAACCGGAGCAATCGGCGCCGACGGCGCGGCTTCCCGGGCTTCTCGTCGCCGCGGGTGGTATCCCTGTTTTCGACTTCGTCCTTCGGCACGAGCCCGAGGTCGTGTGCAACTTCGCGAATGTCATCCGGGCCGAGACTCGTCTGTTGTCGGGCGTATCCGAGCAGCAGCGTCCCGTCACAAATATTGTTGATGAGTCGCGGGATTCCTTCTGACACCCGGTAGAGTTCCTTGAGCGCCTTCTTCTTGAAGATTCCGCGCCCCGTGTAGCCCGCTTTTGCTAGTCGCTCGGACACGTATTCCGCCGATTCGACTTCGTCGAAGGGCCGCAGATGGTGTCGCAGGGCGATCCGCTGTCGTAACTGCCGCAGCTCGGGTTGATCGACGAGTACTTGCAATTCAGGCTGCCCCACCAGCATGATCTGGATCAGCTTCGACCTCGGGGTCTCGAGGTTCGACAGGAGTCGTATTTCCTCGAGCATTTCGGTCGAGAGATTCTGGGCTTCGTCCACGATCAGGAGGACGCGTTCGTTCGCCGCGAGCTTTTCGATCAAGTACTGGTTCAGCGCGAGCAGATACTCCGCTTTCGTCCCACAAGCGGGCCCCACTCCCAGTTCCTCGAAGAGCATTCTGAAAAAGCCCATCGGGTCGAGCCGTGGATTGAATATGAAGGCCGAGTTCGTCGTCGAATCGAGTTGTCCAAGGAGCGCGTGCAGCAATGTCGTCTTGCCCGTACCGACTTCGCCGGTCAGCATCACGAAGCCCTTCCCGGAATTGACGGCGTAAACGAGCGTCGCCAGTCCCTCGCGATGCGCCTCCCCCAGGTATAGAAACGAGGGGTCGGGAGTCATCTCGAAGGGCAGACGAACCAGCCCGTAATACTCGGTATACATTCTCAGATGTCCCCGCTACCCGCGCCCGATTCCAGTTGCCGCGCGTGCTTCCGTCTCCGCTGGCGTCGATTCAGCGGTTTGGGAATCCAAGATTCCGGTCCCGTTCACCACTAAGTATGTCACGATTCCGCCGACCAACACGACGACCACCAGCGCGACCGCCGCAATCGATTCTTTGAGGATCCGTCTGGACCGCGCGACCCTGTCCGACTCGAGCATGATCCGCGGCACCGAAGCGAGAACAGGAATGCCGAGCGCCTGCTGCAACTCGTTGGAGGTGTGCATCGACGAGTCCGACATCTCCATAATCAGTCCAATTCCTCCACCAATCGCTAGACCGAGAACCGCGCCGAGAAAGATGAGCAGGATCCGGTTCGGGGAACTCGGTCCCGGACTCGCTTCAGCGGCTTCGAGAATCCTGAACCGCTCACCTAGCTGGCGTCGCTCGAGGTCCGCCTGTACCGAAGCCTGTTGAAGCCGATTGCTGAAGTCCTGGTAGCTACGATAGAGATGCTCGTATTGGCGACCCAACCCATCGAGTTGTTCCGCGACGGCCGGCGTCCCGGCGAGGCGGGCTTCGAGATCGGCGATCCCGACGCGAAGGCGTTCGATGTCCTCTCGTGCCGCAACAGCACGCATCTCAGCTCGTCGCAGCTCGGAAAGGGCATTCTGCTCGCCTATCGACTTCGGGGCGTCACCCGATTCCTTGGCACTCGACAGCTGCTGCCTTAGTAGGTCGATCTCGGCCGCCACTCGTACGACATCCGGGTGTCGGTTGGTAAAGCCTCGTGCTAGAAGTCCGCCTTGTTCGATCTCCAACAGACGAAGACGGTGGCCAGGACTCGCGGTATCTCCTGGGGGAGTGCTCATACTGGAAGCCGTCAGCGCCTGATTCTTCCAATAGGATATGTCACTTTCCGCCGAGGCAAGAATCCGTTGCGCATCTCGAAGGTCCCCCATCGAAAACTGGAGTATGCGCTGATGACTCTCGAACTCTTCGGGCAGCCGCCCTGCGTTGTCGGCCTTCACGAGTGCAATCCTTCCTTCGACTTCTGAGAGCCTCGTGGTCAATGCCTCGATCTCGTCTCTCATGAAATCGAGGCTCTTGGAGGTAATGTCGGTCCGTGACTCGATATTCGCGTCAATGAAGTCGTTAGCGACCTTCTGCGCGACTACGGCCGCAATGGCTCGATCCCTGTGCTGGAAAACGATGCGGAAGGTGTTGAACTTGAGCGTCTGCTGCTTTCGGCCCTCTTCGAGTTCACTGAGCACAGGGACAACACTGATATACGAGCGCATGAGGTCGACCACCTCAGAACGTTCCAAGTCCTCGCGCTCATCCTGGTAGAGGTCCATATTGGTAATGATCGTAGAGAGGCGCTGACGACTCAGAATCTCTGCCGTCATCAGGCCAAGGCGCTCGTTGAGATCGCTTTTCCGCACACCCGAATTGATGAGCTCTTCGTCAACCGATTGAGGTTCAACAAGAACCATCGCGGACGATGTGTAGAGGTTGGGCAGCGCCATCACGACCCAGAAGGTCACGAGAATGACGCCGCCCGCGATCGTCGCGATGAGTTTGCCCCGTCGGCTCGCGAGGCCAAAAAAATCGATGAGTTGTGTGCCTTGGTCGAGATTCATTAGTTCACCAGATTCTAGAAAACGATTGGATCGAAGTTATATTGAAGGCCGAGCCAACCAGTCATGTTCTCATTGTCCGTGTCGCGACCCGTCTGCCGTTGGCTCTGAATGCGATAGTGGAAACGCGCGACGACATCGAGCTGCGGCAGTACCTTCCGGCTAACGGTTCCGAAGACCCGGAATCGCGTGACCTCTTGATCGATCCCGCCGGAGAGATCATCAGCAAGTTCCGTTAGCAGACTCCAGCTGGCATTGGCCGACATCGACCACTGCCGATCATGTCTGTAGCTCCCGAGGATCACGAGGTCATCTACGATCGAGGAACTCGCTGTCCCGCCAGCTCCCGATTCGTGCCGCGTGTAGGTCAGTGTCAACTTGCCCTTGCGCCATTTTTTAGTCGCGGAGACTGCTGCAAACACCGACTGGTCTTTGGAATACGACTTCAGCTTCGCCGTTGCTCCTGTGATTTGGCGTTCCTGCTGGGTGTCGATAAACGAGGGTCCCGCTTGCGCTGAGAGATCGATCGTCTTCGAAAGCCGTCGACGAACGGAGAAGGACATGTCGATCGAGCGCGATCGGCTGCTTATCTCCTGAATCACGTCTCCCCCGGCCGTCGTGCTATTGACGCGAGCGTTCCGAAATCGGACGGAACCTGTCACTCCGATCGATGTGAGCGAACCCAACGTATAGTTCAGCCCGAGCGAACCCGTATGAGCCCGAGAGTCGCTCACGGACTGGACGCTGTAGTCGAGATCGTCCAGTGAATATTCCACCCTGGAGGAGAGAGCCTGCGTAAAGCCATGGGAGAAGGAAAATCGTGATCGACCTCGATTGATGCGCTGCCGATCGGAAGGCTCTACCGCCGGGTCTGGATCAACTCCACCATCGATGATTTCCTCTCTAACTTGGCGAGCGCTGGAAAAGCTCCCGCTGGCCTCGAATACGTCCCGGGGTGTGATGCGCCAGTCGAGGCGACCTTGGGCTTTCTGATCCCAGCCGGCGACATTCGTTTCCGTGAAAAACTTCTGGAAGGTGGGCTGGTACCGAAAATCGTATTCGAACTCGCCATTGACATCGCTCACGACAACACGGGGAGCGACTTCCCAGAACCCATCGGATTTGCGGGGCTGCCCGGAGTCATTGGCACGCTCGAACACGTTATCGGTTCCGCCGAGACGGTTCTCGACGAAAAATTCCAACTGCCCTGCTTCAGTCTTTGCTGCCGCAAGCATCAAACTCAACCCCATTGACACGCAGAAGTGCGCGCGAACCATTCGGCGCATCTGCTATTCCGGTACAACAACCGTATCCCCAGGCCGAAGCAGGAGATTCGAATCAGGTGCCTTCCCCGCGGCGAAAGCGCCGTAGCTGAAGACGTACTCGATCATCTCGTTCCCGTTCTTCCGAAGAATCTTGATTCGATCCTTCTTGGCCCAGGCATTGAAACCACCCATCGTTGCGATCGCTTCGACGACTCGCATCTGTCGCGTGAGCGCAATCTGGCCCGATCGCGCGACTCCGCCAACGACCGTCACCGTGTGGCTATTCGTCTGTTGGACGATCACGGTGACATCTGGTGCGGTCACGTACTCTGCCAAGGCTTCCGTGAGCACTTCCTTGAGTTCGTGCGGAGTCAGACCTTCCGCCTGCACGTCGTCCACGAGCGGAACGGAAATTTTCCCGTCCCGTCGAACCGGAACATCGACCGATAGCTCGGGGTTCCTCCAGACTACGATCCTCAGCAGATCGGGAATCCCGATGACGTAGGCTTCGCGTGTCCCCACATCCGGCTCTGGTGGAAAGGGCGCTCCAGCGCCTGTGCAGCCGATGGCGAAGGAAGCCATCGCCAGCGAGGCGATCAGTCGAGTGATTGTGGAAACGCGAATCATCATGAATCTCCGGTCGGGTATCGAGAAGAGAGCGAAACCTAACGGCCCTCGCTCAATCCGTTTTCCTTCATCTTGTAAAGCAGCGCCTTGTAGCTGATCTGAAGGCGTTCCGCGGCTTCCTTGCGGTTCCAGCGGGTCATTCCTAGGACACGCTCGATCACCTTCTTCTCAGCAATTTGCGCGGCGCGCTTCGAAATCGCTTTCAGGTCGAGTTCCTGGCCATTGGTGAAATTCGCGCCCAGAGCGGCGAGGTCCAGCTCTTCCGCATCCACGTCGGAGGTCGCGGGCGGTTCTCGCTCGGAGATCTCCTTCAGCACCGTCTGTTCATTTCCCAGCACGACGATCCGCTTGATCATGTTCTCGAGCTCTCGGACGTTCCCGGGCCAGTGATATCCCATCAAGAGGTTCATGGTCTCCGACGAAAGCTTCTCGACACTCTTCTTGTACTGCTCGTTGTACATCTGAAGGAAATGCTCGACGAGCAAGGGAACCGCATCGATGCGCTCCCGCAGTGGAGGGATCTGAATCGTGACGACATTCAGCCGGTAGTAGAGATCCTCTCGGAACTCGCCCGTCTTGACCGCTTCTTCCAGGTTCCGGTTCGTCGCAGCGATGATGCGCGCGTCTACACGGACGTCGCCCTCACCTCCCAGACGCGAGAACTCCCCATCCTGGAGGACTTGCAGCAGTTTTGCCTGGAGCCCCGGGGCCATCTCGCTGATCTCGTCGAGGAAGATGGTGCCCTGGTTCGCATATTCGAATTTGCCCAGCTTGCGTTTCTGCGCCCCGGTGAAGGCCCCCTTTTCGAATCCGAAGAGTTCGCTCTCGAGGAGCTCTGACGGAAGGGCCGCGCAGTTCACTTTCACGAAGGGTCGGCTGCGTCGATTGCCGAGCTGAAAGAGCGCGCGCGCGACGACTTCCTTGCCGGTCCCGCTCTCGCCACGCACGAGCACCGTGATGTCGGTGTCCGCGACCTGTTCGATGATCTCCCGCACTTCTTGCATTTTCGGGCTGCCACCGCCCATCAATAGGCCGTCGACCTCGGTTCGAACGCGGCCGCGAAGACTGATGACCTCTTGCTCGAGCGCACGATTCTCGAGCGCCTTCTTGAAGGCCAGTTCGAGATCTTCGACCTCGAAAGGCTTGCGTAGGAAATCCGACGCGCCGAGTCGCATCGCTTCGACGATGGTTCGAGCTTGGCCGTGGCCGGACAGCATGATGACCGGCGTCTCCGGCAGCCGTTGCTTGATCCGGCGTAACGTCTCCAACCCGTCGATCCCCGGCAGCACCGCGTCGAGGGTGATCAGGTCGGGACGGGTCCGGTCGAGTTCCGCGAGCGCAGTCTCGCCATCTACGGCAGTAAAAACCCCATAGCCCTGACGCGTCGCGAGCGTCTCCAAGTAATCTCGAATCCCAGGATCGTCATCGATCACGAGAACCGTCACATGTTCACTCATCGATGGTGCAAAACTCCCGGCGAGAATCCTTCATGAATCGTTTTCGCCACAATGCATTCCCGACCAACCCTGGCCAACAACGTGTCCCGTCAGACAAACTGCGTTCGACTACGGAACCGGTGGGATCTCATCTACCGGTAGTGGCCCGAAGATACCCAGAAGTAGACTATCTTTTCGTCACAATGGGGAAAAGAATTCCAGTTTTGGATACTTGCGGTCCTGATAGGAAACCCTGTTCCTTCATCGGCAGTCCCCGATCGACCTTTTGGCCAAAATTCGCCGGGATCGAATCCAGCTAGGATGAAAAGTGAATCTCCCCCGGATGACATCACCCGTGGGAAAATTACATCATCTGTGATGCGCCCGCATGCGGGATCCCGCGACCGGCATGCTAAAGAAGGGGCTCCGAAATCCCGAAACTCCCGAGAGGAGGGCTACGAAAAGAGGCCCTCTCCACGGCCCCTCCGCGGATGTGAAATGCCGAAGGGAGCCTGGCGCCGACTCGGCAGAAAGACCGTATGACGCCCCCCCCTTCCAACGAGCCGATCCGAATCCTCGCTGTGGCCGGCGCCCGGCCCAATTTCATGAAGATCGCTCCCCTCATGCACGAATTCGCCCGCCGCCCCGGGCGCTTCCAACCGATCCTCGTGCACACGGGCCAGCACTACGACAAGGCGATGTCCGAGTCCTTCTTCACGGACCTCGGGATCCCCGAACCGGATGTGAACCTCGGTGTCGGATCCGGAAGCCACGGGCAGCAGACCGCCCAGGTCCTGATGAAGATCGAGGAGTTGTTGCTGGAGAGGAAGCCGCATGCAGTACTCGTCGTCGGCGACGTCAATTCGACGATTGCCGCGACCCTCGCGGCTGTCAAGCTCGACATTCCAGTCGCCCACGTCGAAGCCGGCCTGCGCTCCTGGGATCGAAAGATGCCCGAGGAGATCAACCGGGTCCTGACGGACTCGATCTCGAATTGGCTCTTCACGACGGAGCCTTCTGCGGAAGAGAACCTGGTGCGGGAAGGTGTACCCCGCGAGAAGATCCACTTCGTCGGCAACGTCATGATCGACACGCTGCTCACGCATCGGGAGCAGGCCCGAAAGCTCGATACCGTCGAACGGCTGGGGCTGAAACCTCATGCCTATGCGGTGCTCACTCTGCACCGCCCGAGCAACGTCGACTCGGCCGGGCAATTGGTTCGACTGTTCGAAGTTCTTGGCCGACTGAACCGTGAATTGCCCGTCGTGTTCCCGATTCATCCGCGCACGGCCAACGCGATCGAGCAGAATCTGGGAGGGCGCAAACCCGACCTTCATCTGACTGATCCCCTCGGCTATCTCGACTTCCTGCGACTTCTAACGGATGCTCAGATGGTACTCACGGACTCGGGCGGCATTCAAGAAGAGACGACTGCGCTAGGTGTCCCGTGCCTTACACTGCGGGACAGCACCGAACGTCCCGTCACGGTGACCGAAGGGACCAACCGAATCGTAGGAACGGACCCTGACGCGATCGAGACAGCGATCTCTGAATTGCGTAACGGAAAAAAACCCAAGGGCCGACGCCCCGCGCTCTGGGACGGTCAGGCTGCGGGGCGCATTGTCGATATTCTAGAGCGAGACCTCGCGGGAAAGGATGCGGGAAGCACGTAAATGGCAGACGCAACGAGCAATCTGACGCGTTCCGCGGCGACGCCCGGGGAACCCGACCGACGCACCGCCGTCTACATCGCGTGCGGGCTGATCGTTGTGCTTCTCGGCATCTACTTCCCGATTCTTCGCAACATGGTGCGCCACTGGAGCCTCGTCGAGGACTACCAGCACGGCTTCATCGTCGCCCCGCTGGCGCTCTTCTTCGCCTACGAACGTCGTTGGGCCCTGGAGGATGCGCCGATCAAGGGCTCCTGGCTCGGCATGATCCCCCTGCTGATCGGGCTGACCTCGCTCGCCATCGGGAGGCTCGGTACCGAGCTCATGACGATGCGCTCGGGGTTCGTCTTCACGTTGATCGGCCTCGTCCTCCTTTTGCTCGGCCGAAACATTTTCAAGATCCTGGCTTTTCCGCTCTTCTTCCTCTTCCTGATGATTCCCCTTCCGCAATCGCTGGTAAATACCGTCGCCTTTCCACTTCAACTCATGGCGGCGCAATTCGCCGTATTCAGCCTTCAAGAGCTCGGCATTCCCGCACTCGTCGAGGGCAACATCATCCATCTCGCCCACACAGAACTCTTCGTTCACGAGGCCTGCAGCGGACTGCGAAGTCTGATGGCGCTCATCACACTAGGCGTCGTGTTCGCACACTTCTTCAAACGCGGCGTCCTCTGGATCCAACTCCTGCTCGTCGGATCGACGATACCGATTGCGATCTTCGTGAACGCGTTCCGAGTCGCCCTCACGGGCTACCTCGCACACCATTTCGGAGAAGAGGCGGCGGGTGGGGCAGTCCACGACTTCCAGGGGATCTTCACGTTTGGGATGGCCTTCTTTCTCCTGCTAGGAGAAGGACGCGTGATCGAAATGCTGCTGAATGTCTCCTCAGGATCGAATTCCGGACCCGGGAACGGCGGTGCCTCCGATGCCTCCGATGCCTCCGATG
>JAPYTP010000029.1:18493-43341 GCA_029941885.1 Myxococcota bacterium
TCGAATTCCGGACCCGGGAACGGCGGTGCCTCCGATGCCTCCGATGCCTCCGATGCCTCCGATGACGGCGATGACGGCGATGACGGCGTGGGACCTGAGGATGCGATTGCAGCCGGGGGAATGACCTCGAAATGAAGAAGGTCGTCGCCGCCCTCCTTGTGCTCGCGCTGAACGGATACGTCTACTGGTATCTCGGGAGCGCCGAAGTCATCCCGACGCGGGAGAATTTTTCGCTCTTTCCAGATGCGATCGACGAATGGCGTTGCGGCACCCGGGAGATCATCGACGACAAGACCCTCAAGAATCTCCGGGTCACAGACTACGTCTCTTGCAATTTCTACAAGCCGGAATCGAGGATGGCGACCCATCTGTATATCGGTTATCACGAGCGCCAGACGCGAGATCGTGAATCTGGGACCGCCACCGCGATCCACCCACCCGAGCATTGCCTGCCCGGAAGCGGATGGGACGTAATCGACGCACGGGTCGTCCCGATCGACGTCGGCCCCGGCGGTGAGGCCAAGCGCTTCGTCATCGCCAAGGGCAATCAACGAGCGCTCGTCTACTTCTGGTACCACTCCCGAGGTCGGGTCATCGCCCGAAACCACCACAAGATCCTATGGATGTTTCTCGACCGGGCACGCTTCGGCCGAACCGATGGGTCCCTGGTCCGCTTCACCGTCCCGATCTCATTCGGCGACGAGGACGCGGCGGAAGCGACATTCCAGGAGTTTGCAGAGCTCGTGACCCCGCTATTGCCGGAATTCGTGCCCAACTAGCACCCCGCCAGCGAGACTTCCGGCCATGAGCGATCCATCACGACTGATCTACGACGCTCTCCGAGCGCGCTAACGAGCCATGAAGATCCTCTTTATCACCCACTATTTTCCGCCGGAGGTCAACGCGCCTGCGAACCGTACCCACGAACATTGTCGACGCTGGGTAAAGGACGGACACGAAGTCACGATCATCACCGGCGTGCCAAACCATCCAAGGGGACAGGTCTTCGAGGGCTACGAGAATCGCTGGCTCCAGGAGGAGACGATCGACGGCATTCGAGTCATCCGAACCTGGATGTACGTGACAGCCAACGCGGGATTCTCGAAGCGGATCGTGAACTACCTGCTTTTTGCGCTGACTGCCGTGCTCGCATCATTTCGGGTGCGGAAGCCGGACCTGGTCATCGCCACGAGCCCGCAATTCTTCGTCGGCGTCGCCGGTGCGGTCATCTCGAAACTGAAGAGACGGCCCTTCGTCCTCGAGATCCGCGACCTCTGGCCGAAGTCGGTCGTCGAACTCGGCCAGCTGGGTGAGGGCCCGATCCTTTCGGCCCTCGAATCCCTCGAAAAATGGCTCTATCGAAGTGCGGCGGGGGTCGTCGTCAATACTCGCACCTTTCGCGACCACATATCGGAACGCGGAGTCGACAGAGACGACATCGAACTGATCTACAACGGCATCGACCCCGCCCTCTTCCAGCCGCGTCCGAAGAACGAGGCGCTGCTCGCTCAGCATGGTCTCGCGAATCGATTCACCGTTGCCTACGTCGGCACCCTCGGACTGGCCCATGGCCTCTCCCTCCTCATCGATGTGGCGGAACGGCTCAAGGGACACGCGAACCTACGCTTCGTCCTGATCGGGGATGGCGCGGATCGGGCCATGCTCGAAGCAGAAATCGAACGGCGCGGACTCGACAACGTCGTCATGCTCGGCCTGCAACCGCGCTCGGCGATGCCGGACTGGATCGCCTCGATCGACCTGTTGCTCGTGATGCTGCGCGACCTGCCGGTCTTCGAGACCGTCATCCCGTCGAAGATCTTCGAATTCCTGGCCCTGGAGAGGCCCGTCGTGGTGGCCGCCAAGGGCGAGATCCGACGCATGATGGAAGAGGCGGAGGGGGCGATCGTGATCGACCCGGAGAACGAGGATCAAATGGTCACGGCCATCGAGAGTGTCATGGACGATCCGGAGCCCGCGGCGCGCCGCGCCGAATCCGGACGGCGTTGGGTGGAAGCCGGCTACATCCGCGACGACCTTGCCCGCCGGATGGCGGCCTTCCTCGAGCGCGTCCTCGAGGATTCACGCCGGCACTGAGCCTTCCTTAAATATCAAATCACACGATCGGCGGAGGCGGTCAGCCCCCGACCTCGACGGCGCACGTGCGAATCTTCTGAAGCAGTGTCTTGTAGCTGATCCCCAATCGCGAAGCGGCCTGTTTCCTATTCCAGCCGGTCAGGTTCAGCATGTGCTCGATCGCCTCGCGTTCGACCTCCTGCGCGAATCTGCGTCCGACTTCTCGAAGGGGCGTCTCTCCGGCGGTCTCCTCGATCTCCTCGAGCATCGCATCGAGTTCCGCCCGTCGCTCGGCACGGTTCGCGCGGGGCCGAGACAGCTCGGCGAGAACGGATTCCTCGCTCTCGAGGACGACCATCCGCTTGATCATGTTTTCGAGTTCCCGAACGTTGCCCGGGAAGTCATAGACGTTCATCGCCTCGATCATGCGCTGAGAGAGGCCGGTATTCGACCGTTCATAGAGCTTCGAATACCGAGCGACGAAGGTCTCGACGAACAGGGGGATTTCCTCTCGCCGCTCTCGCAGCGGCGGGATGTCGATCGCCACGACATTCAGACGGAAGTAGAGATCCTCGCGGAAATCACCCGCGGCGACCATTTCCACCAGACTCCGATTCGTCGCGCACACGACACGCACATCCACATGCACCTCGCGATTGCCGCCGAGTCGGGTGAACTCGGAATCCTGCAGGACCTGAAGAAGCTTGGCCTGGAGCGAAGGGCACATCTCGCCGATCTCGTCGAGGAAGATCGTGCCCCCATGCGCGAGTTCGAATTTCCCTTGTTTTCGACCGTGGGCACCGGTGAAGGCGCCCTTTTCGTAGCCGAAGAGTTCGCTCTCCAGCAGGTCCGCCGGCAATGCCGCGCAGTTGACCTTCACGAAAGGTCCCTTCACCCGATTCGAGACGGCGTGAACCTCTCGGGCGACGATTTCCTTGCCTGCCCCACTCTCGCCCAGGATCAGGACGGTGACATCGGTGTCGCCGATCTGCTCGATGACCGAGCGGATTTCCCGCATCGCGGAACTCACCCAGACCGTTTTCGTCGGATCGGTCACGCCGGAACGGGCCCCCCGCGACCGACCGAAGCTGGAACTGTGAAGACCCAGACGGTCGAGCGCCGCATCGAGTTCAGATTCCTCGAAGGGCTTGGTCAGGTAATCAGCCGCGCCGAGCTGCATCGCCTGGACGATGGTGCTCGCCTTGCCCACGACCGACACCATGAGCACGGGGACCTCCGGCCACGTCTCCCGGATGCGCGCCAGCGCCGCCAGGCCGTCGGTTCCCGGCATCATGACATCGAGCAGGATCACATCCGGATCCGCCCCGTTCTCGAGCAGCGAAAGTGCGCGCCCGCCGTCGTCACAGGTATCGACGCCGAAGCCACGGGCTTCGAAAAGCGCTGCCAGATAGGCCCGCATCCCTTCGGCGTCATCAACGATCAGCGCACGCGGCGCGCGCGGCGCTTCTTCTTCGTCCGCCCGT
The DNA here is from genome assembly GCA_029941885.1 of Myxococcota bacterium. Classification (GTDB taxonomy): domain Bacteria; phylum Myxococcota_A; class UBA9160; order UBA9160; family UBA4427; genus UBA4427. Next base: position 22,051 of record JAPYTP010000029.1, read on the forward strand.
GTCACGCGGTTCGTGGCCCCTTGAGAACCCATCCTTCATTCCTCCCCACTCGGGCAACTCGTGCGCGGCAGGTTGAAGACGAATCGGGCTCCCCCGAGTTCGCTCGCTTCGACCCAGATCCGTCCAGCATGCGCCTCGATGATGCATCGACTGATCGCGAGACCGATTCCCAGGCCCGCGGTGGACATACCCTGCTCGCCCCTCACATAGGGAGCGAAGAGCCATTCTCGATCCGCTTCCGGGATGCCGGGCCCGTCGTCTTCGACCGACACCTCGACCCCCGTAACCGACGCATTATCGAGATCGACCGTGCAGGCACGCGTCCCCAATCGAATGATTCCCGCACTCCGCCCATAGCGGATCGCGTTCGTCATCAGATTCGTGATCACCTGCTCGATGCGTCGCGTATCGAATCGGAACGTCGGTTCCATCGAGCGTAGATTCATCTCCACCTTCATTCCCTGCTCCTCGAGCAGGGGGGCAAGAGATTCGAGTTGACCCTCGATCGTCTCATGAAGATCGGCCTCCTCGACCACGACCTCGAAGGGTGTCCCGGCACCGGGGCGTGCCTCGAGCAGATCGCCAACGAATTGATCGAGTCGTCGACAGGCCTTCAGCCCCTCACCCACGAAGCGGTGCTGTTGTTCGTTGAGCGTGCCGGGGACCTCGTTCTGGAGCAGCCGAGAGAAGCCCGAGATGACGGTGATCGGAGTGCGCAATTCGTGGCAAACGAGATTCACGAGTTCCGCACGCGCATGGACCTGGCTGGCAATCCGGGATTCGAGTTCGCAGATGCGGGCGCGGGCGGCCGCAAGCTCGAGCGGAAGGTATCCGTCTCCGATTCCGGCCGCCTCCGGCAGCGTCTTCGCGCGCGATTCTTTTCCGATCTGCGGATCCATCTCGCTCCCGATTTCACCTGCTCTGGGTGGAGGTTGGCCGCCCACAGCGTGGTAGAATCCGTGGGCCCGACGCTTCGAGGACCGACCCCGGTGATACAAAACCTCATCGGCGTCGAGGAAAGTCCTCTTGATGGGATTTCCATACGGACAACCCAGGCGCCTCCGCTCTCAGTCGAACGCAGGGGATGGGCAACCGGCCGGCATTACTCGCACCGAGCGGGTGTGACGCCCAGGAACGATGCGCAGAGGGAGGTCCGAATCAGTCTTGCCGGCTCGGTCCCGAAAATCACGCGAAAGGGGTCAGGACACTCCCGACACGGAGGCGCCCGAGTCGGTGCGTCTGCGAATTGCGGAACTCCGGGACGAAGTTCTGCGCCATGACGCGCTCTACTATCAGGAGGATGCTCCCGAGCTGAGTGACGCCGACTACGACGTGCTTCGACGCGAACTCGTGGCCCTCGAGACCGAACACCCGGGTCTACTCACGTCCGATTCGCCGACCCAAAGAGTGGGCGCCCTTCCCGCCGAGGGCTTCGACACGGCGCCCCATCGCTCTCCGATGCTCTCCCTCGACAACGCGATGAACGCCGACGAGATGCGGGCCTTCGAAGTGCGGGTGTCGAAGCTGCTCGAACACCCGGACGGCGAATCCTCGTCGATCGATTTCGTCGCCGAGCCCAAGCTCGACGGATCCGGTATCGAGCTCATCTACGCGAAGGGCGTATTCGTTCAGGGCCTCACTCGGGGCGATGGACAGACCGGCGAAGACGTGACCGTGAATCTTCGACACGTGCCCTCCATCCCCGAACGGCTCGCAGCGGAGGATCCGCCGGAAATCGCCTCCGTCCGAGGCGAGATCGTGCTTCCACTCGCCGCCTTCGAGTCGCTGAATGCCTCTCGCGTCGGGCGCGAACTGAAGCCCTTCGAAAATCCGCGCAACGCGGCTGCCGGAAGTCTGCGACAGATCCATGACATCGATTTCGAACGGCTCGGCAGCCTCGAGTTCCGCGGCTATTCCCTCGCCGAAGGCTGTCCCGCCGAGCTCGATCGCCAATCCCAGATCCTCGACCTGTTGGGCCGATGGGGCTTCATCATCAGCCCCGAAATCGAGACCTGCCACGGGGTCGAAGAGGCGATCCGCTTCCACGAGCAGCTCCTCTCCGCGCGCGGAGACCTGCCGGTGGAGATCGACGGAACGGTCTTCAAGGTCGATCGGATCGACCAGCAGGAAACGATGGGCACCCTCGCGCGAGCCCCCCGATGGGCGATCGCCTTCAAATTCCCGCCCGAACAAGCGGAGACCGTGCTCGAGGACATCGAAGTCCAGGTGGGTCGCACCGGTGCCCTCACCCCCGTCGCGAGACTTCGACCCGTCCGAGTCGGCGGCGTCACGGTGTCGAATGCCTCGTTGCACAACCAGGACGAAATCGAGCGCAAGGACATCCGGATCGGCGATTGGATCATGATCCAGCGAGCGGGCGACGTGATTCCCCAGGTGGTCCGTGTTCGCCTCGACCGACGCCACGAGAGCGTTGCCGAGGGGCGGCGGCTCGTTCGACGGGCACTGCCCTCACAATGCCCCGTCTGCGACTCTCCGACGGTGCGACTCGAGGGCGAAGCCGTCACGCGATGTGCCAATCTCGACTGTCCCGCCCAGCTGAAGAACAATCTTCGCCATCTCGCGGGCCGCAGCGCCCTCGACGTCGACGGACTCGGCGAGAAACTCGTCGACCAGCTTGTCGAAGCCGGTCTCGTCACACGCCTCTCGGACGTATTCGCTCTCGATGAGGATTCTCTGTCGGGTCTCGAACGGATGGGCGCGAAATCCGCGGCCAACCTGATTGCGGCCCTCGAGCGAGCCCGCGAGACCACTCTGCCGCGACTCCTCTTCGCGCTCGGTATCCGACATGTCGGGCAAACCGTTGCCGAATTATTGGCCGATCGATTCGGGACACTCGCGGAAATGCTCGCCGCCCGGCCCGAAGAGGTCGCCGCGATCGAGGGCATCGGCCCGACCATTGCCGAGAGCGTGAGTCGCTTCATGGCGGACCCGAGCAACCGGGAGGAACTCGCCCGGTTCGGTGAGTTGGGGCTAGTCCTTGCCGCCCCCGAAGAAAAACCAAGCGGCGAAGATGTCCCGCCCCAGTCCCTCGACGGGTTGATCTTCGTATTGACGGGAACCTTGAGTCGGCCCCGCGGCGAGGTGAAGAACTCGATCGAAGCCGCCGGCGGCAAGGTGACCGGCACGGTCTCGCGCAAGACCCACTATGTCGTCGCGGGGGAGGATCCAGGCAGCAAGGCCAGGAAGGCGGCGGATCTCGGCGTCGAAATCCTCGACGAGACCGGTCTGAATGCTCTCATCGCGGGCGAGTAGGAAGCGAGCCGCGCCGCGGACCCAGGCCCCCACCGACCGGCTGGGCGAATCAACGCTCGATTCGAATCCGGATCGTCGTCTGCCCCGGCCGGCTGGCGCGGCCCACCAACACGGGGCGCTCGACCTCGACACCGAAGCTCGGATAGCTCGCGCTCCGCTCGATCACCCAGTCGAAATCCTCTGGCAGTTCGATCCGTACGACTCGTTCTCCCCCTTCGCCCCCGACACCGCGTGCCCGCACACCGTGATCGATCGTCTCGAGTTGCCAGCCGGGGTCTAGGGGCAGACGGCTCACGACCTCGCTGCATGAGCCCTCGACCGAGTCGACGATCTCGACGCAGCCCTCGTCTACACGGAAGAGCCGTCGATGGACCGGGGCGTCACGTGACCAACCCCGACAGGTGACCTCCGCGCTGCCGATCTCGTCCCAGCCGACGAGTCGCACGTCGGGCCGCCCGCCGATCCGGTGCGCCGCCCAGACTTCCGCCTGCTCCTGTCCGTCGAACGATAGCGTCGCGTGGCTCGCCGTTGCTCGCGAACGATCGCGGCGCGGCCCGGGCCGGTACTCGAACAGACCCGTGTCGGTCACGAGGCGAACCCCGTCGACGGAGAGCTCGAAGGACAGTGCATCGCAATGGGCGTGACCGGGCTGGTGTGCCGGGGATGGGCCGGCCACGGAGGCGATCAGATCGAAGGGGCCCGCGGCCAATGACAGATAACCCGTCTGCGGCAGTAGAACGGAGCTTCGGCTCTCTCTCGCCGCGGGCCGCACGCCGAGACGACTCGCGTAGTCCACGAGCACGCTCGGCTTCGCAGCGATCCCTAATCCGGAGTCGGCGAAGAGTGCGATGTCTCCGTCTGGATGGGTCACGACTTCGAGCGCCCCGAGCATCCGCGAAGCGGTCGACGCGAGTGCAGCCGTCAGATCCGGCGGCGCGCGATCGGCGGATGCCAGACTGAGGTTCAAGAGATCCAGCACGTTTTCGAGCAGCAGCGCGTGGTACATCGGACTGCGCTCTTCATGTCCTCCGTCTGGATGGATCTGGGTATCGAGCTCCGAGATCAGGCGGTTGGAATGCGCCCGCCACCCCGGAGCCGCCTCGGTCTCCAGCAGAAGACCCGACCACACCACGCTGATGAGGTTCGAGAGCAGATGATTGGCCTGAAGGCGGATTTCGAATCCGCGTGCCAGCGTCGACGATTGATCGTTCATCGATCGAAGCATGGTCTCGCGGACGGCGTCATCGCTCGCGAGGGCTCCGGGGGTCAGCAGCAGCCGCCCCCAACACAGGAGTCGCAGCGAGATCGGGTGAGGATCCCACCCGACTCCCCTCGGATGGAATTCGATCCAGTCGCGAAGTCGCTGGGCGCGGGTCCCCGGATCGAGGGAATCCAGGCGCAGATATTCCTGCTGATGAAGGTGATAGGCGAAGAGGGGACCATGAGCATCGGTCTCCCAGTCGACCCGCTCGCCCAATGTGAACGGGGTCGCCAGGAGTTCGATCCCGGCTGCGTCCCCCTTCACATGCGCGGGCGGTGGCAGGAAGGCGGTGTGGGCGCGTTCGACCGCCAGGCTCGGATTCGCGGCGGATCCGCGCTGGGGAGCCAGGAGCCCGAAGAGCATATGATTCACCTGGGCGAGGGCCTGCGCCGGACGCACATGGCGAAGGGTCCGCAACAGCGTCGGCGTTCGAGCGACGCGCGACCAGATCGAAGAGAGACCGCTCACGAAACGGCGCCCTCCTCTCGCAGCGCGACCGCACGAGAATACAACGATCGTTTCGGGCGGCCCGTTCGCAGAGCCAGTCGGCTGGCGAGATCCTTGACGGAAGAACCGGAGTCGAGTTCCGTCTGGATCAAGGCGTCGACATCTTCGTCGCGCCAGCTCGTCTGCTCCGCCACCTCTTCTTCGGTCGCTCCGCCGATCACGAGTGTGCACTCTCCGCGTGGCGGAACCTCGGCACAGTAGGCCGCGAGCGCGGCGGCATCATCTCGCAGGATCTCCTCGTGCTTCTTGGTCAATTCCCGAGCCAGACACGCGCGTCGATTTCCCAGGATGCCCGCGATCTCGGCGAGAGTCGTCGCCACCCGACGGGGCGACTCGAAGAGCACGAGCGTTTCGGGACGGCCCCTTTGCGCCTCGAGCACCTTGCGACGGGCACCCGCCTTGCGAGGCAGGAAGCCGAGGAAGAGCACTCGTCCGGTTTCGAGCCCGGAGACCGTCAACGCCGTCAACAGCGCAGACGCACCCGGCACCGCTTCGATGCGGTGGCCCGCCTCGGCGACGGCGGCCACCAGTCGCTCGCCCGGATCCGACACGAGGGGCGTCCCGGCATCCGACACCAGGGCGACGGATTGCCCCTCTTCGAGAGCGTCGAGGACGGACTCGATCCGACTGCTTTCGTTATGCGCGTGGAGCGAGCTCGGCTTCTGGGGAATCTCGAAATGGTCGAGCAGCACCCGCGTGCGCCGAGTGTCCTCGGCGAGCACCCAATCGGCTTCGCGCAACACGCGAAGTGCACGCAAGGTCACGTCTTCGAGGTGACCGATCGGTGTCGCGACGATGTGGAGCGTTCCCATCCCGTACCCTGACCGCCATCACCCCGAACTCGACATCCCAGTCCGAGCCCCAATCGATCGGCAAACGTCCCGCGCGACGAACCCCATGACGAAAAGACGACAATCGCTTGGCCGCGAGGGTGAAACGCGCGCCGCTCGCTTTCTCGAATCGCGAGGATATCGCATCGTCGCGAGGAACGTCCGGGTGGCCCGCGTCGAGATCGATCTGATCGTCGGACGAGGCAGACTGCTGGTCTTCGTCGAGGTGAAGAGCCGACGGTCGAGCGGGCCCGATGGCTTCGGCAGCCACACCCAGGCCGCCGAAGCCGTCGACACGCGAAAGCAAGCTCGGCTACGGCGCGGCGCACGGGCCTGGCTCGACGAACATTCGGACCTGCGAACCCGCGTGAGCCGGGTTCGATTCGACGTCGTGACCTGCCTGCTCGATGATCCGGCGTGGTGCGACGCCCGCGAAGCGGGACCCCAATCCGAAACCACCGCACCTCGAGAGGAGCGGTGGTCGATCGAACATTGGGAATCGGCCTTCTGAGGCTCTTCGTACCGTACTCTACTGCGCGCCTATTCCGTGGTCTCGGCGTCGCTCGCTTCCGAAGCCGGCTCGGCTTTGGCTTCGGCGGCAGCCGCTCGCTCCTCTTCCTTGGCCTTCTTCTTGGCGCGCTTGGCATCGTCGGCCTGGAGCACCTTCATGCGTTCGGCCTTCTCGGCGGCTTTGGCCTTCTTCGCGGCCTTGCCCTTGAGCTTCTTGCCGCCGGACTCTTCCGCCGGAGTCGCGTCCTGTTCCGGGACGACCTCTGCTGCGACTTTCTCACTGAAGTTGGAAAGCGCTGCCGCCTCGTCCTCCGAGATCAGGCTGGACAGATCGCGTACCTTGCTGTGGAGACGCGCCTTCTTGCCCGAAAGATTTCGGAGGTAGTAGAGACGTGAGCGTCGAACGTAGCCGCGCGACTTGATGTCCACCTTCGTCACCAGTGGCGACTGAACCGGGAAGATACGTTCGACACCGACGCCGCTCGAGATCTTGCGGACGGTGAACGTCTCGCCGGCGCCTCCACCCCGGCGCCGAAGCACCAGACCTTGAAAGACCTGAATCCGCTCCTTGTCGCCTTCACGGACCTTCACGTGCACCGCCACGGTGTCACCGACCTTGAAGGGGGGGAGATCACGCCGAAGAGTCTCGTTATCGACGAAGTCCAGGGTTCTCATCGCTCTTTCCTCTATTTTCTCCGGATCCCGCTGGGAGCCGACTAGGCTGTGCTACTCGCCGCGCCTATTCGAGAGGGTCATCTTGACCATCGGGGTCCAGGCGCGATTTTTCAGTTCCGTGCGTGCTCTCGGCGTCACGACCCTGAGTTTCGATCAGGTCCGGTCGACGATCGCGTGTTCTTTCAAGGGCTTGTTTACGGCGCCAGTCGTCGATCGCTGCGTGATCGCCGGATCGGAGAATTTCTGGCACCGAGAGGCCTCGGTAAATTGGCGGCCGAGTATACTGCGGACCTTCGAGAACGGCCCCCCCTCGGAACGATTCTGTTTCGATCGAGTCCGGATTCCCCAGAACACCCGGCATCAGCCGCACCAGACCCTCGATCAGGACCATGCTCGGGATTTCCCCCCCGGACAACACATAGTCTCCGATCGAGATCTCCTCGTCGATCGCCAGATCGACGACCCGCTGGTCGATTCCCTCGTATCGCCCACAGACGAGCAGGATCGGGGGACCCTCCGCCAGCGCCGAGAGACGCTCCTGGTCGAGAGGCCGACCCTGCGGAGAGAGGTGGATCACCCGAACCTTCCGGTCGGGGCCCTTTTCCCCGGCCAGAGCCTCGATCGCTGGGACCAGCGGGTCGGGCGTCATCACCATCCCGGGGCCCCCGCCGTAGGGATTGTCGTCGACCGACCTGTGGCGGTTCGAAGTCCACTCCCGCAGATCGTGGGTGCGAATCGCGGCCGCCCCATCCCGACGCGCGATGCCTACGAAGGCCGTGTCCAGGAAAGGTCCGAAAATCTCTGGAAAGATCGTGAGAATGTCGATCTCCAGCATCTTTCTCTCTCGCTCCAGCCGGCTGGCCATTAGATGGGCTCGAGCAGTCCCGGAAGGTCGACGACGACGATTCGGCGCGCCTCGAGATCAATCTCCCGCATGAGCTCCGCGGCGGTGGGCACCAGACGCCGAACGCCGTCTTCGTCTTCGACCATCAACACGTCGTGCGCGCCCGTCTGCCAGATCTCGCGTACGGTGCCGACCGAGTCACCGTTCTCCGAGTCGACCCGGCACCCGATCAGCTCGTACCAGTAGAACTCGCCCTCCGGCAGCTCGGGCAGGACGGTCGGCGGCGTGGTCACGAGCAGACCGACCAGCGGCCCCACCTGGTCGCGATGATCGACGCCCTCGAAGCGCAATCGCACCTCACCGCTGCGTGCGAGCCCTCCATCGACGACCTTGTGGCGTCGTGCCTCGGGATCTCCGGGACGTCGGCCGAGCCAGATGGTCCCCGCTGCGAGCAGATTGTCCGGCCCGTCGCCGGCGATCTTGACGCGGACGTCGCCCGCGAGCCCGTGCGCACCTGTGACCTCGCCGAGCACGATCCGCTCAGCCATGGTCACACTCTTCGGTCGGTCCTTCGAAGTCATGGCCACCTGCAGGCCCGAGGAAGGCGGACGGGGTCCGCTCGCCGAGAGGGTCGCTGTGCGTGGCCAGGGGAATGGCGGTGCCTAACAAGCACCGATCCCAAGGCTTCGCATCGACCCAATACCCCCGAAGCGAATCCGCCTCGCGGGCCGACAGCAGCCCTCGAGTCGCTGGCCAGTCAGTCTACGATGTCGAGTCGCGAGTCCGCGCCATCGGCGGTTGCATTCAGGATCGCGCGAAGTGCCTTCGCAACACGACCCTGACGGCCGATCACGCGACCGCGGTCGCCGTCCGCCGTTTCGAGTTCGATCAGCTCGCCATCGTCTTCGATGATGACATTCACGTCGTCCGGGTTGCTCACCATCGCCTTGGCAAGGAATTCTACGAGTTCAGCCGAATCGGCACCGCGCTCAGCCATTGGTAACGACCTCCGTCCCGACCGGAGCACTCACCGGCGGAACTGTATTGCCCTCTCGTCGCACACGACCGACCAGGCTCTTCACCGTATCGGAGAGTTGCGCGCCCTTGCCGACCCAGCCCTCGATCCCGTCGATGTCCAGGTTCAGCGCCGGCGGATCCAGACGTGGATCGTAGGTGCCGAGAAACTCGAGAGGTCGACCGTCACGCTGCTTGCGCTCGTCGATCGCCATCACGCGGTAGAAAGGGCGCTTCTTCGACCCCATACGTGTCAACCGAATCTTGACCATGTGCTTTTCGAGACCTCTCGTCATTCGGTCCCGTTTCCGGACTGCCCCGCTTGCTAGCTCATCAGCAAGAAAGGCTGGAAACAGATCGACCGATGGGTTCTGATTCCCGCTCTATCAGTCATCCCCTATCGATTGGCCGGAGTCGACCGCAGGGGGAGGCAAGAACGGAAACTTTCATTGGATCAGCAGGCACGGATCGAGATCCCAGAATCGGGGGACCCGGCTCTTACCTGCTCTAAGCAGGCGCGCAACTTAGGGAAATCGCCTGCTCAGGTCAACGGTGGTGCGCAATCCCGAAGCCCTTTGCCGAGCCCAGCTCCTCCCCAGGGACGTGCGGGACGGCGTGGTCTCCCCCCAAGGCCCTCCGGAGCCACAAGATCGGTTCAGCGTCGGACCAATCCGAGCCGCCTTGCTTCTTTGCTCTCGAAGCAATCGGAACAGGAATATTGCTCCTCATGAGCCTTTTGAAGCCGGTCGTATTCGACGTCGAGGGCGACCCGTCGGACCGAATTGACGAGATCCCCGCAGAAATCACAGCGACGCTGCGCCACCGAGGCCCGCTCGTGGCCGCCGCCTTCGGCGTGCGGTCGGGGAGTGGGGTCACTGTTGTGGATCGGGTTCGACATGGGGTCCCTTCGATAACTGTGAGCGGAGATCCTTAGCGGCGGCCGCGAGCGTAGCCGACCTGAAAGCGCAGCTCCCGGGGCGCTTCGCCTCCGAGAGCCTCCCCGAGTTTCGCGAGTAACTCGGGCTTTCGAAGCTGGAGTTGCTGCGACCAGACTGGGCTGTCGACCTCGAGTTCGAGGACGTTCCCCCGAATTCCGAGCGGCCGACAATGCGCCGCGATCTGGGGGCCGACGATTTCCTCCCACTGGCTTCCGATCCGGTGGGCGAGCGCAACGCCGTCGAGGCCGAGGTCTCCCAGGACCTGGTCGACCAGTTTCCCGACGGACTCGAACTGCCCCTTGTGTCGACTCCCCGAACGACCGCGCCGACTTCCCCCGTTCATCGGCTGCGATGATCCCGGATGACCATCCCCGTCGGAATCTTCGGATAGAAAAAGGTTGATTTCTGCGGCATCACCTCCCCCTCCGCGGTCGCTCGAAAGACATCGTCCGGGGTCATCGGGTTCAGGTACAGAGCGACGGTTCCCTCGCCTTCTCGAATCTCCTGGCCGGCGCGCCGGGCGCTCTTGGGAAAGCGCACGGCGCCGCCGCGAATCGAGTCCGGATCGAGTTCAAACACCGCGCCGAGGACTTCCTCTTCGAGGATCCGAACCATCAATTCGTCCTTGAGCGGTTCGCTGCGATGGATGAGGAGAGTGGTCCCCGCGACCGTCTCTGCGACGAAGGCGGCCTGTCCCGCGAGGGGAGCGAGTTCGTCGGTCAGCAACGCCTCGACGCGATCGAGCGGAACCGAATCGAGTGCGTGAATGTTCCAACTCGGCAGCTTTTCGCGCCAAATCCGTTCGGGGGGGGCCGGCACGTCACAGACGACCCGGTGGATCGGAAGCAGCAGATTTCCCGGTGAATACGCGTTCGCGAAATACGCGATCGTCGACTGCCAGGGCGCTTCGGCGTCGTCCCCGCGCGCGGCAATCTGTTCCCGTCGGTAGTCGAGGGCCGTCTCGTAGCGATGATGGCCGTCGGCGATCACACTCGGTCGATCCGCGAGGAAGCGCTGTAGACACTCGATCTGCGAGGCCTCGCTCGTCCGCGCGAGGCGATATTGGACACCGTTCCCGTCACGCGCCGAACCGATTTCACCGGTCTCGAGGACCTTGGAGAGCAACTCGCTGAGTTCGTCCTCTCGATCTTCATACAGCAGGAAGACGCTCGATAGATTCGCCTCCGCCGCGCGCAGCAGCTTCAGCCGATCGGCCTTGGGGCCCGCGAGCGTGCGTTCATGGGGTCGGACCACCCGGGCCGAATATTCCTCGAGGCCGAGTTCGGCGAAGAACCCGACGCGTTCGAGGACCTCGCCCGAGGGCGCCGTGTAGCGCTGGCCCATGACGTAGAAGGCGGGCGCGTCATCCTGGACGAGCACACCGCTCGCCCGCCAGAGGTCGAGACATTCGCGGATCCACGTGTAATCCGCGCTCGCCTCATCGGCGACGTCGCGAGTCAACTCGAAGCGAATCGCGTTGTGCGGATCGCGGTCGAAGAACGAGACCCGCTCATCCGCGGCGATGACATCGTAGGGGGGCACGATCACATTCGATAGATCGACGCGATCCGTGTCATACCGAATGGCTCGAAAGGGTCGGACGACAGTCATCGGTGCGCGCGCTCCAGGATCGGAAATGAACGGGTGAGATCGGGTCGCAAAAAACGGCGAGAGGACTGAGTCGTGACCGCGGTACGGAAGCGAATCGCTTCCGCTGCGCTCCATCTCGAGCGACTCGAGCGTATCCGAGAAGTGGGAATCATGCGGACCAGACCTTCTGGATCAGATCGCGAGCGATCGCCCCATCCCGCAAGATCGAGAATTCACTCGCGGTGCAATCGACGACCGTACTGGGCCGAGCGCCGCCCGCGTCGCCCCCCGAGGTGGAAATCAACAGCGGGCCCTCGATCGCGGTGGTCGAGGCATCCGTTGGCACGGGTCCCGTTAGGCGGATCGCCTCCGCGACGTTTCGGGCGGGCGGCTTCCCAGTTTGGTTGAGGCTCGTCGAGGTCAGGGGTCCCAATCCGGCTTCGAGCAGTCCCCTCGCGAGTGCCGTGGCCAGGCGATGCGAACTACAGCGCAATCCGAGCGCCCCGTCGGCTCTCGCGACTCCGGGCGCCCATTCCTTCCGACAGGCCACGACGATCATCAAGGGCCCCGGCCAGAACGCGTCCATCAGCTGACGAATCGGCCCGCGTAGCTCGCATCCCATCGCCTCCGCCGCAATTGGCCCGGGAACGAGCACCGCGAGCGGCGACCCCGAATCCCGACCCTTCCAGTCCATCAGGCGATCGACGGCCCGGGGCCGATCCGCGCAAGCGCCCAGGCCCCAGACGGTTTCGGTCGGATAGGCGACGAACCCGTCGGCCCCGAGTCGGGCAATCGTGTCGTTGACCCCATCTTCTACCGTTCGTATCGGGCTCACGACCGACCCACTTCAACGCGCCAGCGCGCGGGCGCCAATGTCTCGCCGATAATGCATGTCCGCGAATTCGATCGCGTCCACCGCCCGATAGGCCCGGTCCCGTGCCTCCCGAACGGAATCGCCCCGCGCGGTGATCCCGAGCACGCGCCCCCCCGCAGTCTCGAATCCCTGCCCGGATGCAGCGCCCCGGGTCCCCGCGTGGAAGACGACGAGGGAGTCGTCGCGGTTGAGCCCCTCGAGTCCCGAGATCTCGCGCCCGACCTCGTAGCCGCGTGGATAGCCACCCGATGCGAGTACGACGCAGACCGCCGCCTCGCCCCAGGCGATCGAACTCGACTCGTCGAGTGTCCCCCGCGCCGACGCGTCCAGGATCGGCAGGAAGTCGCTCTCCATCCGCATCATCAGAGGTTGGGTCTCGGGATCGCCGAAGCGGACATTGAATTCGATCACCTGGGGATCGCCCGCGTCGTCGATCATCAATCCGACGAAGAGCACGCCTTGATAGGGATGGCCGTCCTTCTTCATCCCTACGATCGTGGGATGGACGACTCGCTCCAGGATCTTCTTTTCGACCTCGTCGGTGACGACGGGCGCAGGAGAATACGCGCCCATCCCGCCGGTATTTTCCCCCTCGTCGCCATCAAACGCGCGCTTGTGGTCCTGGGCCGCAGCCAGCGTGACGATGCGATCGCCGTCGCAGATCGCATAATACGAGACCTCTTCGCCGTGAAGCCACTCCTCGACCACGACGCGGTCGCCCGCATCCCCGAAGCGCTTGTCGGACATCATCTCGTCGATCGCTATGTGGGCCGCGGCGGCGTCGATACACATCGCGACGCCCTTGCCCGCCGCCAGCCCGTCCGCCTTGACGACACAGGGCCGACCGAGAGAATCGACGTAGGCGTGTGCGGCGTCGGACTGGTCGAAGACGGCGTAGGCCGCCGTCGGAATGCCATGACGCTGCATGAATCGCTTGGAGAAGGCCTTGCTGCCCTCGAGCTGCGCGGCAGCCGCGGAGGGGCCGAAGGTCGCGATTCTCTCATCGCGCAGCCGGTCCGAGATCCCCGCCGCGAGTGGATCCTCCGGGCCGACGACGACGAGATCGATCGCCTCGGTCCGTGCGAGTGCGACCAACCCATCGAGGTCGGTCGCCTTCGTACCCGGGTGACACGTCGCCAATTGCGAGATCGCCGTGCTTCCGGGCGCTGCATGAAGCGCGGTCAACAGGGGACTCTGAGCGATCTTCCAGACCAGCGCGTGCTCTCGCCCCCCACTGCCCACGACCAGCACCTTCACCTTCGTTCCTCCCCGCCCGACCTCGGCCGCGACCCTTCGGTCGAACAGCCTAGTGTCGGAAATGACGCTTGCCGGTCATCAGCATCGGAACGCCGAGCCGATTCGCTGCGGCGATCACCTCCTCGTCGCGATTCGATCCGCCGGGTTGCACGACCGCGGAGGCCCCCGCCTCGACCGCCGTCTCGAGTCCGTCCGCGAAGGGGAAGAACGCGTCGCTCGCCAGCACGCAGCCCTCGAGGGAGAGTCCGACTCGCTCGGCCTTTGCAGCGGCCGCATGCACGGCGTCGACCCGGGAGGTCGCCCCACCCCCGATCGCCAGGGTTCGGTCCGCGGCGGCGAAGACGATCGCGTTGCTCTTGACGTGCTTCACGACGCGCCAAGCAAATTCCATCGCCTGTCGCTGCTCTGCACTCGGCTCCGCCTCCGTCACGAGGTCGGCGCTGAAGACCTCGTCGGGAGCGGGATCCGCTTCCTGGACGAGCAACCCTCCGAATACGCGGCGAACCTCGAGCTGGCCCGGATCGATCCTCTCACGATCGAAGCTGAGCAGCCGCCGGTTCTTCTTCTTCTGCAAGAGCGCGAGTGCCTCGTCCGTGAAGCTCGGAGCGATCAGCACCTCTGTGAAGATCTCGTCGACCTTTTTGGCGAGGGGAAGATCGAAGGGCCGACTGGACACGATAATGCCTCCGAAGGGGGAGTCGGGGTCCGTCGAGAAGGCGTTGTCGTAGGCCTCGAGGGGCGTCGCGCCCGCACCCACACCGCAGGGCGTGTTGTGCTTGAGGATGGCGACGATCGCCTGTTCGTCCGCCGGACGAGCGCCCGCGGCGGGAATAAAGTCGACGATGAGCGCGAGGGCCGCCTGGGCGTCCACCAGATTGTTGTACGAGAGCGCCTTGCCATGCAGCAACTCACAGATCTCGAGGAAGCCGCCGTAGAGGGCAGCACGCTGATGCGGGTTCTCGCCGTAACGAAGCTCGTCCGTTTTTTCGAGCGAGATGAGCAACGAGCCCGGGAAAGTCTCCGCGGGTACTTCGGGGTCGTTTTCCGAGAGCCACTGCGAGATCGCCGTGTCGTATCCGGCGGTGTGCTCGAAGGCCTTGAGCGCGAGACGGCGGCGGGTCGCTGGACTCAGTCCACCGGCGTCCGTGAGTTCCGACAGGACGGAGGCGTAATCGGCCGGGTCACACAGGACGCCGACGTAGGCGTGATTCTTGGCGGCGGATCGGATCATCGAAGGCCCACCGATATCGATCTTCTCCACGGCCTCGGCACGGGTCACATCGGGTCGCGCGACCGTGGCTTCGAAGGGATAGAGATTGCACACGACGAGATCGATCGCGCGGATCTCGTTCGCCTCCATGTCGGCGCGATCTTCGGCGAGCGCACGGCGGGCCAGGATCCCGCCGTGGATCTTCGGGTGGAGAGTCTTGACCCGGCCGCCGAGCATCTCGGGGCTTGCGGTCAGTTCGGCGACGTCGAGGACCGGGAGACCCGCGTCGCGAATCGCGCCGGCGGTTCCACCGGAAGCCACCAACTCGACCCCGAGCGCATCGAGGTCCTTGGCGAGTTCGACGAGCCCGCTCTTGTCCGACACCGAGAGCAGCGCGCGCGTGATCTTCTGGATTTCGACTTCGGGCGCTAGCGATTGTGAGCTGGGGGGCATCGGATCCTTCTCCCTTGGCTGGCTTCGAACGGCGGTCGACGGTCAGGCATCCGAGACCGTTCCTCGCTGCACCCCGGGCCCATCCGACCCGCCGCTGGTCCGCTCTCACGCCTCGGGCGCCTCGTCGGGAGGCGCCCGTCGAGCCAATCTAGGACGTTCTCGTCCGCTCGGCCCATCCGGCATCGAGCCTCCGGGGTCCGCTTCGATCGCGGCTCCTGATCGGGGAATCCTCTGGCTGGCTGTGTTGTAACCGGGCGTGCACGCCCCGTCAATCGGCGCGATCGACCTCATCCTGGAACATCCGTGGCGGCGGTCCAGCGCCCAGGATTCGCGGCACGCGAGCGCCGACTCCCACCAGGATCTCGTACCCGACCGTGCCGGCGGCGGCGGCTAGATCCTCCACTGGAATTCGCTCTCCCCGGGGCGTTCGACCGAAGATCGTGGCGACGTCGCCGACCTCGACCGGGGCCCCGCCGACATCGACGCAGACGCTGTCCATCGACACCCGGCCGACGATGGGGCACATCGCCCCGGCGAGATGCACAGCGCCTCGGCCCAGAACGGACCGCGGAATTCCGTCTGCGTATCCGAGCGGAAGCGTCGCGATCCGAGTGGCCCGCTCGGCCCTCCATTCTCCCCCGTAGCCGACACGGTCGCCCGCCGCGATCCCACGAACCGCGATCACCCGAGCCGCCAGTGTCATCGCCGGTTCGAGATCCAGGGCCTCGGCACTCTGGCCGGTATCCCTGCCGGTCGCCGCCCCGAGACCAGCGGCCGTACGCCCCGACGCGGGCTCGACCCTCGACGAGGCCGCGCGCCCTGAAAAGGGAGAGACGCCATAGAGCATCAGACCGGGGCGAACCGCCTGGGTCACGAGGCCCGACTCCGCCGTCTCGAGTTCGGCCAGGCGGAGCAGCCCAGCCGAATTCGACACATGGCAATCCGGAACACCCGCCCCCGCATCGCGCTGCGCTCGGAGCAGGTCGGCCAGCGCCGAGAACTGCGCGCGGCTGGGTTCCGGATCCGCCTCGTCCGCACGAGCCAGATGCGTGAAGACGCCACTCAAAGAGAGCTCCGATGCGCGATTCGCCCGTTCGAGCAGGGCCGGCGCGGCCTCGACGGCGACTCCCATTCTCCGCATCCCGGTGTCGATCTCGATCTCGATGGCGAGGGGCGCCTCCGCACGACCCAGACGACGAGCCAGATCGAGTCCGCGCTCATCCTGGAGAACCGCTGTGAGCCCCCATTTCACCGCGCGCTCCGCGCCTGCGAGATCGTCGAACCCGCCGAGCAGGAGAATCGGCGCCATGATGCCGTCCCGACGAAGCCCGGCCCCTTCCGCGACGCTCACCACCGCGAGCCGTGAGACGCCCTCCGCGAGAAGCGCGCGCGCGACATCCGCCGCCCCGTGGCCGTACCCATCCGCCTTCACGACCCCGATCACGCTCCGCCCGGCCGCGCAGTCAAGCGCGCGGCGAGCGTTGTGGCGCAGGGCCGCCTGGTCGATCCAGGCCCAGACCGGCCGCTGTTCGACGCTCTCGGCCACATCGCTGGACTTGGACACCACTACCTCCCCGGCCGCGCAAGCCTACCGAAAGCGAGGGCCGCGTGAATCGCCGGCGGCCCGCGAGGGCGTCGGGTATGTTGGCCCCGAGATCGCCTGTGCGAGGATCCGGTACACACCGGGACGCGGATCACGGAGTCACGCGGCGAGGGAGGCGATCGATCAGTGAGCGAGGGAATCCCCGGACACCGCAGCCCCGATCCCGGAGCGATCTCGTCCGGATCCGAAGTCGAACTCCTGGTGAACGGGGAGCCCCTCCGTGTCGCAACACCCTGTCGCGTCGACGGCTTGCTCGAGACCCTCGCTCTCGGCGACAAGCGCGTCGCAGTCGCATTGAATGGCGAGGTCGTCATCCGGTCTCGCTACGCCGACGCCGAACTCGTCGCCGGTGATCGAGTCGAAATCCTGGAAGCCGTGGGCGGAGGTTGAGACCGCCGAGCCCGAGGAGAGTCAAGATGAGCACGAACACCGCGGAGAGACCGGCCTTCAAGATCGGCCGATTCGAATTCGATTCCCGACTGATCATCGGGACCGGAAAATACGAGAGTTTCGAACAGAATCTCGAATGCGCCGAAGCCTCCGGTGCGGAGATGGTCACCATCGCGCTGCGCCGGGTGAACTTCGACGCTTCGAAAGGACCGCGCCTACTCGACGTGATCAAGCCCGAGCGCTTCACGATCCTGCCGAACACCGCGGGCTGCTACACCGCCGACGACGCGGTCACGACCGCCCGACTCGGTCGGGAACTCCTCGATACGGAACTCGTGAAGCTCGAAGTGATCGGCGACGAACGCACTCTCTTCCCGGACGTTGCGGCCACCCTCGAGGCGGCACAGCGGTTGATCGACGACGGCTTCACGGTCCTCCCCTACATCACCGACGATCCCGTCGCCTGTCAGCGGCTCGAAGCCATGGGGTGTCCTGCAGTCATGCCGCTGGCCGCGCCCATCGGTTCCGGGATGGGCATCCGCAACCCCGCCAATCTGCGCATCATCATGGAGACCGTCGAAGTGCCGGTGATCGTGGATGCCGGAGTCGGGACCGCGAGCGATGCGGCATTCGCGATGGAACTCGGCGCGACCGCATTGCTGATGAATACGGCGATCGCGCACGCGAAGGATCCCGTCAAGATGGCGAAGGCCATGCGGCAGGGGGTCGAAGCGGGGCGCGCCGCCTATGAAGCCGGCCGAATGCCCAAGCGGCTCTACGCCTCGGCCTCGAGTCCCCTCGATGGCACGGCGAGCTTCTAGGCCCTGGCGCCCCCTCTTCACAGCGCCGACTCGCGAGGTCTCTTGGGCACACGCCCGATCCTGTGTGCCGTCCTGGACGGAGAGGCGCTCGCTGAAGATCCACACACACGGGCGCTCGCGATCTTCGACGCGGGCGTCGATTGGATCCAGTTGCGTGATCGCAGCGTCGAGGATCGAACACTCTGGCAGATCGGCTGCGCACTGCTCGCGGCGCGGGACGAATGCAACCGAAGTGACGGAGCCCGTGCGAAGCGGCGGGTGATCGTGAATCGACGAGTCGACCTCGTCCGAGCCACCGGTGCGGACGGCGCCCACCTCGGCTTCGACGCCCTCCCACCCGAGACCAGCCGATTCTTCGTTGGACCGGAAGCACTGCTCGGCGCCTCGCTCCACTCGGTCGCCGAAGTGGAAGCCGCCCTCCACAGCGGGGTCGACTATGCCCATCTCGCACCGATCTGGGACCCCTTGTCGAAACCCGCGACCCGCCCCGCCCTCGGCGTCGAACGCCTCGTCGAGGCCTGCGAGTCGAGTCTTCCGATATTCGCCCAGGGCGGCGTCGATGCGGAGCGCGCCGGCGAGGCCATTGCTGCGGGGGCGGCCGGGGTCGCGGTGACGGGCATTCTGCAGTCGGAAGGCGATCTCGACGACGCAATTCGACCCCTCCGGAGGGCGCTCGATGACGGCAGAGAGAACACAAGCGACTGATTTCTGGGTCTCTCTGGCGCGTGGATCCGAACCAGAGCGCCTGCTGCGGCTTCAGAACCACGATGCCACCCGCTCTCCCTCCGGGAGTCTGGGGCAGAGCGGGCTCCGCGCGCAGACACGCAATAGCGGGAGCCAACACGGAATGAGGATGAGTCGAGCAGGTCAAGACCGGGCGTTCGCCCCTTCGATTCCAGACACTCGCCTCGACTCTCCGGGGCGAGACCGATGGGGCTTCGCCCTCGGCAGGACCGGGGCCGAGTCTTCGACCCCGACGATCGTGGGGAGCGCGACGGTCCTCAGGGTCGCGACGGTCCTCAGGGTCGCGACGCTCTTGTGGGTCGCGACGCTCGGCCTCGCCCCCAGCGCCCTGGCGGCGGATCCCTTCCTGCGTCGAACTGCGACGGTCGATGTCGTCGAGCGGGTCGGACCGAGCGTCGTGAACATCACGACCGAGAGGATCACGGAGATCAAGAGCCCCTTCCCTCGGCGCCCCGGGGCCGATCCCTTCTTCGAGGACTTCTTCTCGAATTTCTTCGAGCCCCGCTCGCGAACGGTCCAGAGCCTGGGCTCCGGGGTCATCTTCGATCGCAACGGGCATGTGCTGACCAACGAGCATGTGATCGCCCGCGCGGATCGAGTGCGGGTGCAGATCGCAGACGGACGCGAATTCGATGCCGAGCTAGTGGGTGCCGACCCGACCAATGACATCGCAGTCCTGCAGATCCTGGTCGAAGACGATGAAGTCCTTCCCTTTACGACACCGGGAAGTTCCTCGGATCTGATGGTCGGGGAACCGGTGATCGCGATCGGCAACCCCTTCGGCCTCTCGAACAGCGTGACGACCGGCGTCATCTCGGCGACGAATCGATCTCTGAACACGAAGGGCAGCCTGCCCTTTCACGGACTCCTGCAGACCGATGCGCTGATCAATCCGGGCAACTCCGGCGGCCCACTCCTGAACGCCGAAGGCCAGCTGATCGGGATCAATGCGGCGATCTACGGCGGCGCGCAGGGCATCGGTTTCGCCATTCCGATCGATGTCGCCAATCGCGTGATTCGCGAGTTGCTTCTCCATGGGGAGGTTCACCCCGTCTGGCTCGGTCTCGAGTTCCAGGACATCGAGCCCGCGCTGCGCCAGGTCATCGATCTGCCCGCCGGCTTCGGGGGCGCGCTCATACACCGACTCCAACCGGGCAGCCCGGCCTCCCGCTCCGGCGTCCGGCGTGGCGACATCGTCACGAGCTTCGACGGACAGACCATCAAGAACGCGCAACAGCTCTTCGAGATGCTCGACGGCATGACGGCCGGACAAGAGCTTCGACTCGAACTCTTTCACGATGGCGCGTTTCGAAACGTGGCTGCACGCGCGGAAGAACTCCCGCAATCCATGGTCCGCAACATCGCGAGTCGCATGCTCGGACTGGACCTGGAGTATTCCCAGACCCACCTGGCCTGGGAGGTCATCGACGTCGACCCGGGATCCGCGTCGGAGGCCCTCGGGCTCCGCGGTGGCGATTTCCTGCTCGGTGTGAACGGTGTACCGCTTTCGACCCAGAAAGATCTGAGACGCGCGATCGCGCGCCTGCGCGGCCGTGCCCGCGCCCTCGTCGTGGTCCAGAGAGGGCCCGGCCGGTATCATCTCACGCTTCCACTGCAGTGACGCCGAAAGGAAGGCATCGAATCCCGTCCGCGAGGCGAGGAGTTCCGGTCCCTCCGGTGACACGTGGAAAACAGCCCAGGAGAACGACCCCATGAGACGACTGCTCATCCTGACCGTGACCGCCGCCTTGGCCGTGCTCGGTCTCGCCACCGGCCCCGAACTCGACCGACCGCTCCGCATGGGTCCCCAGAGCGCCCAAGGCCTCGACCTCTTCGGAAGTGACGAAGAGGACGCGAGTGACCGCGGCCAACGCGACGCCTTCTGGCGCTCCGACAGTGGAATTCCCTCGGCCCAGCCGATCGGCATCCCCACCAGCTTCGCGGACCTGGCCGAGCGCGTCGCCCCTGCCGTCGTCAGCATCCAGACCACGGGCACCATCTCGATGCGCCAACCCGGCATGCCCCCCGGCTTCGAAGAGTTCTTCGGGGGCAGCCCGTGGCATCGCGACCGCCCGTACGAACGCAAGAGCGAAGGCGAAGGCAGTGGTTTCGTGATCTCGAACGATGGCTATATCGTCACGAACAACCACGTGGTCGAGGACATGGATGAGATCCGCGTCCATTTCATGGATGGCAGCGAACTCGAAGCCACGGTCATCGGCCGCGACCCCAAGACCGATATCGCGCTCCTCAAGGTGGAACCCGAAGGCAGGTCGCTCGAGTCGATCGCCCTGGGCGACTCCGATGCCATCCGCCCCGGTGATTGGGTCGTCGCGATCGGCAATCCCTTTGGCCTCGATCACACCGTGACCGCCGGCATCGTGTCCGCCAAACATCGCCGCGAGGTCAGCCCGAGCCAGACCCAATCCTATGACGACTTCATCCAAACCGATGCCGCGATCAACCCGGGCAATTCGGGCGGCCCGCTTATCGATCT
>JAPYTP010000030.1:0-8600 GCA_029941885.1 Myxococcota bacterium
CTCCACGATCGTCTCCGCGATGCCGGGAACGCGAATCTCGCCGCGCCCGTAGGGTGTCTCGAGATCGAACGCGTAGGTCCCGTGGCCGAGGAAGCGAATGGAACTCGCCCGCAGATCTGTATTGGGATCGCGTCCGAAGGAGAGAACTTCGGCCTCGGTTCGCTCGGACTGAGCGAACGCGAGCGGGTCATCGCGACCCACGACCGCCGTTCCGTTCGACGGAAGCGCTACGAGCAGGTCTCCCTTTTCCTCTGCGATCGTTTCGCGACTTCCGAGGAATTCGATATGTGCGCTGCCGACATTCGTGAGGATGCCGATCGTCGGTTGGGCGATTGCGGCGAGTTCGGCGATCTCGCCTCGATGGTTCATCCCCATTTCGACGATCGCAAAGCGATCGTCGTCTTCACGGCGCAGTAGAGTCAGAGGAACGCCGAAGTTGTTGTTCAGGTTACCGTGGGTAGAGAGGGTGGGACCGACCTTCGACAGGATCCCCGCGCAGAGTTCCTTCGTCGTGGTCTTGCCATTGCTGCCCGTGATGCCGATCAGCGGACCCGCGAAGGATTGACGATGACCACGGGCGACTTCGGCGAGTGCCCGGGTCGTGTCCTCGACCGGAACGAGGAATCCATCTCCGCTCGGCAGGGGATCTCCGATCCGATCCGATTGGATCAACGCGCCGGCGGCCCCGGTTCGCAGCACATCGGCCAGGAATCGGTGGGCATCGTGATTCGGCCCGACGATCGCCACGAAGAGATCGCCCCCGCCCACCTCTCGACTGTCGATCTTCGTGCCGGTGAAGGCCTGGTCCGCGCGTCCTCGCAACAGGCTGCCGCCGGTCCACTCGCAGATCTGTTGGGCACTGGAGGGTAGGCTCATGCACCTCCCTCCGGCGTGCGCGCGAGCAGGGCTCGACGCGCTTCGACCCGATCGTCGAAGGGGAATTTTTCTCGACCGAGGATCTGGTAGTCCTCGTGTCCCTTGCCCGCGAGGACGACGATGTCGCTCGCGTCGGCAGAGAGGATCGCGCGCTCGATCGCCTCGCGGCGATCGACGATCACACAATAGCGCGCGCCGTTCTCGGGCCCTTTGCCCGCGCAAAAGAGCGCCCCCGGATCGACACGGTCGAGCGCTCCGAGGCCGGCTTCGACATCCGCGAGGATGGCGACCGGGTCCTCGGTGCGCGGGTTGTCGCTGGTTGCAATGGCGCGATCCGCGTGGGTCGCAACGGCCTCCGCCATCAGTGGGCGCTTGGCGCGATCGCGATCCCCTCCGCATCCGAATACCACGATCAGGCGTCCATCGCACAGGGGCCGAACCGCGTGAAGCAGCTTCTCGACGGCGTCCGGTGTATGTGCGTAGTCGACGAGCACGGTCGGTTCGTGCCGGCCGCCTCCGATGACACGTTCCATGCGACCGGGAACCTGGCGACAGGACTCGACACCGGCCGAGATGGTCGCGTCATCGATTCCGAGCGCCTGTCCGATTCCCGCTGCCACGAGCAGATTCTCGAGATTGAAGTCTCCGACCAGAGGCAGCTCGACTTCGAAGGTGCCGAGATCGTGTTCGAGGGCCGCGTGCGTCCCGTCTAGGCTGACGGTGCTCGAGATGAGTCGAAGATCCGCCCGTGCGTCTCGACCTCGACCGACCCGAAGGATTTCAGCACCGGCGTCGGCGGCGATGTCGATCAACTTTTCGGCAGCCGGATCGTCGATGTTCACGACGGCAACGGCACCGGGGGCGAGGTGGTCACGGTAGAGCCTCGCCTTCGAAGCGAGATAGGCGTCCATGCTCCCGTGAAAGTCGAGATGATCCTGGGAGAGATTCGTGAAGGCTGCGATGCGGAACGCACAACCTTCGACCCGCCCGAGCTCGAGACCATGAGAGGAGACCTCCATTACCACGGAGTCGACCTGCTCCGTCCTCATCGCGCGGAGTGTGCGCTGCAGATCGAGGCTCTCGGGCGTCGTGTTGACCGCCACTTCGCGCTCTCCCGCGTATCGGATCTCGACGGTGCCGATGAGGCCGACGCGTTGTCCTGCTTCGACAAGGATCGACTCGGCGAGATAACTCGTGCTGGTCTTGCCGTTCGTGCCGGTCACGCCGACGAGGTTGAGTTCGCTCGCCGGATGTCCGAAAAAGCGCGCCGCGATCGGGGCGAGGGCACGCCGCGCATCGGGGACGCACACCGTCGGCACGTCCCGGCGAATCGAAGTATCGGGGGTCACTTCGACGAGCAGGGCTGCCGCTCCCAGCTCGACGGCGCGATCCAGGAAGTCGTGGCCGTCCGAATTTGAGCCGCGAAAGGCCACGAAGAGGTCGCCGGGAGACACCTGACGGGAGTCGTAGCGGATCCCTCGGATCGCTGGATCGTCGCTCGTGTTCAAGCGACGCCAATCGGTCGCGGCCAGCGCCTCCGGGAGCGCATCGAGCAGAGAAGAAAGTCGCATCATCCCTCCTCTCGGCGCGTTGCGCTCGCCTGGTGGGGCTCGAAGCGGAGACGAACCGTTCGGTCGTTGCCGTCGAGCACCGTGCCGGGGACAGGTGACTGTGACACCACTCGGCCTTCGATGGCTCCGAGTGTCGTGATGTCGAGGGACTCACTCTGTGCCATGCGGCGTGCCCGCGCCATCGTCGTTCCTTGAAAATCGGGGACGAATGCGACGCCGAGGCTCGTGAGATCGGGGGAGGGTCCCGCCGCCTCAAAGGCGGCGGGACCGGCCGGGGGGGCCGCTACAGCCGCACGCGGCGGCTCGAATCGTGTGTCCGCGCGGCGCGCGCGCGAGGTCTTCCTGGCCCTTGGACTCGCGATCCTTCGCGCGGGCCACGTGTTGGCGAGTGGCGGCTCGAGGCTGGACGCAAGTTTCGTCTCGCCGGCAGCGGTGCGAGCGAGCACGCGGTTGGCGGAGATCGGTCGGGGTTCGGTGACGATGCCGCGGCGGGCGAGCTGAGCGGCGGCGACCCGCGCGAAGAGCGGGGCTGCGACGACGCCGCCGCTATGGCTTCGGCCGGAGGGCTCGTCGAGGGCGACGACGATCACGAGTTCCGGGTCGTCGGCCGGGACGACTCCGATGAACCAGGCGATGTAGCGGTCCTGGGAGTAGGTCGAGAGTTCGAGATCGAGCTTCTGGGCGGTTCCGGTCTTCCCCGCAACGGGAACGCCCGCAAGTCCGGCCCGTCGGCCTGTACCGTCGGCGCTCACGACTCCCCGCATCATGTCGAGGGTCAGGCGTGCGGCGCGGGCCGAGACTGCGCGACCCTGCGTGCGCACGTCCGAGGTCCGCCAGGCGCCACCGGTTCGGCGGCGAGCGAGCACGAGGCGTGGCTCCATGCGCACCCCGTCGTTGGCCAGGGCTCCGAGTGCGGCGGCGAGTTGGATCCCGGTGACCGAGATGCCCTGGCCGTACGCAATCGCGGCTTGATCGACCGGTTGCCATGCCTGCCAATCGCGAACGAGTCCGGCGGACTCGAGGGGGAAGCGGGAACGTGTGCGCGCCCCGAAACCGAAACGAAGGAGACCTTCGTGTTGAGCTTCGCGACCCATCGCCTGCGCGATGTGGACCGCGCCGACATTGCTCGAGACGCGCAGGATGTCCGAGGGCGTGAGAACACCGAAGGGCCTGCGATCGCGGATCGTCTTGCCACGGACCCGGATGAAGCCCTGCTCCGTATCGAAGAGCTGGTTCGGCTCGATGATGTGGGCGTCCAAGGCGGAGGCCACGAGAAAGGCCTTCATGGTCGAACCCGCTTCTACGACGTCGGAGAATGCACGAGCTCGAGTCTCCTTGAAGTCGAGCCGTCGGAACTGGTTCGGATCGAAACCGGGGGCTTCGGCTAGCGCGAGCACGTCGCCGTTCTTCGGATCGAGGGTCAGGATGAGTCCGCCGATCGCCCCGTGACGCTCCACCGCTTCGAGTAGAGCGGCTTCCGCCGCACCTTGCATGGCGGCATCGAGGGTCAATGCCACGTCTCCGCCCTGGACATCACGGGGGTCCGTCGAATGCAGCGCGAGCGGCCGGCCGCGCGCGTCCCGCTCGACGCGAACCCGTCGAGGGCGTCCGGTGAGCCAGTCGTTTTCGAGTTGTTCGATGCCGCGAACGCCCTGACCGTCGATGTTCGCGAAACCGAGCAGGGGAGCGGCGAGTTCGTCCGCGGGATAGGAGCGGCGGGGCTCCCGATCGATTCCGATTCCGGTGAGTTCGAGGGCACGAACGCGCTGAGCGGCCGCCGGGTCGACCCAGCGTGCGATGTAGGTGAAGCCTTCGTGCGCTGCTAGGCGACGAGCCACGTGGGCGAGGTCTAGGCCCAGTGCACGGGCGAGGGCGCCGGCGGTCGTTTCGCGATCTCCGATGAGGCGTGGGAGCGCGTAGATCGAAGCGGCTTCGGTGGTGATTGCGAGTTCTCGTCCGGAGCGATCGAAGATCGTCCCGCGCGCGGCGGAGAGGCGCTGTTCGGTCTGGATCTGCCGCTCGTAGAGCGTCCGCGCCCGCGTGTGCGCAACCGTCAGATGCCCCGCGCGGCCCGCCAGAATCAGCGCGATCGCCAGACCGGCGAGGCGCACACCGACGATGCGATGGGAAGCCCGCTCGAGGGCCTGGGACCTCATCGGATGCTGACCGCGAGCTCGTCGTGCGATCCCATGTCAGGCGGACCCGACGACACCGAGGGGAGGGTCGGGATGTCGAGTCCGGAACGTGTCGCGTTTGCAGAGGGCATCGGGTCGGCCATCGACCGTTGGAAACTGGCGGGACGAAACCCACGTTCGTGGGCCAGCACGGCGAGGGTGATCGGGTCGCGGCCTTTGCGTTTCGCGACGATCAGCGCGTGCTGTTCTTCGATCAGCTTCTGCTCGTCCTCCATCGCTGCGGCGAGCGCATAGCGTGTCCGGATCAGGTCGATTCGCAGAGAGGCCACAGCGAGCGCCACGATCAGCGCGAACACGAGCAGGGGCAATAGCGTGCGCGAGGGTGGTCTGGTGGCGAAATTGGCGAAGTCGACGCCGATCCAGGGAAGCTTCTCGTGCGCGCCTTTGCTTCGAATGGGACGCGTCGAGTTCGGGCGCCGACGTCGGCCGGTCGAGGTCGAAGCGCTCACGCGGCCTCCAATCGAATCGCGGCCCGCAGTCGCGCCGATCGCGCACGGGGATTCGCCTTGATCTCGTCCTCGTTCGGTCCGATCGGCCTACGCGTCAGGAGTGAGAGCGTCGGCTTGATGCCACAGGAACAGGCCGGCCACTCCGGTGGGCAAGTACAGCCCTTGACCGCCGCGCGAAAGGTCTGCTTCACCAACCGGTCTTCGAGGCTGTGGTACGCGATCACCGCAAGACGACCACCGGGTCGCAGGACCCGAATCGCCGCCTGAAGGCCCTCCTCGAGAGCCCCCAGTTCGTCGTTGACGGCGATCCGAAGCGCCTGAAACACCAGCGTCGCGGGATTGTGTCTTCGCCCGCGTCCAATTCCGAGTTCGCGGATCAAGCCGACGAGATCGGAAGCGGTCTCGAAGGGCTCCGCCTCGCGCCGCGCGATGATGCCCCTCGCGAGCCTGCGGGAACCGGGTAGCTGGCCGTATTTCGAGAAGATCTTCTCGAGTTCCTCGGCACTCCAGGTCGCGAGCAGAGCGGAGGCGGGTGGGCGGTCGCCAGTCCCGTCCATTCGCATGTCGAGTGGAGTCTCGCTCGCCGCGGCGCTGTCGCCGTCGGTCGCGCCGAACCGGAAGCCGCGCTCCGGGGCGTCCAACTGATGCGAGGACACACCGAGGTCGAACACGATTCCGTCGATCGGGGTGAGAGCGATCTCGGCCGCGATGTCATCGATCCGGCGAAAAGAGGACTGAAATAGGCGAACGCGTTCTCCGTATTCGGCTAGCCGGACGGCCGCCTCGCGAATGGCTTCTGCGTCGAGGTCGAGACCGATCAGGAGTCCGTTGGGTCCGGTACGCTCGAGGATGGCCTGGGCGTGACCGCCTCCTCCGAGCGTTCCGTCGATGATGACCGAACCGGGTTGGAGGTCGAGGTGTCCGAGGGTTTCGGCGAGAAGGACGGGTTCGTGGTAGTGCGTAGTCACCACCAGGGGCGCCTCTCGTGTATCAGACCGCTAGGTCTCCTTGGAGAAGAACTCGCTCGACTCGGACTGGAACGAGCGGATTCGAAGGAATCGGGAGAAGAAGATGGGGTGTCCCGGGACACGTATCTTCGGCACGTACCCCCCAGTAACCGCACCGGAGACCCTATGTGCCCCGGGAACACCCCAACCTCTCTCCTGGAGAGCGATGCTCTCCAGTCCCCCCAAAAAACCTACGCTCGGCGGCCGCTGTCGACCGAGCGTTGAATGTCATCGAGCCCGTAGACCGTCGAGGTATGGCTCTCTTCGAAGCGCGAAGGGCTCCAGATCTCGACTCGCTCGAGCACCCCCGCGACGATTACGTTCTTCACCAGGTCCGCGTGATCGCGCAGGAAGCTCGGAACGAGGATCCGGCCCTGCGAGTCGATGGGGCAGGGCACCGATCCCGTCGCATAGAACCGACGCAGGCGTTGCGCGTCCGGATCCAGCCTCGACATATCCAGAAGTCCCTGCTCTTCCCTGGCCCATTCCTCGGCCGGAAACAGAGCGAGATGATCTTTCTGATTGACCAACATCGGTGGACTCTCCCCCCCGCCTACCAGCTCGCCCCGGAAGACCCGCGGAATGCTGAGCCGCCCCTTGGCGTCGATCGTGTGGTCATGTCTGCCGCGAAACATCGTTTTGCTAATGCCTCGCTGTCTTCAGTCAAGGCCATTGCCGCTATGCTCTGGCCAGGTCGGTGAAGCGTCCGTTCCGGGTGGTCTCGAGATGCCACTGGGTTGGTTCGCCTTAGTAGAACATCCCACCATTCCCCACACAGCTATATATCTATCCCACCTTGTCCCACCCATGCAAGACAAAATTGGCTCTGTACGCCCTTTTTCTGCGCCCGGCATGAATTCGCTGCCCAACCCGACCGAAGCGAGTCGATAACGAGGCGAAAGCGTTCGGGCGATCTGGGGTAGCGGCGCACCCGCCTCCGGTCAAAGCGCGAGGAGGTCTCGGGTGATCCAATGAGCGCCCGGCCGCGATGCGACATTGGCTGCGATCCGACGTCGCGTTTCCGGCCTGGGATGACGGCCTGAACGACCGAGGCGGCGAGTGGCCTCTGACGGGCGGGATCAGCGGGCGCCGAGGTTCGGGATGCGGCGGCCATGGACTTCGACGACGCGGTCGACGATGCCCCTCAAGAGCGAACCGGGTTCGAGGTTGCTCGGGCCGTTCTCGGTTCCGTGATCGAGTCGTTCGTCTTTCCGGGTCAGACTCTCGAGGACTGCACGTGCGCCTTCACGAACACCGCGGAGGGCGTAGCCGCCTTCGAGGACGTGGACGAGTCGACCTTCGCATAACATGTCGGACAGCGCTCTCATGGTCGATGCCATCGCGCGATAGCCCTCGAGGCTCACCTCCATCGAGGCAAGCGGATCATCTCGATGCGCGTCGAATCCGCAGGATACGAGGATGATGTCCGGCGCAAATCCGAGGGCCGCAGGTACGACGAGGCGGTCGACGACGCCGATATACTCCGCGTCGCCACAGCCGGCGGGCATCGGAATGTTCAGCGTCGTGCCGCGGCCGCGCCCCTCTCCATCTTCTCCGAAATCGCCGGTTCCGGGATAGAAGGGGAACTGGTGGGTCGAGATGTAGAGGACATCGGGATCCGACTCGAAGGAGTGCTGGGTCCCATTCCCGTGGTGGACATCCCAATCGAAGACGAGAATTCGTGGGGAGCTGCCTTCTGCTTGCAGTGCTCGGACCGCAACCGCAATGTTGTTGAAAAGGCAGAAGCCCATCGAGCGGTCGGCTTCTGCGTGATGGCCCGGCGGTCGGACGGCCGCAAGCCCGCGAGTGACCTCGCCCGATAGGACCCGAAGGGCCAGATCCGCAGTGCCGCCTGCCGCCAGAAGCGCGACGTCGAAACTCGAGGGTGCGAAATAGGTGTCCGCGTCGATTCGACCCAGGGGTTGGCCGCGAGTCGACTCGAGGACATCGAACATCCCCCGGTCATGAACACGCAGGATCTCTTCCTCCGATGCTTCCCGAGGCGCGACGACCCTCGCGAGATCACGGAAGGAATCGATCTCTCGAGAGATCGCGACCAACCGCTCGGGTCGCTCTGGATGGCCCTCTGGGCCCTGGTGGCTCTGGTAGCGAGCATCCTCGACGATCTCGACAACAGAAGTGGGCATGGGGATCTCGACAGGCCTCTCGGTGATCGCCGCGAAGAGGTCGGGGACAGGGCGATGTCAGTCCTCGGACGTCTCGGACGTCTCGCGATCACGCAGGGCGGATTCGAGACGCTCGACCGCAACGGCGACGCGCGACAGATTATTGTTCAAGGCTTCGATATCCCGATTGCGGGGGAGATCGTGTGCATCGAGTTCGTTCGCGACGGCCGCGCGGATCGCCTCCCGAATGTCCGGGAGTCCGCCGATCCGGGGCCAGAGCGCTCGCCCACTGGGATCCGGTTCGTCGCGGGCCGGCCCCGCATTCGCTCCGGATTCATCTGGGCCGCGTTGCGTTTCGGGCGAATTCGAGTGAGAA
>JAPYTP010000030.1:8700-43032 GCA_029941885.1 Myxococcota bacterium
ATTCGCTCCGGATTCATCTGGGCCGCGTTGCGTTTCGGGCGAATTCGAGTGAGAAGTCGAGGGAGAAGTCGAGGGAGAAGTCGAGTCGGACGCGAATGGTGAACGGTGTTCGCCGTCGGGACGCGGGTCCCAGGGGAAGCCGCTGCCGGTGGTCGGATCGGATTGGCTGACGAAATGCCGGAAACGATCCTGGAAGTCGCCGAGCCCGTCCGTCGCGTCATCGACGCTCTTCTTGATCGCGCCGTAGAGCGCGTCGCCGCCCCGGGAGAGGATCTGGGTCAAGAGCGTGTCGGAGGGATTCTCCTTGGCGCGTTGGTTGTCGACGAGAATCTGGGACAGCGCAACCTGCGTGATATCCTCTCCGGTCTGCTTGTCGATCACTCGAACTTCTTCGCCCTCTTCGAGAAGCTTCGAGATCCCCTTCAGCGTGATGTACCGGCTGGTTTCGGTGTTGTACAGCTTGCGATTGGCATAGCGCTTGATCAGAATTGCCATGGCGCGAGTCTAGCAGGGCGGAAGCAGGACGAACGCGATCAACCTTCGATGTCGAAGCGCTGTACCCGGGGCTTCGCGCTCGGTGGCGGTCGCGAGGCCGTCGTGTCTGGCGGTTGCGATGTGGAAGACCGATCCGGTTCGGGTTGCGGCCGTACACCGAACTCCCAGAGGACCTCCCGAAAACCGAGAAATGCTCGTAGCACCGGACGGGCATCGGAATCCGTCTGGGAGCGGACTTCCCAGCGCGTGATCTCGGCCTCGAGTGCCTTCGCCAGAGGGAGAGCAAGGGCCGAAGGTAGTGCGAACGCCTCGCCCCGCCGGAGTGAAGAGATCAGCGCGTCGAGGCCCCGACCGATCTCGCCTGCCAGGCCGTCGGGAGCGACCGAGTGAATGCCGCTCGCCCGCATCGATGCGGAAAGCAGCGCCCGAGCGGCCTCGAGAGATTCGAGCGTCGCACGGCCGAGGTGTTCTCGTGCACGGCGCAACCCATCCTCGGCCTCCCCATTCAATCTGAGGCCTCGGCCGAGCTCGTTTGTGGCGCGAGGGTCGTTCCTGTGAGCGCACGTCCGATCTCGAGCAACCCCTCGATTCGGTCGACGTCATCGGCGAATTCCGGCACCGAGTGACATTCCAGCCGCCGCAGGGCGACGCGTCGGCGGAGCACCTCAAGGGTTCGATCGGCGCATTCGCACGCGTGAGCCGCCTCTCTGACAGTGGCGATGAGATCCGCCGCCAGGCGAGTGGCTTCGCCCTTCGATTCGTTGCATCGGGAATCGGGAATCGCCTCGAAGGCGGCGCACAGACTCTCCGCATCCCGTGCGAGCCCCTCCTCGGTCGCGCGCTCGAGCCATTCGCGGGCGTCTTGGTCGATCGGCCAGGGTCGAACCCGGTTGACGATCACCGCCGCTAGGCAGACGCCGAGTTCATCGAGTTCGTCGAGGAATTCGAGGGTACCCGGCTCCGAGCCCGAGGCGGCACCGCAGATCAGGAGGAAATTCGTGTGTTTGCCTAACAGGATCTGTTCGATGCGTGTGGCGCGTTCGCGAAAGCCGTCCGACAGTCCGTCGATCGCACTCAGGAATTCGGTCAATTCATCGAGAAAACCGGCGCCCGCGATCCGGTCGAGCAGATTGAACACGTGGTGGAGCGGACGGGCGAAGAACCGCATTCCAAGGCGACTGGCGGACATCGCGGGGCGCACCAATGCTCGCACGAATCGACTCTCGAGGAATTCGCGGAGCCGACGGGGTGCGCGTAGGAAATCGAGAGCATGGCTCGAGGGCGGCGTGTCGACGATGACGAGGTCATAGCGACCGGATTCGACCATCTCGTGCACCTGCTCCATGGCCGCGTATTCGGCGCTTCCCGCCAGGGCCTCCGAGAGATGGCGATAGATCCGATTGTCGAGGATGCGGGAGAGGATCGCCTCATCTTGCGTCAGCCGGGTGACGAGTCGATCGAAGGTCGGCTTGGGATCGAGCATCATCGCGTGGAGCGTTCCGGCGGCAGGATTCGCGACCCACGACTCGTCGAGGGGCAATTCGACGGCCGTCGGAGTCGAACCGAGGCTCTCGAGGCCGAGCGCATCGGCGAGCCGTCGCGCGGGGTCGATGGTGAGTACGAGGGTGCGGCGTCCTTGCAACGCAGCCTGCAGGCCGAGCGCTGCGGCAATCGTCGTCTTGCCGACGCCGCCGGTGCCTGCGCAGACGAGAACGCGGGAAGCGCGAAGCCCCTCCTCGAGGCTGGGTCGACTCATGTGGCGGAGGCCCCCTCGGTCCTTGCTTCCGGCCAGACGGGATCTTCGAGAAGCGAGCGGGAGAGCCCGGCCCAATGGCTGTCGGCACCGCATCCCGTTGGAATATTGGGCATGTCGAGAATGGGTAAACGGCAGAGCGCAGAGACCCGCGCCCGTTGACTTCGGGCCATGACATCGCGGTGATGGGCGTGGTCGAAAATTCGTCGCAGGTCGGCGACCCGCGGCAGGACATCGAACGCGAGGTCTTCTCGGAGTTGCGGAAGCGCCTCGGCGAGCCCGTCGACAGGATGGGTGGGGAGTCCGTTCACGACGATTCGGTCCACAGCAATGTCGATTTCCGAGCGTGCCCGCTCGATGAGTTCGACGGTTTCCGCTACGGGCAATTCTTCGGCGAGTGTGACCGGCAACAGCAGGGTCCGCTCACGATCGTGAACGAGTTCTTCGACCCAGCCGGCATGCCGCGAGAGCGGGCCGGCCTGGAGCGCTTGTTGAACGACCCGCGGAACGTCGAGGAAAGTCAAGCCGTGGCCCGTGGCCGGTGCGTCGACGATCAGGAGGTCATAGAAGGGTCCGCCGCGATCGCTCCGCTTCTGTTCGAGGTGCCAGACCTTTCCGAGCATGATCAACTCCCGCCAGCCCGGTGCGGCTTCGAGCAACTGTTGAAAAATCTCCGTCTGTAGGACGCGGTCGGTCACGGCGCCCAGACCGGTCTGCAGCCGCACATAGTCGGCGAGCGCCTCGTGGGGATCGACGTGAATCGCGTGGAGGCCCGGGCGGAGCGCGCGTCCGGCGTAGCCGAGCGGAGCGGGGCGCACTTCGAATCGGGAGGCGACGGACTCGATCGCCGCGGTTTCGGCAAGCAGCACGCGCTTGCCCGCCCGCCGGGCGGCTTCGGCGAGCGCGCAGGATACGGTCGTCTTGCCAACGCCTCCCTTGCCCGTCACGACGATCAATCGGCGGTCGAGCAGGCTGCGGAAGGCACCGGTCATGAGTCGGCTCGTCGCGGAGGCGCGAGTTCTTCGTGGGGTATACCCATCATCGTTGGCTCTGAGTCTAGCTCTCCCTGGCCCCCTGCGCGGGGATCCCAGGCGATTCCGGCACTTGCGGCCAGACTCAAGCCCTGTGCGGTTGTTTCCGAAGAGGTTGATTGTAGAAGTGTTTTTGCGACCCGGCGACGTTCGAAAGGATTGGCCCTTCGAGCGATCGTGACCTGTCGCTCGGGGATTTCACCTTGATCGTCTCCTGTGAGGAATGTTCGACCAGCTTCCAGCTCGATGAAGCGCGAATTCCGGCGAGCGGTGCCCGGGTGCGCTGCTCGCGCTGCAAGCACGCCTTCTTCTTGGCCAGCCCGTCTGCGAGCCAGACGGATCGGGTTCACTCGATTGCAGAGGATGCAGCGAGCGCACTCGATTCGCCGTCGGCGGCGCAGGACCTGCCAGGCACGACCCTCGATGGTCTGGTCGAGACGCCGGACCAGGCGCCCGAGGCTGAGCCCGAAGAAGAGGATTGGCAGTTCTCGGAGGAGATCCGGGTCGAGGGTGACGATGGCCCCGACGACGAGTCGACCGGAGAATTCTCGACCCAGGCAGATAGCGAGAGCGAATTCGGGGTGAGTGAGGACTTCGGAGCCGGATTCGACGAATCCGCGCTGCTCGCCGAGGTGTCGGACTCGGACGCCGAAGACGCTCTCGAGGCCGGTTCGAACCTCGCAGTCGAGCATCAGGCCGCTCCCTCCGCGGCTTCCCCGCTGGAGGCGGCTTCCGATTCGGAAACGGATTTGCCACAGCGCGACCCATCGAGCTTTGGATCGGTCGACGACTATTCCGAGCTGATGGAGGACGAGGAGCCTTTCGCCAGCTTTGATCTGGCGAGCGAAATCGCTTCGGAACTCGCAGTAGAAGAGGCTGCCGATCTCGGGGCTGTCCTCGATGACGAGAGTGGGCCGACGGATGATCTCGGGGATCCGGAGAGCTGGGATCTGGTTGGCAGCGACGATCTCACGGCGGAGCGATCGTCGAATTCGGGTCTGGCCCAGTCCGCATACAGCCCCTCGACGGCCGACTCGGAGGAGACGGATGAATTCTTCTCGGATGAAGGCTACGGGGAGATGGACTACGACCACGAGGCCGGCTCGTCCCGGTCCTCCACCGGAATCGCTGCTCGGGTCGGTCGTATCGTCGGCTGGACCACGAGCGTGGCCCTCGCGGGCGGCGTCCTCTTCCTTGCGCTGCAGACCGAGTGGGCGCGCTGGGCACAAGCACCCCAGGTAGTGAGCCACGGTCCGCTCTACGCCGAGACGACCTCGTCGGGATGGGTCGAGACCAGTCGCTCGGGACCGATCCTGCGCTTCGAAGGTCAGATTCGGAACACCGGCATCAAGGCCATCTGGCCCGGCGTCATCCAGCTTGCGCTGCTCGATGGAGCGGGGGAACGATTGGCGGCGATGCCGATTCAGGCTGGTGTCCCGATCTCGAAGACGATCCTGCGGGAGGCAGCCCCCGAGACGATCGCAGCGCGGGCGATCGCGGCCTCACGCCGTCTCGTCGGAACCCCGCTCGCTCCGGGTGAGGCCCGGACTTTCGAGGCCCTCTTGTTCAGCGACCAGCTTCCGGACCAGGCACAGCGTGTACTTCTCGAGGTCGGCGAATCGCGCGTCGGGGCAGCGGTGTCGGGTCAGCTCGACGCCGAATCGGATTCGTCGCCCTGATCGACCTTGTCCTTTTCCGGGGTGACGTCGATTTCGTCATCGCCGGAGATACCGGCCTTGAAATTCTTGATCGCCTTGCCGAACCCGGAGCCGATTTCGGGGAGGCGTCGGGCTCCGAACAGAACGACCACTATCACGAGGATGATCCCGAGTTCCATCGGTCCCATTCCGAACATCGGAGCCTCCGCGCGCGCAGGAGTGGCGCGATCGGGCAGCATGGTGCCGTCGGGGCGAGACCCGGTCAAGCGCCGCGAGTCGAGGCGGGGTCGGCCCCCGGATGGATCGGGACGAGGATCCACCCACCCACTCACCGCATTCATTGAATGCTCGAGGCGGAGGCTAGACTCCACGGCCATGGCACTCTTCAAGGCGTACGACGTCCGCGGAATCGTTCCGGATGAACTCGATTCGGAAAAAGCCTATTCGATCGGTCGGGCGATCGCGTTCTTCATCGGAACCGGTCCGATCGCTGTGGGTCGGGATGCTCGGGTCCACTCCCCCGACCTGACTGGCGCCCTGGTCGATGGAATTCGTGACGAGGGCGTGGACGTTCTCGATATCGGATTGGTCGCGACGCCCATGCTCTATTTCGCCGTCGAGCGACTGCGCGCCGAGGCGGGGGTGATGGTCACGGCCTCCCATAATCCGGGCGAATACAACGGCTTCAAGATCTGTCGGGCCCATGCGGTTCCGGTCGGCGAGGCCAGCGGACTGAAGGAGATCGAGGCGTTCGTTCCGGTACGCTCCGATGCTCCGAAGGCCGCCGAGCGCGGCGCGGTGAGCGAACACGACGTGGTGGATTCCTATGCAGAACACGCCCTCTCGGTCGGGGAGCATCGACCCCCCCTCAAGATCGCGATCGACTGTGGAAACGGCATGGCGTCGGTCGGGCTCGAACCGGTTCTCGCGGCGCTGCCGGTCGACGTGATCCGGCTCTATTTCGAACCCGACGGGTCCTTTCCTAATCACGAGGCGGATCCGCTCAAGGTCGAGAATCTGCGAGACGTCTCCGAGGCCGTTCGCCGCGAGGGGGCCGATTTCGGCGTGGCCTTCGATGGGGATGGGGATCGTGCGGTCTTCGTGGATGGGAGCGGCGAACCGATCTCTGCGGACCTCGCGACGGCCCTGATCGCGCGCAGGGTGCTGACCCGACATGCAGGAGCGCGCGTCCTCTACGATCTGCGTTCGAGCCGTGTCGTTGCGGAGGAGATCGAGCGAAACGGAGGCGAGGCAGGGATGTGTCGAGTGGGCCATTCCTTCGTCAAGGCGCAGATGCGCGAAGAGGGCGCGATCTTCGCGGGCGAGCTGTCAGGGCATCTGTATTTCCGCTTTTCAAAGAATCTGATTGCGGACGACGGCATCGCGGCCCTGGTCGCGATGCTCGACGTATTGGGAGCGGAGGGACGACCGCTCGGCGAATTGATCGATCCGCTTCGATGTTATTCCGCCAGTGGTGAGATCAACAGTCGCGTGAAAGATACGGATTTCGTCATCGAATCGATCGCCGCGGAGCACGCAGACGCACCGGAGGTATCCCGCCTCGACGGTCTGCTCGTCCGATATCCCAGCTGGTGGTTCAATATTCGGGCCTCGAATACCGAACCTGTCCTGCGTCTGAATCTCGAAGCGGACACCGAAAGCGAGATGGAGAGCCGCCGCGACGAAGTGCTCGAACGGATCGCAGCCCTCCGTCTGGGTGGGAACATCGCCTCCTGACGGCGGCCGCACGCGCTTCCGGTAAGGTCTCGCCCGGGAGGCCCGTGTGATCCATACGACCGATCGCGATCAAGCTGGACTGATCTCTCGATTAGGGCTAGGTGTGATGCTCCTCTCGGAAGGTCTTGGTTTCCTGCGCCGGGAGCGTCGGCTCTGGCCTCTCGCGCTGATCCCCGTGCTCTTTGCCGTCGTCGGAGTTGCGGGTGCGATCACCCTCTTCTGGACCCATTTCGAAGCCATCCAGCAGATCATTGCGGAGATGCTTCCGGTTCTCGAGTCGACGCAATGGTGGACCTGGCTCTGGGTGGGGCCGGGGAAGGCGCTCTTCTGGTTGCTCGGCTGGTTCGCGGTCCTCGTGAGTTTTGCGGTGTCGGTGGTCGCGGGACTGCTCGTCGCGAATCTGGCGGCCGCGCCGTTCCTCGACCAGCTCTCCCTACGGGTCGAGGCCATCGCACTCGGTCATCCGCCGGCCTCGGGACCCGAATCCTCGTCTCTGCTCGCAGGAGCGCTGAATAGTTTTGCCGCGGAATTGCAGCGGATGGCCTTCCTCGGCGGCCTCTGGCTCACCCTGACCCTGGCGGGTTTCGTGTTTCCGGGTGCCTATCTCGTGACCGGCCCCCTGCTGGTGGCGACGACGATCCTCTTCCTTCCGCTCGACTACGCCGGTTTCGCGCTCGACCGTAGGGGCGTCCCCTTCGGATCGCGTCGGCGCTGGCTCTGGTCCGAGCTTCCGACCATGGTCGGATTCGGCGGCGTCGCATTCGGTGCTTGCCTGGTGCCCGGACTCAACCTGCTGATCCTGCCTTCCCTCGTTACGGCGGGGACACTGCTCGTCCTACGTGCGCACCCGGACGATGTCCGCCCGAGGGCGGCCGGAGCCCGGGAACAAGGCTGAACTCAGCCGGCTGTGGTCAGGGCGCGAGGTGTTTTTCGAGGAAAGCGGCCGTGTGCTTGGATGCCTCCTGGGGAATACCGGCTAGAGCGACCGGTCCGGCGCTGATCTCCGCGAACTCTTTCGGCTCGGATACCGCCTCGAAGAGTGCTCGTGCCGCCCCCGGCGCGACATCGGGGGCTCCGGCGATCGCGATCACGAGCGTCTGGCACGAAAGCCTCGGGCCTCGCTCCGCCAGTCTCGCCGCCGGATCGAGTTCGGTGTCTTCGAGTCGGCCGGCTCCCCCGGCCACAACGAAGGCGCTCGCTCGATCGTCGTGGGCAAGCAGGTAGGCGCTGACCGTGGCCCCGATCCCTAGCCCGACCAGCCCGATGCGCGCGGAGTCCACTTCGGGCAGCGCGCACAGGGCATCGATCCCGCGGATCAGATCAGAGGTCGCCTGGCGGGCGAATTCCTCCGCCAGGGCACGAGAATCGGCGCCGATCTCTTCGCCCCGCGCCAGCTCGCCGAGGGTCCGGAAGAGCCGCTCCGACAGTTTTGGACTCGTTCGGCGGCCGTGCAGCGGCAGATCGATCGCCGCGACCGCGAATCCGTTGCGGACCCAGCTCGCAGCGAAGTCCAGGGATTCGGAGGCCGCGGATTCGCCGGTGCCGTGGGTCAGGAGTACGAGCGGTGCCAGTCGGTCGGGGGTCGTCGCCGGCAGGTAGACCCGGCCCTCCACGAAATCGCCGCGGGAGACGTAGTCGAACTTTCGTGCATCTAGGCCGGCCCACGCCGGCCCGGGGACGATCGCACGAAAAGTGGCGATCGCGGGTGCTTCGTCGTGGGGTCGGAATACGGGCGATTTCGACATCGCGCGAACCTTAGCAGCCGGTTCATCCGCATAGCGGCGTGGGTTCGCTCGCGGCATGGGAAGACGGTGGAATTGGGAGGGGAGGGGGAAAGCAGGGGCAGGGGCAAAGGGACGAGGGGGAGCGAGCGTGATCGCCGGTCTGGCAGCGATCGTCGGGATCTCGTTTGCGCGCTAACGCAGGAGCAACTTGCGGGTCCGGTATAGATTCGACTTCACCGAATCCTCGGACTTGGACAGCGTCTGGGCGATCTCGGCGATCGGCATCGATTGGATGTGATGCAGTTCGAAGAGCTGGCGCTGCTCCTCCGTCACCCCGTGTTCGAGCACGTGGCTGAGCTGTTCCGCTCGCTCGTGCATCTCGTAGTTCTCGAGCGGCGTGGCCTCGCCTGAGCGGCTGGACGCCGACAGGCTCGAGAAGGACTGTTCTTCATCCTCCTCGAAGAGCGGTACGGTGGGGTGGCGCTTGCGTCGGAAGCGGGCCGCGAGCGTGCGCCGAGACAGCCCAAAGATCCAGGCTGCAAAAGGCGCGTCGCCCCGGAACGAATCGAGGGACGAGAAGATGTTGATGAAGACTTCCTGGGTCGTCTCCTCGGTGTCGGCGCGGTTGCGGAGGCGCTTGTCGAGGAAGGCGTAGACGCGTTTGAAGTAGCGTCGATAGATCTCGTCGAAGGCGGAGCGATCGCCGCCCCGCACCCGGTCGACGAGCATCTCGTCAGATTCGACGGATCGCGATCGCTCGGGCGTCTCACCGGCCGGGCCAACAGAGGCCGGCGTCACAGGGGGTCCGGACGCAGGCGCCCCCATCGCGTCCCGTTGGTCGGGTGCCTCGTTCGATTGGCTACCAAGAATGGAGCCTCTGTTACCGCGTGTACTGCTGCTGACAGTCAAAGCCGAATCCTTCGAATCTTCCTGCTTCCCGATCTCCCAGATCGATCAAGAGGAAGCCCCCAGATGGGATGTAGCCACGAGGTCGGTCGGGGTGTCAAAATTTGTCACCGGTGACGAGAATCGCCGGTGCTTTTTTCCTACTCCCCAGTGGGGGCAGCGAGAGAGCTCTCTGATGATCCGTCAGATCTAAATTGAATCTAGTTTGGGATAGCAGGCGCACGATGCAGGCTCGGCAGAGAGGCTTGCGGGGGAGGGCAGACGAAACGGGGGGACGGCGAGGCGACGTCAGCGATTCGCGCGTTCGCCTGTCGACTCGAGCCTCAGGTCCGCGTCGGTGAGGCCCGTGCGGAAGGTGGAGGGGCCCGGCGGGCCGCTAAGGCGATTGTGAGACGGCGAAGCGGTCGGGTCGGCCTGGTCATTCGACTCGCCCAAACGGAGGCCAAGGTCGTCCGGCTCGGGGGCCTGGAACTCGGGACGATCGACGGCCGGCGCGCGGCGCTCCAGCAGCAACATGAGTTGCCCCTGTCTTTTCAGGCAGCGGTAGTCGAGTAGCTCGAGGGATCGGACGGCAAGACTCTCGGCAGCCAGGCGGCTCTCGGAGGTGAAATGTGGACAGAAAATCATTGCCCGGGGCTCCGCCGTCGCTTCAAGCCCGAGACCGGGGGCAAGTTTCAGCAGATCTCGTCGCCGCGGCCGCAGCCACGCGAGATCCGCCAGGGCCCGAGTGAAGAGACTGGTTTCCTCGCTTTCCCCTCCGATCCGGAGGCTCAAGAGATCGCCTCCGGCTCCGATCGCAAGCAGATCGATCGGCGTCGATTCAGCGAGAAAATCCTCGGCGATCACGCGCAGGGTCGGCTCGGCTCGACGGAGTGCATGTCGTAGCGCTCGTCGTAGCGACGCCTGCTCCGGGATCCCCTGCCACTCGAGTTCAGCCAAGGACTCGGCTCCTTGCGTCTTCGTAGAGAAGCCGCGCTACGTCCGTCAGAGCGCGGCTGGCAGGTGCCTGGGGGTGGGCCAACCCGATCGGGCGCTGTGCCGCGATGGCGCGATACACGTGGAGATCATCGACCAGCAGTCCATAGCTGATCAGGACGAGTCCGAGTTCTTCCTCGGACAGGCGGGCGAGTGTCTCGAAGGCGGATCGGGCCTCCGCAATCGTGTTCGCGCCGTGCACGGTCAGACCAACCTCGACATCGGGATGCGCGGCAACGAGCGCGCGCGTGAGATCGAGAGCTTCGCCAAGGTCGCGCCGATCGGAAGAGCTGAGCAGCAGCAGCCAGCGAATCGCATGCGTCGGTGCCCTCTCATCGACCAGCCACATGGGAGGGATTCGCACGAACACGATCCCGCCTCGTCGCGCCTTTTCTGCGCGCTCGGCGGCGAGATCCGCGGCTGCCCGATAGAGACTCCCGAGGTCGGGGGCGGGACAGAAGAGCATTTCGCTGCCGAGGGGGCCGACGCCAGGCTCGGGCCAGAGAGCGGACCCACGATCCGTGTCCGGGGCGAGGATGACGGCCGAGCCGCCCAGTCGAGTCGTTTCGATCGCCAGGTTCCAGGCCAGGGCGGCGCGCACGACGTCGCGCTCACCGATCGGCAGGCCGAGGATCGGCATCGGCGGTGGTGGTCGATTCGTGACGGGGACGATGGAGGGATACGGCGCGTCGTTGCGATCGGCCGAGATGTCGCTCGGGAATGCCGGCGCGGGGCGGGTGGGAACGCCGTCCTCGAGCTCGGGGAGGAAATAGTGCAGGACATCGGCGAGATCGCGCGGCAAGGTGTCCCTCGAAAGATTGCGGTCAGGGTCGACACG
Organism: Myxococcota bacterium; assembly: GCA_029941885.1. GTDB lineage: Bacteria > Myxococcota_A > UBA9160 > UBA9160 > UBA4427 > UBA4427. The sequence goes on from JAPYTP010000030.1 coordinate 19,818, forward strand.
GTTGGATCGGAGCGGTCGTGACTGGCAGAGTACCCCTTGCAGCAGCAGCTAGCGAACGTGAAGAATCGAATTCGGTTGGCCCGTGGGTCCGGGTGCCGAATCGGGATTGGTCGGGTCCTCCCGCCATTCTCCATCGACCACATAACGGTATTGGTAGGATCCGGGCTCGAGAGTGAGGACCTTCGTCCACACACGCTCCTGCCCTTCGGATGCGATCAGCGAGCGGACGCCTCGGTCGGGTACCCAACCGTTGAAGTCTCCAGCGATTCGCACGTCTCCCGCCGAGGAGTCCTTGAATCGGACGACGACCTCGCGCGGGAGGGTGGCCACCTCATCTTCCTCGCCCTCTTCGAGGGTCCCGGTGCGCGTCGTCACCTGGTTCGGTGGCGAGGCGGCGAGTTCGATTGCGACGGAGGCGTAGTCCAGGGCACCATTCGCGGAGGGAGCGTAAAGCGAGATCGGCAGACCCTGCCGCGCTGCTTCTCGGAGCTTGACGTTCAAGCGGATCACCGAATCGAAACAGAGCTCCTTGAAGAGCTCTCGGATATCGCCCAGGGTCTGTCGAGCGTACCGGGTTCGTCCGTCGTAAAGAGTCGGGAGGACCCGAACGTCCAGGTGGTGTCCGATGCGGTCGGAGAGCAGGCTGATCGTTTCGAGCAGCTTCTGGACTCCGTCGATCGCAAAAAAGCTCGTCTCGAGGGGCACGAGGACTTCGCTCGCGGCACGCAGAGCATTGAACGTCAGCAGTCCGACGTTCGGCGGGCAATCGATGAGGACGTAATCGTAGAGCGGCGGCAGCGTGTCGAGGGCAGCGGAGAGACGTTCCGTGCGCGCGTCGTGGCGCTCGGTGGCCAGTTTCTGCTCGAGGGCGGACAAGACGATGCTCGATGGAGCAATGCCGATCTGATCGTTCACGTCGATGATGACCGAATCGAGGCGGCTCGCTCCGGACGGTTCGACCAGGACCTCGTAGAGATTGACCTCGAGGTCGTCGGGTTCGAGTCCGACAGCGAGCGTGGCGTGAGCCTGCGGATCCATATCGATGATCAGGACTCGATTCCCGTCGGCCGCCAGAGCGCCCGCGAGATTGACCGTGGTGGTTGTCTTTCCACAGCCGCCTTTTTGATTGACGATGGCGATGACCCGCATAACGTCCCCCCCCCGAGGCGTTCGTCAGAAACCCTGAATGGGTGCCGACGTGCGATCCTGTCTGGCCATCATGAGTCGATCCATCGACCCGATGGCCCCACATCGATTCCCGTGGATTCGATGTGTCGTAGTCAGTGGCAAGCACTTCGTTCAGCCGGTCTGACTCCAGTTCTTGTCGAGGCGCTTGGCCCCCCGTGGTCCGGGCTTGGCCGGTATCCCGTTTTGAATCCCGCCAGTTTCGTCCCCGATCGGCGATACGCCGTCGGAGATCGCCCCGGCCCGTGTGTGTTTACGCAAACGATACGTCGAAACCTCACGTTCGAAATCGGCGACCTCGAAAACCCATTCCTGGCCGCTGACGGCCTCGAAGACCGTGTCGTCGCGGAAGACCAGGACCACGTCGCCGGTCGCGACCAGCACGAGCTCCGAGAGCGGTCTTCCAACTCGCGGGAGCAGTTCCTGAAGCGCGCGCACGCTCTTGCGAATCTTCTGGACCGATACGCCGGCGTCGATCAGCCGCTTGGTCGCTTTCAGCGCGACCAGATCGTCGAAGCTGTATCGGTGATGCCCGCCGGGAGTGCGCGCGGAGGGCTCGATCAGGCCGGTCTTGGCCCAATACTGCAACTGCCTGCGCGACAAGCCCAGCAGATCCACGACATCTCGTGTCTTGAAATGGGCCTTCGCGACACTCGGCACCCGTCGCGGCACGGCGACCACTTGCCCGCCATCTGGCAACCCGACGTCCGCCCTCAGCGAATTCGGCTCCTGCCCTCCAAACCCACCCGAGCTGTTGGCCCCTGCCAATCGTGCGTCCTCCGAGGAAATTCGACGATCGTCCACTGCCTTCTCCAAAGCCCAATCGCGGGCCCTCTTACCTGCTGTGGGCTTCGATTCGCTCGCTCCTCGACGCCTCGACGGCGAGAGGCCAGATGCCCGTGAGAATCGTGTGGGGCCGTCCGCGTCGCTTCGGAGGCTCCGGGATTGACCCGGGATCCGAGCGAACCCCCAGAGTAAATGAGTGGCAGTGGCCCAAGTCAAGCCAAAAGCCGCGGGATTTGTCGCGGTGAGGGCGAAAAATTTCTGCCACCTCGGGCGAGTATCCCATCTATTGGATCGAGGTGCGTTGGGGTGCCCAGCCTCCTGACGCGGCCTCTCGGGGGCTGGTATTGTCCTAGACCGTGTCGAATAAGCAGATACAGGATCGCGACAAGGAAGAGGACAGTGGGAATCACTCTCCCGCGGAGCGCTCTGGCGATCCCTCGATTCCCCGTGGGTCGATGTCTCGCTTCACTTCCCGCCGCGGCGCGGAGACGGATCTCGAAGACGACGAGGGGGAGGAGCAGTCCGCGAGTTTGACCCGGGTTCGGGTCGACGATCACGGAGCGCACCGGCCTTTCATGCGCGGGATCCTGGTTCATTCGCTGACGGAGCAGGGCATTTCCTTCGAAAATGCCTACGAGATCGCCCAGGCCGTCTGGAAGCAGGTTTCGGGTCGGCAGCTGATCACCAAGGATGAGCTGCGCGAACTCGTGCGGGAGCTGACCGTCGAGTCCGCCCCCGGTGAGGTCGACCGGTCGGATTCCTTATTTGCGGATCAGCTGGCCGTTCTCGGGAAGGACGGTCGCTGGCCCTTCAATTCCGGTCGCCTTCAGCTCTCGCTGCTCGCGGCGGGTCTCAAGCCCCTCCAGGCCTTCGAAGCGGTCGTCGAGATCGAACGCGACTTGAGCGGGGGCAGAGAGCGAAGTGTCACTCGCGATTCGATTCGAGAGCTGAGCGCCGGAATCCTGCAGCGGCGCTTCGGCGAAAACTCCGCAAGTCGATATCTCAACTGGCGATCCTTTCAGAATGAGGACGAGCGCCCCCTGATCCTCTTGCTCGGAGGAACCAGCGGCGTCGGGAAATCGTCCCTGGCCCTCGAAGTCGCACGCAGGCTCTCGATCGGGCGGGTGCTCTCAACGGACTCCATTCGCGACGTGATGCGGGTGATGTTGTCGGACGATCTCGTGCCGACACTCCACGTGTCGAGCTTCGAAGCCCACACGCGGCTGCTGACCGAAGTTCGTGATGGCCTCGATCCCGTCATCGAAGGATTTCTCGAGCAATCGCGAACGGTCTCGGTCGGGGTCCGCGCCGTGATCGAGCGCGCGATCATCGAGGGGACCAGCACAGTGCTCGACGGTGTGAGCATCGTGCCTGGGCTCTTCGACCTGAGCGAGTGGCAGGATCGCGCCCATGTGTTCTTCCTGCTCGCGGCGGACGAGGATCGCGAATCCCTGCATGCGCATCTCGTCGCGCGTGGCCACGGCCGCGGCGCCCGGGCGACGGAGCGCTACGTGCGCAACTTTCAGGAGATCTTCACGATCCAGGAAGACCTGCTCGAGCGCGCGGAGATGTTCTCGGTCCCCGTGGTGGACGTTCAGGACCTCGAGGGCGCAGCGGGCAAGGTCGTGAAGCACATCGTCGGCCAACTGGGCGAACGGCGCGCGGCGGAGGCGTCGGGTCTCCATTAGGATCCCGGCCGTAATCCATGGGCCGCTCCCTCAAATACGAGATCCCCGGTGAGGATCCCCGCGTTCCTCTCAGCGACGTCGCCGAGAAGGGGTGGACGTTGGTGTTTGCCTCGACGATGAAGTCGGCCTGCGGATCTCGATCCGGAGCCCCCCCGGATGGCCTCGAACAGACGCCTCGGCGCGTTCTCGAGATCGGCTTCGGCCGGGGCGAGTTCCTGCTGGCGATGGCGGCCCGCGAGCCCCGAGTCCAGTTCATCGGCATCGAAGTGTCCTGGAAGCGCACACTCAAGATGGCCCGCAAGGTCGCCCGCGCGAAGCTCGAGAACGTGCGCCTGGTGGACGATCGGGCGGAGCATGCGATCCAGGTGCTCTTCGAACCCGAGAGCCTCGACGCGATCTGGATCAACTTCACTGACCCCTGGCCCAAGGGGCGCCACGCCCACCGTCGATTGATCCGGACCGGTTTCGTGGGGGACGCCGCGGTGGCCCTGAAGGCGTCGGGGACGCTCTTCGTGGCCACCGACGATGTTCCCTACGCCCTTCAGATCGACGAGGTCCTATCGAGGTCACCGCGGCTCGAGAACCTCAATGCCCCGTTCCCGTTCGTCTCGGAGGTCGCCGACCGCATGCGGACCGGCTATGAGGAACAGTGGCGCGCCGAGGGCCGGCCATTGCATTTTTTCACGTACCGCCCGAGCCCCAACGCGCATCGCGGGCGGACTCGTCCGGATCGGCCCTGCTCGGGGCGCGCACGATGACCTCTGCAACCGAGAGTCGACACGCGAAGCGACGTCCCAACCTGAAGGATTACTCCCGCGAGGCGCTGCGGAAGCTCTTCAAGGCACGCGGCTGGCCGGCTTATCGCGGTGACCAACTGGCGACCTGGCTCTACAAGAACGGTGTCGACGATCTCGATCGGATGACGAATCTGCCCGCGGCGATCCGCAGCGAACTCGCGCGCGAATTCGACCTGCGCTCGCTCGAGGTCGTCGAAACCCAGCGCTCGACGGACGGGACCCAGAAGCTTCTGCTCGCGGCGCTCGACGGCGTCCGAATCGAAGCCGTGCTGATTCCCGAGGAGCGACGGAATACCCTCTGCGTTTCGACTCAGGTCGGTTGTCCACTCACGTGCAGCTTCTGTGCGACCGGGGCGCTCGGGTTCACCCGCAACCTCACGACCGCGGAAATCGTCGATCAGATCTTGCAGGCGATGCGCCAGATGGAGGAGGGGACGACCCTGACCAATCTGGTGTTCATGGGGATGGGCGAGCCGCTCCTGAATCTTCCCGCCGTCTCGGAAGCGATCCGGATCCTGACCGACCCGAAATCCTTCGCACTCGCGCCTCGACGCGTGACGGTCTCCACGGCGGGCGTACTGCCGCAGATCGGCCCGCTTCTCGAGGTCGCCCCGATCCATCTCGCCGTCAGTCTGCACGCCACGACGGATGAGGTTCGCGACGTGCTGGTGCCGCTCAATAAGCGCTTTCCGATCGCGGAATTGCTCCACACCCTCCGCGAGGAGCCCAATATCCATCGCCGGCGGCCGGTCTTTTTCGAGTACACGCTCATGGAAGGCGTGAACGACTCCGTCGAGGACGCGAGGCGCCTGCCCGGGCTGCTCGATGGGATTCCGTCGAAGCTGAACATCATTCCGATGAATCCGCACCGGGACGCACCCTATCGGGCCCCGACCCCGGAAGTCGTCGATCGCTTCGCAGCCGTGCTCCATGACGCAGGGTTGCGCGTGACCCTGCGTCGCGATCGAGGTCGCGATATCGACGCCGCCTGCGGACAGCTGGCGAATCGCAGGCCTGTCTGCGCGCCGGATGGCCCCCTCGTGGCCGCCGGAGACGAGGGGGACCTCGAGGTGGAGGCCGCCCCCTAGCCGAGAAGAGTCATTTCTGGCCGAATCCCGAATGCCATAAAGCGAGTGACTCGAGGAACCGATGGGGCCGGTAGGGAGGCCGCCGGTTCTACGCTGGCATAAAAACGACATGCTCTACGCCTTCGGCGACATCCACGGTGAGCTCGAGAAGCTCGATGAACTGCTCGAGCTGACGCCGCTCACGGCGGGCGATCGACTCGTGTTTCTCGGCGACTACATCGATCGCGGTCCCGACTCGCCGGGCGTGATCGAGCGGCTGATCTCGCTCGGCCAGGAGTATGAATGCGTCTTCCTGCTCGGGAACCACGAGTCGATGTTTCTCGATTTCCTCGGCTGGACCGATGACGCCTATTTCGGAGGCGACGCGCTCCTGCTGAACGGAGGGGATCGGACGCTTGCAGGCTACGGCTACTTCGATCGCGAGGATACGAGTCGCGAAGGGTTTCGACTCCCCAAAGCCCACGAGGACTTCCTGCTCGGGCTGCGTCTCTCACACATCGAAGGCGACTACCTCTTCGTGCATGCCGGTGTGAGTCAGGATCATTTGCGGTCGGGTGATCTGTCCTACGCGCTGCGGAAGTCGCGCCCCGAGGACATCCTTTGGAACCGCACTTCGGGCGAGTTGCCTCATGATCTAGGCGTTACGATGATCTACGGACATACGCCCAACGAGGATTTCGGCGTTCGCTGGAACTCGCCCTTCAGCATCGGCGTTGACACCGGCGCCGTCTATGGCGGTCCGCTGACCGCGATCCGGCTTCCCGACGAATTCATCTTCCAGGCGTGACGCTAGAGGGAACGCGCGAATGGCAACTGCTCAGCCCGTCACGGCGTGTCCGGCGACGCTCTCCGGTTAGCTCCTCTGCGAGTTGCGTTGGCGCAATTTCGGAACCGTGAGCGTCGTCCCGGCGGAGAGCGCGTCGAGATTCACGTCCGGATTGTACTGACGCAACAACCAGATCGGGACGTCGAAGCGGCGGGTCGAAAGGATCCAGAGGGAGTCACCAGGCCCTACCCGATGGATCAAGGTTCCCTCGATTTTCCATTCGGCGAAGAACTCTTCCTGCAGCGAACGGTGATATTCGATCCGGATCCGTTCGAAGTCTTCGGGATTCACGCTGGAAAAATCGAGGCGCAGGCGTTGTTGCACGATGACCGGCTCTTCGAAACGAAGTCCGTTGATCTTTCGCAGCCGGCTGGCACGCAGGCCGAGCCACTCCGCGTAGTGGCCCAGGGTTTCGTTCGTCTGAACGAGAATCGTGCCGTCGTTGGCGACGGTGTAGTCAGAGGGGTCCGCGAGCAGGCCCGGACTCGGTTCGGTCGGGCTCTCGTCGCTCGCCGTGAGCGCTGCCTCGGCGGCGGTCGGCTCGCTCCCGCTCGTCATCCTGGCATCGGCGAAATCACTCGGGCTCGGTGAGAGCGCCGCGCTGCGTGCCGGGCTGAGCGCGGCCTCGGCCTCGGGATGGCTATCCGGGGTCTCCGGGGTGGAGGGGGGTTGGACCGGACTCGTTGCCGCCGTGACCACCGTCGGTTCCGGGGTCGATCGCGCGGTGACGCGCAGGCGCTGGCCCACCGCGATGCGATTCCTGCTGCGCAGTGCGTTCATCGAAACCAGCTCGGCCACGGTGATGCCGAAGCGGTCGGCGATATGGGTCAGGTTATCACCGCGCCGGACGGTATAGAATCCGCTCGCGGGAAGGGCGGCGGGCGCACTGTCGACCTTCGACGCCTTCTTGGGCCGGTAGGACGCGGCGCGGGTCTTCGGTGTGGCGGCGTCCGAGGGGAGCTTGATCTTCTGGCCGACGCGAATTCGATGTCGACTCTTGAGTCCGTTCAGCGCGACGAGTTCACTCACGCGGACGTGGTGTCGACTTGCGATCGTCGACAGCGTATCCCCACGGCGGACGACGTAATTAGAGTCGCGGGTCTGGCGGGCATGCTGATGTTTCTTGGGCAGGGCAGCGATTCCCTGACTGAGCGGCCGGGGCAATGAGGCGCGGGGCACGCGCAGGCTGAAGCCCTTGGGAATATATTTGGACTCCCGCCAGACGGAAGACCGCAGCGCCGGATTCGCCTCCTCGAGGGTCATGGGGCCGACGCCGATCGATTTCGCGAGATGGCTCGGTTTCGCGTAGTAGGGCATGTCGATCGTGTCGAAGGCGATCGGTTGATCGAGCACGAGCGGGCCGAAATAGAACTCGGGATTCGAGGCCACGGTGGTCGCCGCCAGGAACTCCACGTAGAAGTTGCGCGAGGCGAAACCGAAGGTCCGCGAGCGGTACTCACGAACGATCTTTGTGATGTCTTTCGTGCCCAGCTTGCGCGCGGCACGGCGCATTCCGGAGGCGCCGTGGTTGTAGGCGGTGATTGCCAGGGGCCAGGTGCCCGTGACCCGGTAGTTCTGTTCCAGGAGCCGCGCCGCAGCAATCGAGGCCCGATAGGGGTCGAGTCGCTCATCGACGACATGATCGACCCGCATGAAACGTCGACCGGTCGAGCGGGTGAACTGCCAGAGTCCGGCGGCGCCCACCCTGGAGTAGACATTGGGGGTATACGAGGACTCGACATGGGGCAGATTCGAGATCTCGAGGGGGAGATTCAAGTCACGAAGTTTCGAGAGAATGTGCGGCTTGTAGGCGCCTGACCGGATCACGCCTGCCCGAAACTTGTTGGCCTGTCCGAGCTGAAAACGCACCCGGCTCGCGGATCTCTTGAGTGTCGAGTTGGAGACGCCGTCACCGAAGAGAGCGAGGACCCGTTTCTCTTCCGCAGTGAGGCCCGAGCGTTTGCCCCGGGCGAGTTTCTGCAGGAGGGTTTTGTAGTGCTTCTTGCGTTTGTCGGTATGGCGCTCCTGCGCCTTCGCGGAGAGGCCGGTCGGGATCTTCGTGATCTCGTAGACGATCGCGAGGTTGCGGGTGTCGTGGAGAAGCCCGGCATCGGTGCCGACCTCGCCGTAGATCCGTTTCCAGAAGGCCACGTCGCGTTCCAGGCCGGCCGGCCTCGGGAAATCGCGGGGGGCGGCACTCGTGGGGCGAGCAGCGAACACGCCCGAGACCACGGAAAGGGCGGAGACGACCAACAGGACTCGCAGCAGATGCTTCATGTACTCCCTCTCTCCCCCACCGATCGGCAGAATGCCAGCAAAATCGGAGCGGAAAAACGCCGAATGCCCGCGCTCGCGGGATGAATTGGGGGGAGGGAGGTTTCGATTGTCACGTCAGGCGCACGGTCGGTGTTCGGAGGGAGGTGAGGAGGTCCAGTGGGGCTCCGACTGAGTGAGTTGCCTGCCCGGTCGCTGCGGTTCCTCGCGGACCCGAACGACTAGAGCCTACTTCTTTTTCTTCTTCCGAGCGGCTCGTTGCTGCTTTCGCTTGTTCTTCCGGGCCTTGGGGTCCTGCCGTTTCTTGGTGGCACCAGCGCGGCCGCCACCACCACCACCGAGGAGCATGGAGGGATCCATGCCCGCCATGCCGCCCATGCCTCCGGGTGGCATCCCTCCCATCGCCGGCATGCCGCCCCCGCGGAGCCCCGAGAGCAGGCCGCTCTGCTTGCCGAGGGCGCTCATCATCTGACGCATCTGGCCAAAGCGGTCGATCAGGCCATCGATGTCCGCGATCTTCCGCCCGCAACCCTGCGCGATCCGCCGGGCGCGGCTCTTGTCGATGATCTTGGGTTCCGCTCGCTCGGCCTTCGTCATCGACTGGATCATCGACTCGACCTTCGTGAGCTCGCTCTCGTCGACCTGGTCTGCCAGTCCGCCGATACCCGGCATCTTCGAGAAGACGTCCTTGAGCGGTCCGAGCTTCTGGACCATGCGCATCTGCTTCAGCAGGTCATCGAGCCCGAAGGCGCCCTTCAGGATTCGTTCGGCGTCCTCTTCGGCCTCTTTCTCGTCGACGACTTCCTCGAAATCCTTGACGAGGCCGACGATGTCGCCCATCCCGAGAATTCGTGACGCGAGCCCCTCCGGTCGGAACTCTTCCAGTCGGTCGACGGTCTCGCCGGTCCCGAGGAATTTGATCGGGACTCCGGTCACGGCCTTGACCGCGAGGGCAGCACCGCCTCGGGCGTCGCCGTCGAGCTTCGTCAGGACCACGCCATCGAGTTGGATCTTCTCGGCGAATGCTCCCGCCACGTTGACCGCATCACGGCCCATCAGTGCATCGCAGACGAGAAGTGTATTCGCGGGTTCGACGCCGGCGACGATCTCCTGGAGTTCGGACATCAGCGCATCGTCGACGGCCAGGCGGCCGGCGGTGTCGTAGATGATTGCGGTGAAGCCCTCGCGCTTGGCACGTTCGAGGCCAGCGGCGCAGATCGAGGGCGGCAATTCGCCCGCAGTGCCGTGGTGGACGGGAACGTCGATCGAGGCACCGAGGGTCTTCAGCTGATCGACCGCTGCGGGTCGGTAGACATCGGCGGCGACGAGCAGCGGCTTCTTACCCTGTTTCTGGAGATGGACTGCGAGTTTGGCAGAAACGGTCGTTTTGCCGACACCCTGGAGACCTGCCAGCATGATGGAGGTGAGGCCCGATCGAACCGCCAGAGAGGGATCGACGGGGCCCATCAGATCGACGAGTTCTTGCTCGCAGATCTTGATGAAATGCTGTCCGGGCGTGACCTTGATCTTGCGGCCCGTGCGGTCCTTGACGCGTGTCTTGACCTTCTCGCCGAGCCCACGCTCTTTCACGCGAGCGAGGAAGGATCGCGTGACCTGAAGGTCTACGTCCGCCTCGAGCAGCGACATGCGCACGTCGCGCAGCGCTTCGTCGATGCTGTCTTCGTTGAGTTCGCGAACGCCCTTCAGTCGGTCTGTGGCGTTCTTGAATCCCTGTGTGACGGTCTCGAGCACGACTCCTCCGAGGGCGGCGTAGGTTAGCAGCGTCTTCGGGCACCGCGCGTTCTCGACTCGGATTCGTGCGGCCATCGGCTCGCGTACTCGGATCGAGCGGCTTGCCCCCGCCTCCCCGGATCGGCATGCTTGTGCGCCCGGACGGCGCGAAGCCACATCTGGCGGCAGGAGAATTGCCTTGAGCATCGAGGTCGAAGCCCAGATCACGGGCAATGTGTGGAAGATCGAGACGAAGGTGGGCAGCGAGGTCGAGGAGGACGATGTGCTCTTGATCATCGAGTCCATGAAGATGGAGATCCCGGTCGAGGCGCCGGAGGGCGGTCGCGTCCTGGAAATCAAGGTCGCGGAGGGTCAGGCCATCGAAGAGGGCGACATCCTCGTCATTCTCGAGGCCTAGGCCGTCGGGTTCGGTGATGGAAGTCGGTAGCCTGGAGAGGCCTCGGAAAGTCCAGGTGCCTGGAGAAGGCGCGGGGAAGGCATGGGGAAGGCGATGGGCGAGGTGCTTCGTGCTCGAAGGGTGGGATCGCACGAACAGGCTCGAGCCCTCGAATTTCTGAGCGCTGCTTCGGATGAGAACCTCGTCCTGATCGACTACGTCTTGCGGCTCGGGCAGTCGCTCGGGGCCGGCGAGGTGCCTCCCCAGGTCTATGCCGCTTTCGACGGCAACCGGATCGAGGGCATCGTTGCGCTCCGGCCTAGCGTCGTTCTCTCGTCGGGACTCGGATCGGAGGCGCGGGATCTTCTGATTCCCTACCTGCTGCGAATCCCGAGCGGACTCCTGAAGAGCGATCGGGAACTCGTCGCACCGATCTGGAAGGCGCTCGAAAGCGCGGGTCGCCGCTCGATGATCGACCGGATCGAGATCGCGTACCGCCTGCGACCGGACGCCATGGTCGCCGCCGAGCCAGAGCTACCCGGGGTCGCACGACCCGCACGGCGTGAGGATCTCGAGGAACTCGTGCACGCCGCGCGCGCGAGTCTCTGGGAAGAGGACCGGCCCGATCCCGCCGAGGGCGATCCACAGGGGTTCCAACGGTGGGTGGAGGGGCGTCTACCCCGAGCGCGAATCGTGTCCGAAGACGGCCGGGCGATCTTCGTCGCCTATGCGGACGTGAGCCGACCCGAGGGTTGGTTGGTTCAGGGGGTCTACACCTGGCCGGAAGTTCGCCGTCGCGGCTACGCGCGTCGGGGGATGGATTCCATCGTGCGCGAAGCCTTTGCCTCCGGCGCTTCCCACGTCCAGCTAGCCGTCGTAGAAGGCAACGAGCGCGCCTTGAAGCTCTACGAGAATCTGGGATTCGAGGCCTTTGCGGAACTCCGTACGATTCTTTTTCGCTGAGGGGTGCGAACTCGACGTGTTAGGCAGTCGCTTCGCTCGCGCTCGGAAAACCGTTCCGTCTCACGCTCTCGATCAATGCGTTCCGAAGTCGACCGAAGCGTTCCACGATTTCGACTTCGCTGATGCCCTATTCATCGTGATCGCGGGCCACGCCACTTGGCATCGCAAGCCGGATGGTTTCGGACGGGCCGAGAGACCGTCCCCGCCGATTGAATTCGGATCGCGCGGCGGGGGAGAGATCGTCGAGGCGTAGGTCGACGAGAGCGTTTTCGTTGCCCAGCTTTCGAGGTTGTAGAGATCGCCCGTTCGGATCGGGGCCGCGCGCAATCGCCCGGGAACCGCGAGCGACGGGAAATAGGCGAGCGTCGCGCCTGTCGTTTCACGCAACACGCGCTCGAAGAGGGCCCTTACGTCGCCGGATTCGAGCGGGGTCGGATTCGTTGCGACGACTTCACCGATACTCAGCGCTCGTTCCCCATCCTGGGCGACGTTTACGAATGCGTGAAGGTGAGGCTCGCCACGGTAGTGGAAGACGGCGGCGGGAGACTCGAGTCGGAAGATCTGTGAAGGCCCCCCCTGCCGCGATTCCGCGGTTGTGGTATTGCCGGAGCGGGTGTTCGTACCCGACGAAGGCCTCGGAAACACCGCGGTCCGAGAGCGAGCGGTAGAGCGCCTTCGCGAGATCGTCGACCGGGGCCAGGGTGTCGCTCGGGCGTGGTGAGAGGAGAAGTCGGCTTGCGAGACCGAATCCGGACAGGCCTGCGAGGCTCACCCCGCCGGCCAACACCGGTCGTCGTGTCGAACTCATCGGAGCCTGCTCCCGTTCGGATTCTAACGCATGAATCGTCGCTTGATCCCGCGCGTTGATCCCGGGGCCGGCGCGCGACTGCTAACGTGCCGATCCGGTTGCCCGCATGGCGGACAGCAGTCGACGGGTCCGGGGCTTGCGATGCGTTCCGGTGGCATCGCGATCGGATTCGAAGGCGTCCGGAACCGGAACCCCGAGCAATATCAAGGAGTGGCGCAATGGGCTTGTTGGACGGAAAAGTCGCTGTCGTAACGGGCGCGGGCGGTGGGTTGGGACGGGAACACGCTTTGGCGCTTGCGGCCGAAGGGGCCGCGGTCGTCGTCAACGATCTCGGGGGTGCTCGGGACGGTTCGGGTTCGGGTGCGGCGATGGCGGATCAGGTCGTGGACCAGATCAAGGCGGCCGGTGGCGAGGCCGCGCCGAATTACGACAATGTGTCCACCGTCGAGGGCGGAGAGTCGATCCTTGCGAGCGCCCTCGACGCGTTCGGCCAGGTCGACATCCTGATCAACAACGCGGGTATCCTACGCGACAAGAGTTTCGCCAAGACCACAGAAGATCTCTGGGACCCCGTCGTGGCGGTTCACCTCAAGGGGACCTACTGCGTCACGCGCCCGGTCTTCCTGCACATGAAGGAGCGGGGCGCGGGTGGGGTGATCATCAATACGTCCTCTACCAGTGGCCTGAACGGGAATTTCGGGCAGTGCAATTACGGTGCGGCCAAGGCTGGGATCGCGGGGTTCACGCGCTGCCTCGCCCTCGAGGGCGAACGCTACGGTATTCGCTGCCACATCCTCGCACCGGTCGCGCACACGCGGCTCACGGAGGATCTCCCGGGCTTCGATAGCGACAAGGCCGCGGCTGCCTATGACCCGAAGCTCGTTTCGCCGCTCCTGGTCTACCTGGCGAGCGATCTGGCCAAGGACATGAATGGCAAGACCTTCCTGGCCGGCGGAGGACGGATTGCCGAGATGAAGGTTGTGACGGCAGATGGCCTGACGAAGAAGGAAGACGGTGGACTGTGGTCTGCCGCGGAGATCGGCGCAAAGATGAGCGCGGGCGAAATCCTGTTGCCGGAATAGCTTTCGGGGTCGAGGGAATCTGCTGCGCTGTTTCGATTCGACTCCTCATCCGTTTGCCGTGGCGGTATGGGCCGCACCGGAGGGGCCCGAGAGCGGGTCCCCCGGTTCTTCGTTGCTCGTCCCGGGCCCCCTTTGTAACCTGCTGCCACCATGTCCGACTCACCCGAGATGAGCGACACCGTCTCTACGACCGAAGACGCTCCGAGCGCAACGCCCACCGCCGTCCCGCCCGCGATCCAGAAGCGGTCCGCACGATCGGCGATGACGCTGCGATTCAACCTCGTCTTCCGTTTTTTCGCGGACCGCTTCTTCAAGCATTTCGCGCTCGACGCCGCGGTCGTCGAGAGGCTTTTGGCACTCGAAGCCCGAGGCAGCGTTGTCTATGTCATGCGCTACTCCAGCCGGCTGGACTATTTCCTTTTCAACGCGCTCTTCCTGCGTCACGGGCTGCGGCTCTCGGGCTTCGCGAATGCGATTCACTTCTACTACTACCGACCGCTCCATCAAATGCTCGCGATTGGACTTCGGCTGAAGCGAGCCCGACCGCGCGAGGTCGAACACAGCGAAGATCGGGAGATCATCCGAGAACACGTTCACGCCGGGAGCAGCGTGTTTCTCTTCTTGCGCACGCAGCGCCTGCGGGCCTTCCTGCGACGACGGAAGAGCGGCATGCGAAGCGACGAATTGGATCTGATGGGCGAGGTCGTCCGGTGTGTGGTCGAGGAAGGCGCGGAGGATTCCGCCTCGGCGTCGGGTGACCGGCCGAGGGAAGTCTTCGTAGTGCCCCTGGCCATCTTCTGGCGCAAGGGACCACGGACCCAGAACCGTTTCCTCAACGTGGACTACGGCTCGCTCACGCGGCCGTCGGATTTCGTCAAGGTCGCGCGGTTCCTGTCGACCTACCGCAGTCTGACGGTCAAGGTCGGCGACGCCGTCGATGTCCGCCTCTACTCGATGGTCCACGCCAGCGACGGCTGGGAGCGGATCGCCAAGAGGATCCGGCGCGCGGTCCTGATCCATCTCTTTCGCGAAGAGAAGGTCGTCGAGGGACCGACACTCCGTCCGCGCTGGCGCGTCCTGCGCGAGGTGCTGCTGGATTCCGGGGTTCGTTCCGCGATGGCGGTGCGCGCGAGCGGCGAGGGGGGCTCCGCGGAGAGAGCGGAACGCGAGGTCGAGAAGATATTCCGGGAGATTTCGGCCGACATGGGCTCGAGTTGGCTGGCACTCGGCGCCGTGACCGTCGGCGGAATCTTCAAGCGGCTCTTCGCGTCGATCGAGGTCCATCGTCTGGCGGAGATCGCGGAGGATGCGAAACGCAATCCGATCGTGCTCGTCCCGAGTCACCGCTCCTATTTCGACTTCCTGATCCTGTCGTGGCTCTTCTACCAGAACTACCTCGTGCCGCCCCATATCGCTGCACGGGAGAACATGGCGTTCGGTCCCTTCGGATTCCTGTTCCGTCGCATGGGCGCGTTCTTTCTGCGGAAATCCTTCGACGATCCGCTCTACAAGGAAGTGTTTCGCGCCTACGTGGCCTATCTCGTTCGGGAGGGTTTCACGCAGGAGTTCTTCATCGAGGGGGGACGGTCGCGCACCGGTAAGACCCTTGCGCCGCGGCTCGGGATGCTCAGCTGGGACGTGGATGCGTTCCTCGAGAGCAATCGGCGCGACCTCTTCTTCGTGCCGATCGCCATCAGCTACGAGCGGCTCGTCGAGGAGTCGGGCATGATCGAAGAACTCGATGGGGGCGAGAAGACCAAGGAGAGCGTCCTGGGGCTCTTCCGAGCGCGCAAATACCTGCAGCGCCGATTCGGATCGGTGCACGTGAGTTTCGGTGAGCCGATCTCCCTGGCGGGTGCTCTCGGGACTCATCGTCCGCGCTTCGAAGCCCTGCAGCGCGGTCAGATCTCATCGCCCGAGATGAGATCGGTCCTCGAAGACCAGAAGCGCGAGTTCGTGAGCAGCCTGGGCCACTCGCTCGTCGAACGAATCGGATGGGCGACGGTGGCCAACGCGACGTCGGTCGCTGCGGTCGTGCTGTTGGGCGGTGTCCACCGAGGGTTGCTTCGCGAGGATCTCGTCACGGGCATGCGGGACGTCGCGGACCTGTTGCGACTGCAGGGGGTCCGCCTGACACCGGCCTTCGAGCGGGATCTCGAGGAGTTGCGTGAATCCATCGCGTTCCTCGAGCGGAGCGATCTGCTCCAGTCGCGCCTCGACCATCGCGGCGAAATTCTGCACTTCGAGGCCAACCGTCGTCGCGCGCTCGATATCTATCGAAACTCGATTGCCCATTTCCTGGTGATCCCGAGCCTGCTGTCGAGGGCGGTGCTCGCAGGGCTCGGTCGCGACTACGTCCACCAGGAGCTCGAGATCTGGGTCGATGTCTTCTATCGCGAGTACTACGCCTCGCGGGAGCTCTATCTGACCCGGGGTGAAGCCGTGCTCGAGCATTTCGAGAGCGAGGGTTGGGTCGAGCTGGAGGGTGATCAATGGGTCACGACTGCCGAGGGCAATCGACCGCTCTCGATACTGGCCGAACAGACCCGGGGCGTGGTCGAGTGTTATGACACGATCGTACGTGTGGTGCTGGCGTGGATGGAGTCGGTCGAAGAGGGCGTTCTGCGCAGCGGATTGATCAAAGAGGCCCAGTCCGCCTTCGAGAGTGCACAGCTCCTCGGCTATTCGAGAAGGGCCGAGGCGCTCTCGGACACGACTCTCGACAACGCGCTTTCGTGGCTCGTTTCCCGCTCGATCCTGGATGCGAAGGTGATCCGGACGGGCAAACGAAACACCCACGACACGCGCTATGCCCGTGGGGAGAAATGGGCGGATCTCGAGGAGATTCAGCGGCTTCTGGCGTCGGCACTCCGAGACGGGTAGCCTCCGCGCCCTTCCCGTACCCACTTCCGAATCCCTTCCAGATCGCCCGAGCCGAGGACCCCATGAGCGCCGAGTCCACTGAGCCGATCTCCATCATTGATTTCGAGAAGGCGGGAGGTCTCGTTACGGCGATCGCCCAGGACGACGAGACCGGCGAGATCCTGATGGTCGCCTACATGAACGAGGAATCGCTTCGGCGGAGCCTCGAACTCGGTGAGGTCGTCTACTGGAGTCGGAGTCGACAGAAGTACTGGCACAAGGGAGAGGAGAGCGGGAACGTCCAGAAACTAAAGGGGCTGTACGTCGACTGTGACGGTGACGCGTTGGTGTTGCGGGTCGAGCAGGTCGGGGGTGCTGCCTGTCATACCGGAAAACGAAACTGTTTCTTCCGCCGCATTGATCGCGGGCAAATCGAACAGGTGGGGATTCAGGTATTCGATCCCGCTGAGGTCTACAAGAAATGAGCGACGTGGGTCCCAATCTGCGAATCGGATTGCCCAAGGGCAGCCTCCAGGAGACGACGACGTCGCTGTTTGCGAAGGCCGGCTATGACGTCCGCATCTCCGGCCGCTCCTACTATCCCTCGATCGACGACCCCGAGATCGAATGCATCCTGATCCGCCCCCAGGAGATGGCACGCTATGTCGGGCAAGGCGTACTCGACTGCGGCATCACCGGCCTCGATTGGGTCCTCGAGACGGGCGCCGAAGTCGAAGAACTCGCGGATCTTCGTGCACCGTGGCCCAATTATGGGCCGGTCCGTTGGATCCTCGCCGTCAAGGACGACTCGCCCTTCCAGACGCCGAAAGATCTGCAGGGCAAGCGAATCGCCACCGAAGTCATGGGTCTGACCGAACGCTATCTGGCGGAACTCGGCATCGAAGCGCAGCTCGAGTTCTCGTGGGGGGCAACGGAGGTCAAGCCGCCCGTTCTCGCAGACGCCATCGTCGATGTGACCGAGACCGGCTCGAGCTTGCGGGCGAACAACCTGCGCGTGATCGATCTGCTTCTAGAGAGCACCCCGCGATTGATCGCGCATCGGCCGTCGCTTAAGGACCCCTGGAAGCGAGGCAAGCTCGAGCGACTGCGGATGCTGCTCATGGGTGCGATCGCCGCAGCGACCCGTGTCGGGCTTTCGATGAATGTACCCAAAGACCGGGTCGAGACGCTGCTCTCGCTACTGCCGGACGCCGGCCGGCCGACGATTTCGCCCCTGGCCGATCCCTCGTGGGTCGACATCTTCGTGATCGTCGAGGAGTCCTTCGTACGCGATCTGCTCCCGAGGCTCCACGAAGCGGGCGCGCGGGGCATCGTCGAGAATCCGCTCAACAAGATCATCGACTGACGATGAGCGGTTCGGCTGCGCCGCTAGGCGAGGGGCGCCGACCCTCGGGAGACCGGAGACGACGTGGCCTTCCCGTCCACGAGCGAGGGCGCCTGGGCCGCTTCTGGGGCGGGGTCGAGGATTATGTACGAACCGCCTGGTGGGGAATCGTTTCGCCCCGAGTGACCGAGCGCGAGCCGCTCGTGATCGTGCATGCGGTGATCTTGCGCGCGGGTCCGAAGGGCCTCGGCAGCGAGGTCCTGATGTCGATCCGCAGCGACCTCTTCGGGTGGGAGCTGCCCGGCGGCACCCCCGAATCGGGCGAGACGTTCGAGCAATCCCTTACCCGGGAAGTGAGCGAAGAGACGGGGCTCTCGGTCGCGATCGAAGCGCACGTGGGCGACTGGGTCCGTCGGGGCTTTCGACCGCATACGGCCCGCATCTATCGATGTCGGGTCGTGGATGGCTCGGAGACGCCTTCGCACGAAACACCGCGGCTGGCCTGGTTCGACGTGGCGGATCCCCCGGTGGCGCTTTTTCCCTGGTATCGCGAACCCCTCGCCTGCGCCCTCGACTACGCCGCGGGTCCTGTCGAGCGGGAGGACTGGCAGGGCGTGCTCACGATCTGGCGGGCGATGAAAATCGACGTCGGGATGCGCTGGCGGGGACTTCCGTGACGGCGCTTCCGTGACGGTGAATGTCCAACCCCGGCGCGGCGCGTGTTCGAACACGGCGCGTCGCTAGCGTCGCTGCTCGCGCAGACCGCTGGCTTCCCATTCCTTCGAGAGCTGCTTGAGTTTTCGGGAGAACTCATCGAAGGGATCATCGAAGGAGAGGATGATCTCGGTCGTGCGCGGGATGTCATCGCCGTTCAGCAGACCGCGGTAGCGATTCAGGTTGGCGAGGATCGCTTCGGCGACTTTGAGTGCTCGTTTCTCGGTCTTGATCAGGGGCGACTGGAGCGTGTACACGTTGTTCCGTCCCCAGAGACTCTCGTCGCGGACGATCGCGATCTCGCGGTACACACCATTGATCGGATCGAAGTTGTACTCGACTCGCACCTCTTTGAAGATGTCCGAGTTGCCGGTGTAGAATCCGCGTTCTTTTTCCACCTTGCCGAGCTGCCTGCAGCGAGGACAGTAGAAAGTGTCACCGTGATTCAGGAGGAACACGCCCTTGGCGTAGTCCTCGCAGTCCGTGTTTTCGCAATATCCAACGCCGCGCTTCATACTGGCCATCCTTCTCGGATGCCTCCCACTTCGATGTCGTCGGATCGATTGCCTGCTCGTGAGGTCCCTCGGTCGATCCTGCGAATTTCGATTCGTTCGGTCGTCTAGAAAAAGCAAGTCTCGTGCCACCGACGGTCGACCGGAGGGGGCAGTCCGTCGATGGATTGGCTGACTCATCTTAGCGGAATCTCTTGCTGATCGGCTGCCTCCGATGCGCCGAACACCTACTTGGTTCCCACCGAGCGGGTGCCTGCGAATCGTTCTCGGCGCAATTAAACGCCTCTCACTCGAAAGTCCTCTCGGGGATCCAGAAGTGTCTGGATCCACCAGGGGGATGCTGCACCTGGGTGCTCCCGGTCACGTTCGGGCCACTTGAGGGAAGAACTCTTCCGCTGCCGATCCGTGCCTGCAATTTTGATCATAGTCTCGATCATCGTTGCGGGCGCGCGTGGATGTTGCCGGGTCGGGGGGGGCGGGGGGGGGTCTCCATCCAGGAACCGTTCCATCGCTTCTGAGGGAACGGGACAGTGGGCCGTGACATCGTGTTCGGGGGAACCCGATGAATCTATGGTTTCCGGTCATCGGTTCGTTGTCAACCGCCATTTGGCTGACCGGCCCCTCTCCCGGTGGATGCGCCCTGCAGGGCGGCGGCAGCGGCTATGCGCCCGCGGATTCGTCTTCGAATCCGAGGCTTTCGATCTCGATCCGGAGCACGCCGACGCGCCAGCGCAGCATCAGCAGGTAGGCGAAAACGAAGAAGAGTGTCAAATTCCCGACGAAGAAGGGGAGGCCCATCCCCTCACCCAGACTCTTGGATTCGCCCTCGAACTCGATGTTGTCCGGATGCATCGCGCCCCCCACCAGATCGATGATCCAGTAGTTGAGCGGAATCAGGACCACCCCGAGGATTCCGTAGATCGACGAGAACCGCGCGCTTCGCTCGTCGCCCTCGGTGAAGCTCCGAAGCAGCAGGTAGGCGAGGTAGACGAACCAGAGCAGGAGCGTCAGGGTCAGCCGCGCATCCCACACCCACCAGTTGCCAGGGCCCCAGGCGCCGCGCGCCCAGATCGGCCCGGTGATCAGCATCAGCGTGCAGAAGAGTGTTCCGACCTCGGCGCCGGCGATGGCGAGCTGGTCGTGATGCTCCTGGCCGCGCCAGAGGAAGAGTGCGCCGGCGACCGCGGTTGCGACGAAGCCGAGATAAGCGCCATAGGCGAGGGGCGGATGGACATAGAGGATTTTCTGCATGATCCCCTGCACCGAGTCGGTCGGCGCTTGGATCACCGTCCAGGCATAGACCGGCATCAGGCCCAGTACGATCCATCCGAGCAGCCGCAGGCTCGTGCCGATGCGATCCGAGGCGCCGGGGGTCGGTGGGGTTGGCGTGGTCATGGAGTCTCCGGGTCGCCCTTCGAGGCGTGTGCGAATCGTGGTTACTCGTCGAGCACGTAGTCGAAGAGCAGAAAGCAGAGGATGACGTAGATCCCACCGATCACGATCAGCGGCTGGAGTGCGGCGAAGGGCGGTGCCTCGCCCGCGATCGTGGCGGCGGTGCCATGAACGGCGGCTGCGAGGACCGGAATCAGTGTCGGAATCAGCAGGACCGGAAGCAGGACGTCTCGAAAGCGGCTGCGCACACTCATCGCCGAGAGCAGCGTCCCGACCGAGCAGATCGCGACGTTGGCCAACAACGCGATCGCCGCGGTTCCCTCGATCCCGCTCCACAGGTCGACTCGAAAGAAGATCGCGAATACGAAGGCGGTCATCGCCTGGACGAGCGAGATCAGGATCCAGGTCGCTCCCGCCTTGCCGAGAAAGATCCAACCCCGTGTGCCCGGAGCCAGCGCGAGCGCCGTCATCGCATCATTCTCGAGTTCCATGGCGAAGGTTCGTCCGAGCCCGATCACCGCGGCAAAGACATAGGTGACCCACAGCACGCCCGGCGCGAAGCGCACCGCCTCCTCGGGCTCCATCGGTGGCCAGGCGAACTGGAAAACGACGACGACGAGAAATGCGAAGACCGTCATCGCGACGATGCGATCGCGCGAACGCCACTCGGTTGCGAGATCTTTCCACAGCAGCGTGAGCGCGACATTCATGCCGCGCTCCCTTCGACGGTTTCCATCGCCAGCGTCGAGAGCCTCTCACGCAACGCATCGACCTCGAAAGCAGCGTCGGGTTCCGCGCCTTCTCCCCTCGAGGGGCTTCCCCGTACGCGTCCCCGATGAAGCACGATCGAGCGGTCCGACAATTCGATCGCCCGGCGCGGGTCGTGGGTCACGACGACGAGGGTGCGCCCGCTCTCGCGCTGCGCTGTGAGGCGCGTCGACAGGCGCTCTGCGGAGAGCTCGTCGAGACCCGTAAAAGGCTCGTCGAGCAGCAGCAGCGAGGGCTCGTGGACGATTGCGCGGGCAATCGACAGGCGTTGCGCCATGCCGCGGGAGAAAGTGCCCGCGCGCCGTTCCGCGACCTCGAGCAGCGAGAATTCACCGAGAATGGGGTCGATCCGGTCGGCTGTGGGTCGCCGGCCGTGGAGGCGGGCGGCGAATTCGAGGTTCTCCCGGGCAGTGAGTTCGCCGTAGAGGAGGGTCGCATGCCCGACGTAGCCGACCGCTCCGCGCAGCGCGTCACGTGAAAGGCTTTCGGGGGCTCCGGAATGCTTCGCGGGAGAGGACGGGCTGCGGTTTTCCGGAAGCGCCTCGAAGCGGCCGCCACTCGGTCGCGAGAGGCCGGCCAGGATCCTGAGCAGACTACTCTTGCCGGCGCCGTTCGCCCCGAGGATCGAAATGGACTCGCCCGGGGCGATCTCGAAATCGACGGCACGGAGTGCAGCCACGCGTCCGAAGCGCTTTTCGACCGATTCTCCGACGAGTCGGATCGAACTCACCCGCTGGTCTCCTCGCGGGAAACCCTCCCGCCCGCGTCGCTCGATCCCGGTGAGAGCGTGCCACCGCAATGGGAACAGAAGCGCCAGCGCGCATCGACCTGTTCGCCGCAGCGGGGACAGAACGATCCTGTCGTCGTGGCGACCGGCGGCTGGGTTGCGGACGCGGTCTCGGTCGTGGACGAAGTCCCGGTGTGCGAGATCACCGCACCCTGCTCGGCCTCGCTCTCCCCGACCTCGATCGCTCGTTCCCTGCGCAAGAGTTCGATGGCTTGGCTGCGCAGCTCGCTGCGCATTTCGGTGTAGTCGGTCTCGTCGAGCTTCCCGGTCTCGAGGTCGTGGTCGAGATCGGCGATCGCCGAATAGGCCGCCTCCCGCTCGTCGCGAATTCGAATCAGCAGGGGATCGACGCTTTCTTCCTGTCGCCCGACGCGGAGGAGAGGTCCGATCAGGAAGAGCAGGGCGGCTACGCCGCTGGCGCCCATCAGCGCCCTCGAGGTCTGGCGCGGGAGATGCTCTCCGCTCAATGGCTCGAGCCTGAGGTCCACGACCTCGTCCGACGTCACCGTGTAGGCTTGGCGGTGAAGATAGTTGCGTGTGCCGCTTCGAAAGGGGCGACGGCGATGGAGTCGTCCACTGTCGAGGGAGCGTTCCGATTCCGCGATGAACACGTTGAGCGTGGCGACCTCGCGTGGAAAACGCATTTCGAGCGTGACGCCATCGGGTCGACTCGGAAGTCGGTAGGAGAACCCGAGGGAATGTTCGCCGGGGCCGACCGGGCCGAATACGTCGAAGCCTCCGTCCGGGGTCGGGACGAGGCCCATCGCTTCCGCGTCCGGTGCGACGCCATCGAGGCTGGCGCCATTCGGGATCGAGACGTGCATGAGCGGCGCATCGGGGGTGCCCGAGATCGGCGTGCCCGGTGAGACCACGAGGGTGAGATCGACGTTCACGGCGAGTCGCGTGTCGTCGGGTTCGATCCAGACATCGGCGCGCGGAATCGAGAGGGCGCTCGTGTCGAAGCGACTCTCGGGAAGCGTGAGTGTCACGACGATCCGCTCACCCGCGGAGAGGGCGCCGCGAGCCCAGGACGCGAGCTCTCGGCCCGAATCCGATACCCGTTCCTGGGATGTCGCGAGCCCCGGGCCCGCAGCCTCGATTCCGGGGGTGCCGGCGATGATGACCACTCGATCGGCGGGTTCGCGCAGCTCGATCGGGAGCTTCAGGTTCCGCTGCCCGGACGGGTTCGTCGAGTCACCGGAGGCAGCGG